>MGXK01000098.1:0-6021 GCA_001802375.1 Gammaproteobacteria bacterium RBG_16_51_14
TGTTCTCACGAAATGTCGAATATAACTGATAGTAGCCTTCCCCTTCCGTGGCACCGTAACGGGAGATCAGTGCCTCACGCGTCGGCGTCTGTTCATAGAGGCCCAGTTCAGGATAGTTGGCGAGGGCAGGATCATCCCTGATCTGATCAAGGTAATTCTGGATAGTAATGGGAATACCCATGTTATAGGTAGTGGCATCGATCTCCAGATTGAAATAGGGATGCCCGCAGATCAGTTCAAACAGGTGACTGGTCAATCCCTTCTGCAAGCGATACCCCAGCAGGCATCTGCCGGTGAGGATGGCGCCTTCCTCCCCCGCGAAGATATAACGGAACAAACCAAAACTCATGGGGGTCGGTGTGGGCAGGAGTTCCGTGATATTGCCCGCACTGAAGATCGCCTCGTTGCCGCGCAGTTCACCCCCCTGTTGCATGGCGGCGACCTTGTGATTGAGTCTCTCGCGTTCCCGACGGATATAGGCATCAATCAGGTGCGCGTCGTTATCCTGTCTCGGGTGTTTCTCCGGGATCGGTCGTGCCTGGATAATGGAGATCCGGCCTTTACTGATCGCAAATTCGATGTCTTGTGGACAGCCGAAATATTTCTCGACCTCGCGTCCCACTTCAACCAGATCCATGATCCGCTGGGAGCTGATGGTCGGCCAGCTTCGCTTGTTTTCCGGAACCGGTATTTCACCCACCGTCGAAAGCATTTTCGGCTTCTCCGAGATCTGTTGCTGCAGGAGACGGCCTTCAGGGGTCACGGTAAAGGCATCGCCCGTCACCTCACCCGATAACAGGGGTTCACCGATGCCCGGCACCGCGTTGATGCACATTTCGCGACGGTCCCCGGTCAGCGGATTCATCGTGAACAGCACACCGGCCGCATCTGCGTCCACTGTCTCCTGCACCAGGACGGCCATGCCAGGATTCCCCGGCTTGCCACCGTTCCCGATATGCTTTCTGTACAGGGAGGCACTGTTTCCATAGAGGGAACGAAAACACTTTTCTATTGCGGCCAGCAGTTCCTGTCCTGTGATTACGTGGAGGGTAGTGGGATAGACACCGGCCCAACTTGCTTCCGGCCGGTCTTCCTCAATGGCGGAACTGCGCACGACCGCCACCGTGATGCGTGCCTGCCGGTAAGCAGCAAGGATGGCCTCTTGCAGATGTGGAGGAATGACAACAGCACCCACCTGGCCGGTAGAGACAGACTCCCGGAAGGCCCTGGTGGTGATACAAAACCCTTTGGGTACCGGGAAACCGGCCTGTGCCAGCAATCCCAGGTGATAGGCCTTGGTACCCACCAGCGGCAGGTCCTGCTTGCCGATGGCGGCGAGATCGATGATGCAGGCATCCTGGTAGCCCGGTTCTTGCTCACCAACGGTGGCAACTGCCCTGATGGCATTCTGCCCTGCATGATCCATAGGCGACTACGTCAGCAGTTCAGTACCCGATTTTCAGGCTCACGCAACATGGCATTGGCATGATGCAGACGCCCGTTGTCACGGCTGACCCGCTCCTCCACCCACCATTGCCTGAGGGCTTCCCACTCAGGGACAAAGGCATCCACCTCGCTGTGCCCTGCCAGGACATAGTCGAGGACCCGACGATAGAAGCGTACCAGTTCACACACCAGCCTGGTCGATCGTTCCCGGCCCGGCAGTTTGAAACAGGTCGCCCCCAGTTCGATGTAGGCGGGTATTTCCGACAGCAACAGTTCCGGGGAACCTTTCAGACGTGGTGTAAACGGGGTCGGCTCGTCCGCTTTCCACCGCCTCCATTCACCCTGGCAGATACGATGACAACTGCCTCCCCGGCTGGCACTGCCGATACAATGGTCCTTGCCTTCCTCGTCAACCCAGCGGTCAATATTAAGGTAACTGCTGCTCCAGCACCGGCCCGGACAGATCCAGCCTCGGTGCGGCGTCTGAAACAGGAATGCCTCCAGTCCGACATCCACCTTGTTGCGGACCTGCTCGATTTCGGCCACCCCCCAGCGGTACGGAATGATGACGAGATTGGCCCCCATACTCCGGTAGAAATGAATATCCTCGATGTTGAACAGGCCGGCAGTCACGCTCACGTGGATATCGACATCCGGAAAATGTTCGCGTACAAGATGGATACACCCCGGATCACAGATCATCACGCCGGCGGCACCCCATGCGAAATACTGTTCCACCTTGTGCAAAAACAGGGGGATCTCATCAGGACAGGGCATCACGTTAATGGCGATGCGCGCCTCTTTGCCGGTATTGCCGGCGAACTGGATGACCTCCTTCATCTCGAGATCGGTGAGTTCATCCGATGCCGGTCTGCGACTCCATCCTTTCGATCCGATGAATACGGAATCAGCGCCACACTCCAGCGCGTCAATCGCCATTTGTTTCGTGCCACCTGGCGCCATCAGATTAACCATAGAAATACTCCCTTGCCTGCGGCAAACAACGGTTGAATTTTATTGAGGCCCGATCACCAAACGGTTTGTGGTCCTCTGCTTTTCTCATACTGGTGCTGGAACACATTTCAGCCTCCGGGTCTCAGTGCATGAAGGCGGTTGTGAATGTCCCCGCCGGGATGCGGTCGCAACCGACTGCCGCGGTCCCGCCGGTGCGCCGGATCTCATCAAACAGATGATGCAGATCGGCGATCATGGCTTCGTTCCAGACCGTCGTGACCCGACTTTCCCATTTCTCGCGCAAGGCCTTGAGAAGTACCGGATCACACCCGTGCAAGAGGCTGGCCCTGATCTCCACCCAGGCCTCATTACTGTTTCGCATCAAATCAACCGCTGCAGTGTAGGCGGCCACAAAGGCCCGTATGAGTCGGGGATGCTGCTCAATAAACGCGTCCCGAAAGGTAAAGAAAGTCGTGGGGCAGCGATCGATCCCCAGCGCGGGCAGCAGATCCAGAATGTCGCAAACCTGCCGGTACCGGCCGGTCGCCACCAGGCGCGGCACCAGATGCCAGAACACAAAGGCGCAGTCGATCTCCCCTTGTTCCAGCCGCTGGATCAGCCCGGTCTTGGAGCGGGCCTCCATTACTACGGCGTCCTCCTGTGGATCGAAGCCGTGACACCGGATACAGACAGCGCGGGCGATGATCCAGTTCTTGTCCTGTAACCGCACTACCCCGATGCGTTTGCCGCGCAGATGCTCCAGACTGCCGATGCCGGAATCACAGGGGGCAACCAGACCACCCATAATACGTCCGTAGGGGAAAACCGCACCGATCGCCATACCCTGGTTGCGGCAGCGGGCAATGGAAAGCCAGTCTGTATCGATAAAATCCACACTGCCCTGTGCGAGCGCGGCCTCACCGGATTGCAGTCCGTTTTTTACCAGATCGTCAATGTAATCTATTTCCAGCCGGAAGTTGTGTTGCACATCCAGACCCTGTTTTATTATGGTGTCCATGATCCAGCGCGGGCTCCCGGTCGCCTCGAATGCCGCCTTCAGGGTGCCGAGGTCACCAGCCAGCTGCCTTTGCTGCAATTGTCTCTCTACCATTGTCTCTTGCATGACGCCGTCCTGTGTCCCGGCCTTATTGTCCGGAAGCGGCCTTGCCCATGGCCGCATAGCTGTCCGCACGGCCCATCAGGGTACCGAGCCGCTTGCGTTTTTCACTGACCCAGCGGTGCTGGAAAACCTCCATCTCCGGATGATAGTCACTGACATCGGGGTGGGTATCTTCCATAATGCCGTCAATAACACGGCGATAGAATCGCACCAGATCGCGAATGATTTCGGTAGGGCGTTCCCTTCCCGAAATCTTGAAGCAGGTAACCCCCTGGCGGATATATTCCGGGATCTGATCCAGCATGAGACAGGCATCCTTCCTCAGTTTCACCTCGATGGTATCGGTATTCTTCGGGGTAAAATCCCAGAATGTCTGACATACGCGATAGCATTCCTTGGCACCGCGGTTGGCACTCCCGAAAAAGTAGTTCTTGCCCTCCATCTCCGTCCAGTCACGGAATTTCAGATAACTGCTCATGATGCACTTGCCCGGGCAGATCTTGCCCGTCTGTATAGTCTCGAAAAGAAACACCTCGATCCCGATATCCGTGATTTCCCTGGTTTCGGCGATCTCTGTGACGCCCCACCGGTAGGGCAGGACGATCATATCTGCACCCAGATCGCGGTAGAACTGGGCATCCCTGCTGTTGGTAATGCCGCTGCCAACGCTGACATGGATGATGGTATCGGGAAGGATCCGGCGGATCCGGGCCATGGTGCCAATATCGGTTAACATGAATCCGGTCGCACCCCAGAGTGCGTACTGCTCAATCTTTTTGATAAATAAATCCTCTTCAAAAGGACTGGGGTAGGTGTTGACCGCAACCCGGACCTGCTTGCCATGTATCCCGGCAAAGTCGATGACCTCACGGATCTCGTCGTCGGTCAGTTCGGATTCATAGGGACGCCGGCTCCACCCGAGAGGTCCGACATAAATGGTATCCGCACCCTCCTCAATGGCCGCGAAGGCCATCTCCCTGGTGCCGGCCGGGGCTAACAGTTCGACCATACCGACGTTCCTCCAGAATATTTCTGTCCCGCCCCTTCAAAATAGTAACCGTTACAAAGACCCATCCTGGCAAAGGCACCCAGCTGTTCCAGCCATGCCGTGTTATCCAGCACCCTTTCCCCATTGAAGGCAGCCGTGAAGGCCTCTTTATAGATGCCGCCGACGGTACCGATGTAATCCACGTTTTCATGACTGCTCTCTATAAAAAATGTGCCCAGCCCCATTTTCACAAGTTCATCAATGTGTTCGATCATGCACAGGTCCTTGCCGCTCACGGTCATACGGCCCAGATCCTTCAGGGTCCAGTCGTCCCGCTTCAACCAGTATTCCTCGGAGCAGAGGAACCCGCAGTCATCCGGTTTCCGGTCCGAATTTTCCACGATGAAACAGGTTTCCGAGATTACCAGCGGGATCTTCCCATGTACCGGCACCAGGACATCGATGTCTGCATTCTCTTCGATGTAGACAATCTCTTTCAGACTCAGCTCCGGGTTGGGATAGACACGCTCCACCCCGTACTCCTTCAAAACCTTGGCAGTCACGTGGGTATACAGATTACCGAAGACGCCCAGGTGGATGGGTAACGGACAATTCATCTCTTTCAATACACGCAACAGGCCCATGTTATGGACCTCCAGTGCATCAAAGGGCAGGCGCATCGCCTCCTCGATGATTTCCCTGACCCAGGTCAGGTCGCGGTTGTCCGGGACCGCGTAGAGACGGAGGTAACATTTCTTGTCGAGGGATTTCACCAGTTCCACCCCCTGCTGCAGCTGTTCGGGATGCGAACTGAAGTTGTTTGGATATTTTGGACAGGCATATTCCCCCAGATAGATCGCATCGTAGGCGGATATATCCGCCGCGCGCAGCTCCTTCATGTTGCAGATGTCCGTTGAAAGTTCATACATAATAGTTATCCTCTGTTACGCCGTTACCGGCACTTCTCTGATGTTATCCATGCTGGCCTCCGAAAGCAGACGCAGGTCCCGTTTGCCCCTCTCCTCAATCCACCTGAGCCTGAATGTCTCGACCTCGGCTGCATACTTGCCCAGCTTCGGGTTGTCGCTGGAAAGTGCGTCATCAACCACCCTTCGATAGAACCGGACCAGATCGCGAACCAGTTGTGTGGAGCGATCCCTGCCGGGGACCTTCAGGCAATCAACGCCTGCCTTGAAGTATTCCGGCAGTTCCATAAACCAGAGTGCGGGATTGCTTTTGATATTCAGATCCTCCCGATAGACATCCTCATTGATACTCAATGTCCAGCCGGCCTGGCAGACGCGCAGGCAATCCCCGCCGCGACTGGCACTGCCGAAGAAATGATCCTTGCCATTCTCATCCAGCCAGCGCCGGAAGCTGAAATAACTGCTCATCATGCATTTGCCGGGGCAGATCTTGCCGCCGGCCGCGGTCTTGAACAGGAAAACCTCAATACCGACGCCGACCTCTTTTCTGATCCTGGCGATATCCTCGACACTCATTCGATAGG
This sequence comes from Gammaproteobacteria bacterium RBG_16_51_14, assembly GCA_001802375.1. Taxonomy (GTDB): domain Bacteria; phylum Pseudomonadota; class Gammaproteobacteria; order Eutrophobiales; family Eutrophobiaceae; genus RBG-16-51-14. The sequence goes on from MGXK01000098.1 coordinate 6,019, forward strand.
GCA
>MGXK01000098.1:6046-6802 GCA_001802375.1 Gammaproteobacteria bacterium RBG_16_51_14
GACATCTTCCTGATTGACAATACCGCAGCCGACGCTGGTGTGGATGTCCGCATCCGGTAAATATTCACGGACAAGCGCCATACAGCCCGGGTCACTGATCATGAAACCCTTTGCGCCCCAGGACAGGTATTTCTGTACCTTTTCGAGGAACATCGGGATCTCGGTTGAACTGGGATAGGTGTTAACAACAATCCGCACCTCCTTGTTCCTGGCGAGTGCGTAATCAATCACTTCGTGGATCTCGTCATCGTTCAGTTCGTCTTTCGAACCACGCCTGCTCCATCCGATGACACCCACATAGACAGCATCCGCTCCTTCATCCAGGACGGTCCGCGCCATTTCTCTGGTCCCACCCGGCGCCATCATGAATACCATTGGCTTCCTCCTCTGCTCATCGTCAGGGATGCATGCCTGAGCCCGCATGCATTCCATTAATCAGGTTACAACTGCTTTTTTTATCAATGACTTATCAATGACGGAGATAAGAGGGGCAATTTGCATACCACCGGTAAGGGTGATGGGAGAAGAAGTGAGGTTTGTTTGATCCAGATCATATTTCACGATCACTATCACAACAAACCATGATCCAGATCAAACGAATTGTCCGCGGTTACGGTGATCAACCCGGTCAGCACAGGGTTTTCTTGATCCGGATGGCAGGTTGTTCTGCCTGAAAAGTGGTTATCCACAAACATTAACAACCAAAAGTGGTTGCTGATAACCTGGTTAAATTCGCACATTCAATCCTTGTGCAGG
>MGXK01000099.1:0-1988 GCA_001802375.1 Gammaproteobacteria bacterium RBG_16_51_14
ACTCACACGGCGTGAAACTGCGTCTTAAACACGTTAACGTCGAATAGGCCCATCCAGCTGACTCGCTAACTGCTCGCAGCTGTTGGACAGTGTTAGGCACATCACCTGTTCTCACCAGTTTTCTCGAACTCATGCTATAGAAGCATCGGCATATGAAGATTGTTAGAATGGTTTCAACATTTGTTACACTCGTGGCTACCCTTTCCGGTTGCGCTGCGCAGGTCACAAGTTAAATCAGGGATCGGGGTCAGAACAAAATTAATCAAAATTTTTGGCAGTTTTTACTCTGGCCCCGAGCTACGCCGCTGTATTAGAGGCCGCTATAATTATTTATTGATTCCTGACCCATCTAATTGTATGGCTTTATAGCCATATCATGGTTATACTTTTTCCATGCACAGGGAAAACTTCGAGTGGGACCCGGAAAAGGATCTTCTGAATCAGGCAAGACACGGCGTCACTTTTGCAGAAGCGCAATATGCCTTTGTTGATCCGGATCGTGTCATAGCAGAAGATCTTTCTCATAGTACGGGTGAGAAACGGTACTACTGCTTTGGCAGGGTTGGGTCCGGGATTATGACAGTACGATTTACTTACAGGCGACGCATTATTCGCATAATTGGCGCCGGATTCTGGAGAAAGGGCAGGCAAATTTATGAACGAGAAAATCAAATACACCGATGAACCTATAGGCAAGGTTAAAGTCGTCCCGGACTTTCTTCCGAAACCGGAGGAACTGGCATTGAAGGACGATACGATGAAAGTCACCATCGCCCTGAGCCGATCCAGCGTGGAATTTTTCAAGCGTGAGGCGAAAAAGCATGATACGCAATATCAAAAAATGATCCGCAGACTACTGGATGCATACAGTGAGATTCATCAGCGGCCTTTAACAAAAACCTCCAGGCAACGCGTAAAGACACGTGCTTGAGGTCAATCGTTATACATCGCCTTAATCGGAAACGATATGGGACAGGATTATGTAATCAAAAAAAGTACCACTATGGACTTTCAGGAAACAAGGCGTACAGGTGTTCGTGAAAAAAAACTTGTCTCATCCGATGAAAGTCTTTATCAAAACATGATTCTGATTGATATGGAAAAAGGGGCTGAGGTTGAACTTCACAAAATACACTGTCATGTCTTCGGTTCTGGCTTCCCTGGCAACTGCCCTGATGTGCATGGACGCCTACAGGTTTGTAGTCTGAAGTCAGGTGGTGTTTAAGGGGTCGCGGTTATCAATAGATCAATTTTATCGCATAGCCTTTCTGTTCCAGCAGTGATAATACACCACCAGCACCGGCGAGATGCATTGCCCCGATCGCGATAAAGGCGTTGCCTTCTTTCAGGAAGGGTTGCATGCGTTCAGCCATGGTAATGTTGCGATCGGTCAGCAATTTTTTCATCAGTTCCTGATATTCCGCCTCTTCTGAAAGCTTGTAACGCCGGCTGAGTTCATACAGCCCTTGCAAATCGCGTTTGCTATACAGGGATTTCATCAGCCCGAAATCCTCTTGCAGTCGATCATAATGACACACCGTATCAGTCAGCAGCCTGAGTTGTGTTGCCAGTGCCAGTTCATCAAAGATCTTTCCCTGCTCCTGCAATGTTTCAAGACCGGCAACCGCAATCCCGTTCTCCTGCGCCAGGTACAGCATTTTCAGATCCATCACCAGGGCATTGCCGGGGGGATAATTCATCACCATAAAGGCCGCCCACGGTTTTATTATGCTTGCCACCTCAAGGGGTATCTGATAGCCGGCGAGTATCTCGACTGTTCTTGTAAACAACGCCGGGGCGATCAACTCCCCGAGTTGTCTGCCTTCCGCAAGAAACATCATCCCGGTCAGTTGCATGACCTGGTCCGGATCCGGCAGGGCCTCCATTACAAACCGGCCGGCATGGTTTAATTGGTTACTGACTGCTTCCGGCAGGTTTGTAATCTCCGGATCAGACACGTGAATGGTGCCGAACAGATAGCTTGGTTG
>MGXK01000099.1:2025-2312 GCA_001802375.1 Gammaproteobacteria bacterium RBG_16_51_14
CCATAGGCCATCTGCAGCGGAGTCCCGGTGCCAGCAACCTCCAGTGGCCTGCATTCAGATGAAAGATCATCCGCAGGAAGAATTAACGGGGAAAACAGACTGCACAGCAGTGCGACTGCCCGCACCCCGCTCTCAAATTTGTATTTCATCGTCACCCAGGTCCAGTTCCGGTATCTCATCCAGCCCGGCAATCCTGCCGGAGATCGTCTGCCATTCCGTTTCCTGTTTTAATTGATCCAGGCCGATGGTGTGACGACCATGCATCCGGATGAGCCTGGCCTGGGATT
>MGXK01000099.1:2388-5871 GCA_001802375.1 Gammaproteobacteria bacterium RBG_16_51_14
TCAAGGCGGCCCTGGCCCGATCAACGTAATCACCGGCCACCTCCGCACCAGCCATATCGATGTCGTCACTGAAGACCGCACCCTGGAACCCGAGCTGATGGCGCAGGATCCCCTTGATCCATACCGGTGAAAAACCGGCCGGTCTGCCATCGATCTCCGGATAGATAACATGCGCCGGCATGATGGCGGCCAGTCCGGCATGAATCATCCGCTCGAACGGTACCAGGTCTTCCATCTGGATGTCCTCATAACGCCGGTGATCGACGGGCACGGCATGGTGTGAGTCTTCTGACACAGAACCATGCCCCGGAAAATGTTTACCCACCGCTGCCATACCGGCGCGTTTCATCCCACGCAGCCAGGCCTGGGCAAGATGACTGACTGTCTCCGGGTTTTTATGAAAGGCACGGTCACCAATCACCTGGCTGAGAGACTTGTCCAGATCGAGTACCGGCGCAAAACTGAAATCAACATTCACGGCGCGCAGTTCGACCGCCATCAACCAGCCTGCCATTTCCGCCAGTTCAATTCCGGCCGGATGATCGGCATCATACCGGCGGCCAATGAGCCGGCAGGCAGGCAAACGGGTAAAGCCTTCCCGGAAACGCTGTACCCGCCCGCCTTCGTGATCAACCGCAACCAGTAACCGGGGATCGCGTACCGCATGAATGGCATTGATCAAACCGGTCAGCTGTTGCGGGGATTCATAGTTACGGGCAAACAGGATCACGCCACCGGTCAGGGGATGCGCCAGCATTTCACGTTCGTCGGCCTCCAGACGTGTCCCCCGCAGGTCGAGCATGATCGGTCCTAATGACATCCCGTTACCCCACACATAGGTTTATTCGCGATTTGCTGATATCTCCTTAATGTCCATGGCATCCCGCAGCCGATCACCCAGCAGGTTGATGGCGATGACCACCAGAAAAATTGCCAGGCCCGGTGCCAGCACCATATGCGGTGCGACCAGCATATAGCGAGTGCCATCGCGGATCATACTCCCCCAGGACGCACCGGGAGGCTGCACCCCCAGTCCCAGGAAAGACAGGCTTGCCTCGGCAATCACCACACCGGCAATGGCAAACGTTGCCTCGATGATCAGTGGTGCCAGGATCAGGGGCAACAGGTGTCGCGATACGATCGTTACTGTACCCGAACCCAGGGCCCGGGCGGCCTCAACATGGTCCCGGTGTTTCATTGACAGGGTCTGGGCCCGCGCCAGCCTGGCAAATCCAACCCAGCCGGTCACTGCCAGGGCAACCACCGCGTTCATCAGGCCCGGGCCGAGTAATCCGGCCAGGGCAATGGCAAGCAGAATACCGGGAAAGGCGATAAAGATATCAATAATGGAGACCAGGCCCTTGTCCCATGGCCCACCGAACCATGCCCCCAGCATGCCAAGCAGGGTACCCGACAGGAAGGAAACCATGACCACACCGGAGGCCACGAGGAAAGAGGTATGTGCACCCATGATCAACCTCTGGCCAATGGATCGTCCCAGATCATCATAACCCAGCCATGCCTGCCATTCCGGTGCGCCCAGGATTTTTGCCAATTCTATTCGATTCGGATCCAGTGGCAAGACCGGCCCGATCAGGGCGATCAGGCCCCATACCAGAATAATGATGGCCGGTAATGAAAAACGCCTCACGAATCCAGCCTCACACGGGGATCCAGCGCCGCATAGGCGAGGTCCGTCAGCAGATTGACGGCCACGTATGCGAGACTGATTACCAGGACACATGCCTGGACGACAGGGTAATCACGTCTCTGGATGGCATCGATCATCAATTGCCCGATGCCCGGCCAGGCAAAGACGGTTTCCGTGATGACGGCGCCGGCCAGAAGGGCACCGAGCTGCATACCCAGCACCGTAATAACAGGCAGCATGGCATTGCGCAGGCCGTGCCGCAAAGTGACAGTCAGATCACCGAGACCGCGTGCCCTGGCCGCACGAATATAATCTTCATTCAATACCTCCAGCAACGAAGCCCGTATCATGCGTGACAACAGGGCCGCCAGTGCCGTACCCAGGGTCATGGCAGGTAATACCAGTGACGCCCTCCCCTCATTGCCGCTCACCGGGAACCAGCCCAGCCACACGGAAAAAACCAGGATCAGCAGGGGACCCATCCAGAAATTGGGGATCGAGATCCCCAGCATGGAAAAGGTCATTGCCGCCTGATCCCAGCTGGTTTTGTTACGTACTGCTGCAAAAACACCCAGCGGCAGCGCCAGCAGGATTGCCACCATGATGCTGGCCACTGCCAGTTGCAGGGTGGCGGGGAACCGTTCCGCCAGCAGAGAAACAATCGCCTGTTTTGAATGAAGTGATGTACCAAGATCAAGATGGATGAGGTGAATCACATACTGCCACCATTGCTGCCAGACGGGTAAATCAAGTCCCAGCGCCTGCCTGAGTGCCTCCCGATCGGCAGCCCGTGCGGATTCCCCCAGCATGACCTCCACCGGATCACCGGGGACGAGATGCAGTAACAGAAAAACCACCGTTACAACGCCGATAATGACCAGGACGGCACCGGCCATACGGTACAGTAAATAATCAGCCATAACAGGGGATCATCCGCCTGCCTTTACTCTTCATTAAGCGGCTGCCTGCAAATACGAACAGAGAATTCCTGATTTTCAGTCTCACAGTGCTATCATATACACATGCTTCATTCAAGAAGAACAGATTTAATAACAACAATAACAATCAACAGCTGACGCCACCACAGCGTCATTGAGATTATCCTGAAACAGGATGTGCAATGTATCCATCTGAAAAAGAAAGAGTGAATACCCATGGAAAACACCGTTGCTGATACTGCCAGGGAATTAATCAGTGTTGTCGTCAGGATCATTGGCCTGTTTCTCCTGTTTGCCGGATTATGGGTTGCCATACAGGTACTGAAGGAGTCCCTTGACCTCTATCACAACCCCGCCAATATCGAGCGGATGGCCATAGCGATTGAGCAGGGTTCAAACATAGATAAAAGCCTTGCCCCGTTAAAGGAAAGCCTGGAAACCGAGGGAGATACCGATCCCTTATCTCCAGCGCAGATCAACGTTGAAAAAGCACCAGCCAAAGTCACTGTAAAAAATGAATTCCGGTTGTCTTATTTCATTGCCTGGGTGATCGCCATCCTGCTCTTGCTGCTCATTGCCAGAATTTCCCTCGCGGCAATAAAAACAGGCGGTGAACTCGCTCTCTATGATGTCCATATCAGACGCTTTGCCAGGGCATTGATCAACGAATCCGCAAGACAGAACAAGTAATAAATAAGGACTTGGTTGGTTGTCAGTTGTCAGTTGCTAGTCGCCTGTTGTCTTCCCACACGTTGACTGGGCAAAATTTATCAATTTTATCCTTGGATCAATCGACACTGATTTTTGATTCCATGATAATCATCAAATCAGGAGTAATTTAATGTCATCTTCCAGTCACGGGTCGTCGGCAAAGGCCATCCTGTATGCCTTTCT
>MGXK01000100.1:0-1522 GCA_001802375.1 Gammaproteobacteria bacterium RBG_16_51_14
AGCCGTTTATCAATAATCTCATTATCTTCCTTGTGGAAGTAGTAGGCGTTATGGAGTATCGCGGTTGCCAGTTCAACGCCATGCTCGCAGGCAAGATTGAATAGAGGCACCAGGTCTTTTGCGTTGTGATCAGAGATGGTCACTGCAATACCGAGATCCTTGATTCCGAGTCCTTTCAATCCCTTCAGTGTTTCAATGGCCCGCATATGGGCATTGCTGACACCTCTTATCCGGTCATGGGTGTCACCGATACCGTCAAAACTGATACGGATTCCCACATCAGGGTGACACTTCATCACCTCCATGATCGTCTTTGTCAGGAATCCGTTGGTACTGATAACGACCCGCTTTGCCTTCTTCCTTACGACATCCAGGATGTCGCCCAGATCATTCCTGAGAAAAGGCTCACCACCGGTGATATTCAGCCTTATCAGGGAGGGAAGGGACTCCAGGTCGGCCGGCCTTATCTCTCTCGTTTTTTCGCCCTGGAATTGCCACGTATGACACATATTGCATTGGCTGTTACATCTATAAGTTACTGCGAGAATCCCATCCATTCTTTACCCCTATGAAATCATTCCAGCGCATGCGGGTATTTACTCTTTTCTTCTTAATCAGGGACATATACAATGCCTCCATCTGATCCGTCACGCTGTCCCATGAATAATCCCGCCGCACATGCTCCAGTGCAGCTTTCTTCTTTGACTCTACCTTCTCCGGATTTTCAATCAGGTCTTTGAGTACCCGGCTCAGTTCTTTTGGGTCCCTGTTGCGGAAGGTGTAGCCATGATGTTCCATGGCTTCCAGATTTTCGGGGATATCGCTGGATACGCAGCAGTTACCGTAATTCATTGCATCAAGGAGCGCAACCGGAAGACCTTCAATAGTTGAGGGTAAACAAAACAGGTATGCATTGCTGAAGAGTTCTTCTAAAGGAAGTCCTGTAACAAACCCGGGAAATATGATCCTCGGATCGCCGCCTGCAAGATCCTTCAGATGGGCCTTGTATCTTTCCGCATGGGCCGCGTCACCTGCAATGACCAACTTCATATCTGTTTTCAATTTCCTGAAGGCCTCGATTAAGAAATGAGCGCCTTTTTCTTCAACAAGGCGCGCAGCAAATAAGATGTATTTGTTCGGTGAGATACCCTGTTCCAGAATCCATTGCGGTACGCGTTTTTCTACCGGACTGACCCCGTTCGGTATATAGACGACCTCTTTTCCGAACTTCTCATCGTAGTATTGTTTCTGAACTTTGGAAACAGAAGTGGTCTTGTTTGGGAAATAGACAGCGCTGTAGTCTGAAAGTCTTAGAAATGTCTTGCCGATTAATCCCCACTTATCCCTCTTCCACTCAAGGCCATGCGTCTGGACAACTGATGGAATTCCCATCATGCGGGGAAAGATGGAAAAGATGGAAGGCCCGACGGCATGGACGTGTACCAGGTCTACATCCGCATTCTTCAGTACGTCACGTGTTGCATTGAAACAAATGGAAAGTTTGTGGAACCCTTTCGTATTG
>MGXK01000100.1:1654-8674 GCA_001802375.1 Gammaproteobacteria bacterium RBG_16_51_14
CTCCCTTGGGAATCCCTTTGACCGCCAGATAAGCAATTCTCATGACATACCTCCGATTCGTAGCGCGACCGGTTCTGCCCGGTAGTAATTAAATAACATGGGTGTGTTACACATATATTACAGATATGTGAACATTTGATGAGGCTTCTACTCGCGTAAGAACGTCAATCCGAGAAGAGCCAGCTTCGTCCCTTCAGGTTCATCTGCGACAATCAGTTTGATGCTGTTGATCTTCTTTTCAGGGTAGGGATTGCTCCAGATAAAAAGCTGAAGATTAAGCGGTATACCGTTTGTGGAACTGCCCGTCCAGACCGGCTTTGCACCGAGAAGACTGTCGGGGCTTCGGGTAAATGTCCAGTCGTTATGTCTTAGACCCTCGCTGGAACGTATATCAGTTATGTTCCAATTCTCGAGAAGGTCAATTGTTACCGAATGACCATCGTCGTATTCGACCAGATACCATCCCAGCTTACGTACCCTCGCCACCGGTTCTTCGACAAGACTGGTGTGCAAAAATGAAATTTGCCGTACCATTTCTTTTCCTGTGAAAAGGATTACCTCTTTCGGCTCACCGGCAGCGCTGCGACCTGTATTCGACACAACAACACAGTTGTTTTGCCGGCCGCCATCGTCCGGCAGCACTTCGAAGAAGATTCCGCCCAAAACCTGTTTTCCCGACTGTAACGCACGCAGGTCAAGGACATGACCTACGCCGAAAAGGGCGTTATTGTTTCCGCCGGATGAAGCCTGTGCCGGCCTGTTGCTTGCCTCAATCAGGCTTACCGGCATCTGTTTATATGAGTTGCCGCCATATATTGCATCTCTCACTGTTTCCGCCAATGCCGCGACATCGTTATTCCGTTCGTCAACGCTGCACCGGACCGACCAGCCGCAAATGGGTGCATACAACGTTGTCGCTGCCGGAGACATGGTCCTCCAGAAACCCCAGTCCGTAGCAATTATCCCCTGCCCGCCTGAATACTTAACGCTTTCAGCCATGTTTCGGGCAGCCTTTGGGTCGTACCAGGTAACCCCTGCAACGCGAAGTCCGTTCCTGCGAAAATTCCCGATACTGTCATAGCTTTTTTTCTCTTCATAATGCCAATCGAGGATCAAAATATCACCCGGTATATTTTGCAGCGCATGATGGGTCGCCCCTGACCTGAAAAATGGATTTTGACTGTTTGCCGAACCGACCGCCGCTTCCCATTGGCCGTGGTCAAGCAGCATGTCTCCCCACATGGCCGTCCTTACACTGCGCCGGTTCAGCCAATCATGGATCCGCCTGATATCCATCTCAAGAATTTCCGCCGTTGTTTTCCCTGATCCCGCGGCGTACACCGATAAACCCTGTATTTCATCATGGCCGATCAGCAGTGTTGCGGGCTCATATATATTCAGGATTTCTTCATACAGTGAGAACAGAAACTGATAGTTTTTCTCATTGAACGGATTGTAGAAATTGGTATCTTCGTGGATATCCATTTCCCGGAAATCCGCCGGATTAAAACCGGACACCATTCCAGCCCAGACATCCATATGCAGTGAGCGCGCATACCGGGCAATTTCGGCCATCTGCTTCTTCGTCCAGCCACCGTCATCCATATTCCTTTTCCAGGAACGTATTTGTTGCGGGGTATGAAGGAAAATGACGACATTCCCCCTCGCCCTGGAAAAGGCATCCAGATACCGCTTCATGACACCGGCATCACGTATCGCCGGGGTCAGAATTTCAAGGCATCCCCCACGAAGAGAAAGATCTGGCCAATCCTTTATAATACCGCCACTTATTGTCCATGCGCCGGCTTTCTGCTCAAGGCGCCCCAGCAGGGCATAGACCCCGTACAGGCAGCCCCTCTCATCTGCGCCCCGTACAACCACCCTGTCCTGAGAGACGACAATCTCAAAACCCTCCGGTGGTATATCGGGGCGGGCCCCCGCAGGAATTCTCTCAATAATGAGTCCCCTGCCGGTCGCTGTTGTTTCAAGCAGTTTCACATCAGGATGCATCGAGGTCAGCCTTGAGATCTCATTAGTCAGAACCGTTTCCGCTGTCCCTGATGGCGATCCGTAAATGTGATCATTCTTTTGGAGCTGGTAAGTCTCTTTTTTTTCGCTCTCCTCCTTCGGGACGATACTGAAGAATGACCATTCATTGAATCCGATAGTCTGACGGGAAGAGACCTTTGCTTCTTGCGGCATTTTGTGTTGTGACGGCGGCAGACACCGCATGGAATATTTGAAAGTGTAGAGACTGTCAGGAGAAAGATTCAAATGTTCAGCGCCGATGAGGATACTTCTTGATTTATCCCAGGGCATGTTTCGGCCATCTGCCGCGTACATTGAATTCGTGCCGGTCATATCCTCTATTTCAGAGTCGCACAACGCCCCTCTGACGAGTACGCGGTTCTTACCGTTGAGGAGCATACGTTCGGCAAAAGGCCGGGGCTCGACCGGTATGACTTTAGCATCAAACAGTGCAGCCGGACTCGCATCAAGGGTTCCACCCTTAAAAAAGTCACTGGAAAGCTTCACTATATCAATGTCGAGGTTTGAGTACCGGGAAGGGGTCTTGAAAGTCATGAGAAGCCCGATGGTCCGGGCATCCGTCTGTCTGAAAACTATGGTGTATCCGGCTCCGGAGGCCGGGTCATTGCCGGAAAGGGTATATGTTCCCGGAGAATTTTCCCGCAGGCTGCCTCTCCATGGGCCCGATAGAATACGCTTTCTCCCCCCCGCCAGGCCTCGTTCGTAAAACTCGAAGAACCCGCCGATACCTGCCATCAACCGGACGCCGTTGAATAAAACCCGCGCACGCTTAACCGGATCAACACGCAGCTCCATGGCCGGATGTTGCCCATCAGAGGTGACTTGCAAAGCCCGGGCCTTTTCCAGGGTCAGCAGGGGAGATGCAGACGACAACAGGATGAACACCGTCAGTGCAAGCCTGAACACAAAATGTTGCGAAAGGAGATCTCTACTATTGCAAGTACTGTTGCGAATACTATTTGCCAAAACTTTCGGGGTCCGCATCGTGTATTTGAAAACCTCCGGTCGCATCCGATTTACTTTTATTCAGGCAACGCCTGAACAAAACCTCCATAGAAGAGAGATGCTTTTGAAGTGAGTGGTGGTTCATGACATATTCCCTGGCCCTCAGTCCCATTTCCTGAGCCTTTCGCGGATTATTGAAAAGATCGTCCAGTTTTTCGGCAAGGTCCCTGGCGTTGCCTGCCTCAAAGCGATACCCTGTCTCTCCATCCGCTACCATTTCCTTCATGCTTCCCAAATCCGAGACGACCGCAGGCCGCGCATGGGACATCCCTTCCAGTACAGTATTGGGCTGATTCTCATAGCATATCGAAGGGACAACAAAACAGTATGCGTGTTCGAAAAAGAGCCTGATTTGCTCCTGTCCCCGGAAACCGTGAAAAGTAATGCGGTCTCTCAGTCTGTCCGGAATACCGTCTTTAAGCTGCTGTGCATAAGGAGAAGCATCGTCACCAACTATTGAAAGCCTCGCATTTTCGTTCTCAAGCAAACCGAATGCCGTAAGCAGTGTGGCAACACCTTTTTCGTGACTGAGGCGGCCGACAAAGAGGATTTCGGGCGAAACCGGCAGAGGTTCAGGCGGTTCTTCCGGCACTCCTGCCATCGTCGGGATATGTACGACCTTCTGAGGACTGAATCCTCCCTGGATCAATTTCTCACGGGTAAAAGCAGAAGGGGTAACAAAAAAATCAACATGATTATGCAACCTGCGCATGCGTGACAGCCACATGCCGGTCGTCTTAATAATCGCCGCTGCCATGGAACGCTGATATCCGCCGCATCTGTTTCGGACAGCCCTGCTCAGCCCGTACCCCAGACATTCTTCACAGACCTTCCCGTCACGGTAGAGCAGATAATTGGTGCACACCCTGTTATAATCCGACTGGCGCCATATGATAGGAAGGTTTTGTGCCCGGCAAGCGTCAATTATGCTGTCGCTGAAATATACGGCATTCAGAAACAAGGCCAGATCCGGCTGCTCATCTTTTATGAGGCGCTCAAGATTTCGTCTGGCCTCCCGGTGGTAGATCGAATTGCAGGCATATGCAACCTTCTGAACAGCGGACATCCTGAATTCATTGAAGTAAACACTTCCGGAACCCGCTGGCGGAGCAACGAAGTACTTGCTGTAAGGTGTCTCGCGGTTCTGTTCAAAGGCCACGCAGAACGGAATAAACCGGTGGTGCGGCATGTTCTCCAAAAGGGTGAACATATATTTTTCCGGCCCGCCCGTTACAAAATAATTCCGGTTAACAACAATGATTTTCATATTGTCACCGGAATATTACGGCTGCCGGTTCAGCAACACCTGATTGTAATAACCTGCCAACGCTTCACAATGCCTGTCTATGGTGTAGTCGCTGTTAAACAGGACTAATGCCTCATTACCGGCCTTATTCCGGAACTCATCATCTTTGAGCATCCTGATAATGGCGCCGGCAAGCCTGTCAGGATCATCGGGAGGGACCAGAATGCCGGTGACTCCGTCGCGCACCACCTCCGAATTCCCTCCAACATCAGTTGCGACAATCGCCCTGCCATGGGCAATCGCTTCAAGAAGCGTCATAGGCAAGCCTTCCCATCTGGATGAATTGACATACAGATCGCATGACGCCAGAACCTCGTGGATTTCACTCACGAGGCCCGGCAGTCTGACATTTTCCTGAAGCCCTGATGATTTGATCAAATCGTCAAGGCGGCTTCTTTCCTCCCCTTCTCCGCCGATGAGCAGAACAGCATCAGGCACCACCGTCACAACCTGCCGGAATGCTTTGATAAGCAAATCGTAACCCTTCAGCCGCGCCAACCTCCCGAGAGAAACAACGAGTTTGCTTTCTTCCCTGATGTCGAATCTCTGCAGTATATCTTTACGGCAAAAGCCGGTATTGTCCGGTTTGTGTATTGCATTTTTCAGAACCTTGACTTTTTTTCGGGGAATAAACCTGGAAATATTCCGCAAGACCTCCATCCCGCACCCCAATACCAGGTCACTTCTTGATAACGCAAACCTGTCTGCTGCGCCGTAGTGTTTATCGCTATGCACGGTTGCAACAACTTTGGCGCCTGCAAGCTTTCCAACAATCGGCCCGATCTCATCCAGCAGATGGCTGTGCAGGATATCACAGCGGGTCTGACGCAAGTACCGGATAATATTCAAATAGGCACCAAGCATGCGGGCTGATTTGTGGGGAGCATTCCAGACATGAACAGGCACTCCAAGCGATGCAACATTCTGAAAGAATTGCCCCTTTTCAAAAATCAGGTGAAGTTCAAGGACAAACCGTGGGTCATCCTTAAGGTAGGTCAGCTCCTCTGCAACGAGGCGCTCGGCCCCCCCGACCATCATCGAAGGAAGCAGGACAGCGATCTTCTTAGGATTTTGAGACACAGCGATCTTCCTGATATACACTTTTTTCCCCGGCAATTGCCTTTATATACAGTCTTACAAACTCAGGGGATATCACGTTAAAATCCAGTTTTTCCGCAGTTTCGAGGCAGCAATCGGACATCCTTTTCAACCGGCCTCCGTCGGCCAGCAAATCCCGCACAGCCCCGGCAAAACCTGCTACATCACCCGGAGAAACGATCCTGCCGTGCCTGCCGTCAATGACAACCTCCGGAATCGAGCCAACTCTCGTTGCGACCACCGGCACCCCAAACGGAAAACCCATCGCAACAACGCCGCTTTGGGAGGCTTCGTGGTATGGAAGAAGCAGAAGCGATGCACGCCTGAAGTAGCGAAATACATCTTTATCCGGAATGAATCCATCATGTATCTCGAATATCCCCAGATTGGTCATTTCCTCTTTGTACCTCTCCAGCTCAGATCCCCTTCCTGCTACTATAATCTTTATGCCAGGGACTGTTTCCCTGAGTATCCGCCCTATCTTCAACAGGTTGTCAAGGCCGCGATATTTCTCCATTCTGCCGAAGAAAAGGACGGTCCGGGGTTCATGTTTTATGATTTCTTTTTCCCAGCATTTGAATATAGTGAGTGATCCGTGCGGAATAACCGAGACCCTTCCGGAGAGTCCGGGATACAGTGTATTGAACTTGTCACGTAATGTTTCCCCATGCAGGTGAATCACATCGGCGCGCATTTTAAGCAATCGCTTTATCAACCGCCGTCTCGTTTTAAGCCGTGTATCTGCTCCGGGATGTGTTGTTACATCATGAATTGATATAACCAGCGGCTTATTGATATAACGAAGAAGGAGCGCCAGTGTGCCCGGCTCTCCGTTCTCATGGAAGTGAAGGACATCAGGGGAGAATGAGGATACCGTCCGGATAATATCCGTGTAATAAGCCCATTTCCAGGGTCTTTCCTCTGTGTAGGCAAAACACTCAACCCCGGGATGACAAAGACCGCCGATATCAGCGCCGACTGTATTTTTGACAAGAGACGACGGCATGACCACAAGCACATGATGTCCCAGGCCGGCAAGACCATTGGCCTGTTGGATGACATATTCGCAAAATGAAATGGAACTGATGACGATACGCATTGTGGCTACTTACAACCAAGAGACATCGTTACCAGAATCTTACCGAGTCTCATACCTGATTTTTTTTTGCCGGGATTGCTTCGTAAACAATTACGTACCACAAGAACAATCCCATAAATGAAGTCAAGGCTCCTGATCGCAAGCATTGAAATGACTCCGTAGTTTTTTCTGTAATAATAGTATTGGGAGGGGAAAAAATACGAAGAAACTATCTTGTTAATTACAACGACGCTTTTGTTATATTTTGCGCTTTCGCCGCCATAGTGAATGATCTCTGCATGCGGAAAATAAGTTACCCTGACTCCAATGTCCCGGGACCTGAAACAGAAATCGGTCTCTTCAAAATACATGAAATATTTCTCATCCAGGCCGCCTAATCTTTTAAAGACATTTGATCTGATCATCATGGAGCACCCGACTATCCTGTCCACATCTTTTGTTTCACTGTAATCCCAGTAGCGCA
>MGXK01000101.1:0-300 GCA_001802375.1 Gammaproteobacteria bacterium RBG_16_51_14
AGTCGGCCTTTCGTGTAAACGCGTACCTTCAGGCGCTTGTCCTGGATCATCTGAATCAGCCCGGCAATCAACTCCTGCGCTTCGTCCGTCTGGTCCATCAACTCGACTGAGTTCCGCAGATTCCCGGCTGTCTCCTGGGCCATCTTGCCAGCCTCAGTGCGCTTGGGGTAAGCCTGTCGCTCGACCTCTTCCGCCGCGAGATCAAGACGGCGGTAGCCTTCCGCCAGCATTTCGACCGTCTCGCGGCTGGTCGTGTTTCCAATGAGCAAGCGGAGTTCTTTAAGGTTCAAGAGACGTTTG
>MGXK01000101.1:455-3492 GCA_001802375.1 Gammaproteobacteria bacterium RBG_16_51_14
GCGCCGGGCGATTTCAATGATTGCGCTGGATTCATCCTCGCGCCATTGCCGCTCTCCACAGGGGATCGGTTCGATGCGATTATCTGTCCTCGCCGCAATACGCCAAAGAAGGTCAATATCTGCACGATCTCGCAGGTCATCGAACCGGGGAGAAACAACCAATAAATCGATATCGCTCCATGAACCCGGTATACCTCTGACCTGTGATCCGAAAACCACCCCGAAGTTGATGATCAGTCCCTGATCCTGCAAGGCCCGGAGGTAGTTTCTGACGCCTTTTACAACAGATTTGTCAACCACCGGAACACCTCCTCTGCCCGTTTCATATACCGGGCTGCTTCCTCTCCCGTTGGCGGCTTCGTCAACATTTCGGGGTAGCGTCCTTCAATATGGAATGCATTCATTTCAGCCAGTATGTCCGTCTGAACCGAACTCGAACCAACACCCGCCAAATCGATCAGGCGATTCAGGTTATGGATTCGAGGCGCCAGATCACCGGTGTTTTTACAGACAAGCCCCTTAAGCATCTTTTCCAGGGCCAGATGAGCGAAAAACAAACCGTGGCGGGTTCGACCGCTTCCAAGGAGCTGCTGAGCGACCGCCCAATCTTCTTCGGCGCTCTCCTTCCAATAGGAAATCTGTTTCTTGATATCAACCATAATTACTGATCTTGAGCCGAATTATGGAATTTTTTGCTAATAACTTCAACATATTTATTAACAGTATGCATCCGGGCATCAATCTCTGCCACTTCGTTTCCTTATCATCTCCTCCGCTGACGGTTCCCGGTTGACTTCAGGCTTTCTGCCTTCTTCATTGGGGATTCGACGAGCCCGATGACCTTCTCGCGGTTAGTCGTGTTGCCAATCAAGGCAGTAGTTCCTTCAGGCTCAAAAGACGCTTGGCGATACTCGTCAGCCCGGAAAAGAAAAGGTAGCCGACGGCAAACCGTGCCCGTTCGCTGGAGCCGAGCATCTGACTGAGATGGTCAATAAGCTTCTCGTTCCGGTTGTCTATGATGTCATGTGCGGGCATGACCTTAACCTTTCTAACGAATCAGGACAGGTGTGCAATGGCATCGAGCTTCTCAATGACTTCAGGATGTATCTCTTCCTCTTCCATTACGGCGGCAATGCGATAGAAGGCATTCTTAGGCATTACGTTGTATTGGCCTATCATCTTGTAGAAATCCTTGAAGAAGGGTTCAAGGATCACCTCGCTTGCCTTGGTGTCCAGGAGAAATGATGAGTCCTTGAGCGGAGCATCAAACTCCTCGTCAGAAATACGGCTGACCTTCTTAAAAAGCTCCTGGACCTCCGTAGTTCTTCCAAAGAGAAGTGGTGGGTCTCCATTCTCGGTACTGCTACCAAAAATGTCCTTTGCTGCCTGTGCACAGAAACGAAGGATTGCCGCCGGGACAAGCAGATAGTTTTCGATCTCTCGTCTTCTCCACATCATTTCATCCAAGGGGCCTTCTTGGAGAACCGCGTCCGTCTTGTCAATTATCAGTACGCCACGCAGTTTAGGATAGGCTGCCTTGAGGCCCTCAAAATGACCGCGCGCCAGAGCAGGCACATTGCCGACATAGACCGTGAATGGGGACTCCAGGAACTTCAGGGCATCATGATGCAGTCTTCGAGCCCACTCCTTCAAGATCTCGACATCCGTGTGATCCTCCACATACAAAACGGCTCCTCGCTCCTTGGCCTTCAGATAATCGCTGCTGGAGATCCGGGACAGCGACTTGCGGAGCTGCGAGGCTTCCTGGCGAGATATCAACTGTTTCGGCGTTTCACCAAGAAAGGCATACATATTAGTGAAATCCGTGTTGTCCATGATCTCTTCGGAATGGGTGGCCACAATGAGTTGGGCGTTCCGGTCTTGTGCAAGGCGGCGCAGCAGGCTGTACACATCCCTCTGGCGGATAACTTCCAGATGCGCATCGGGCTCGTCGTAGAGCAAAACGACACCCCCCTGATCGTACAAAAAAGCCAGCAAGAGCAGGACCTGGTGGAATCCGCTGCCTCCCATGCCGACATCCAGCCTGGGATGCGGGTTGCTTTTCTTTCCTGCTGGACGCAAACCGTTGTGATATTCAACAAGGATCTCACCAGAGCTGAGCCATTCAGGTTTCAGAAGCTCAACCTGGAATAGGTCGGCCACATGCTTCTTCAGCGCCTCCCAGTCAGTTTCACTCTTCTCGGAGACGTTGTATAACAAGTTGCGGAGGATGTCCCCTGCTCGTCCTTCGGCAATGCGTGTCTTCAGGCTGCGTTCATTTGCCTTCTCCTCGATACGCTGCAGACCCGCCAGCGGCGGCAAGTGGCCGACAGTCACCGCTCTGGCTTCCTCAGGCACCGGCATTCGGTCCTCGCTGTCAGGAGAAACTCGCATCGGACGGCAGTAAATCTGCTCCGATCCCTGGAACTCCAATTCCATGCCGAATGCCCAGTCCTTAGCGCCCGTGGATCCCTCAACAAAAATTTCCGCACGGATTTTGCGGCTCTCGGAGTCCATAACGTCGCAATTATGCCATAGACTCCGCATGTCACGAAGGGGCAGTACCATTAAATCCGAGCGTGTTATTGACACACCAGTCCGCAGCGTGGCCTTGCTCTTCGACTTCTCACGTTTTTCGAGCCAGCGAGCCAATGCCAGGCGCCAGACGGCCAAGGCCTGAATGGCGGTCGTCTTGCCCGAGTTATTAGGTCCCACAAACACGATGTGATCTCGCAAATCAATGACGGCTTCCCTGATTCGCTTGAAGTTGCGAATCGTCACACGGGTAATCATGTCACTATCCTCTTTTTCGTGGGCTTCTCAGCCGCGCTCTGGTCAAATCTCCATTTCCACACGCTCCATGCAAGCACGAATCGTACGCGAGGGAACGACACCCCTGCCGCTGCCAGCTGACGCGCCTGTCGCGAACTCCTCTGCAATAATACTCGGCCGCTTGCAATCCAAACATACCCGTAAGTCCCTCGCGTCATGCCACTCAAAGCCGGGGCACTGGTCTGAAGCCAGTCCTAAAGACGCT
>MGXK01000101.1:3508-3860 GCA_001802375.1 Gammaproteobacteria bacterium RBG_16_51_14
AGCTCCCGGTGAGCTTGTGTCACCCGGGCGAGAAACGCCTCTACGGTTATCTCCAACAGGCTCACCCCCCGCTCAATCCCGCTCCCCTCGCCAATCGCAATCTCCTCCCCCGTCAGCCCGTACAGTTGCAACACAGTCCTTTCCCGTTCAAACCTGCCGCTTTCCAAACCTGCGGCGTCTCCTTGCAAAGCGCAATCTGAACCTTCTTGTCGCAACGGCGAATTCCATCCGCAATTGCGCGGAACATCTCGATCCTGTATTCCCTCGGATATCGCAACCTTCCTGCCTCGGTAATCAGCGAACCATTTACCTTCAGAAGGGACGATTCCGGGAAACGTGTCTTGATGTGACT
>MGXK01000101.1:4078-4163 GCA_001802375.1 Gammaproteobacteria bacterium RBG_16_51_14
TTGTCCGTGTTGACGCGAACGAAACCATCGTCTGCCCGCCATGTTGCATCTCCAACAGATTCCGGACGCAGTCGCTTTTGGTCAG
>MGXK01000101.1:4917-4987 GCA_001802375.1 Gammaproteobacteria bacterium RBG_16_51_14
TTCCCGCGCAACGCCATATGGACATGGTCCGGCATCACCGACAAGGCCGCGATCCGGTGGCTGCCCTCCG
>MGXK01000101.1:5034-5312 GCA_001802375.1 Gammaproteobacteria bacterium RBG_16_51_14
GCGGTGATCCTGAAACGATCCGCCGCCACCAGCACGAGATGGAGGTCGTACCAGTACCGCCCGCTGTTGGACTCCGACGGCTCGGCGAGCCGCACATCGTCGGTCACAACCGTGAATCTGCGCATGGTCTCTCGAAAACGCGGGTCGGCGAAGTCCCCTTTCCACACCTGCCCGCGAATATAGTTTTCCACCACCTCGGAGGTGTTCTCGCCGAGACTGCGGAAGGATACTTTGCGGCTGAAATCCACCGGCGTGCCGTGCTTGCGCAGCGCATGTTG
>MGXK01000101.1:5363-5470 GCA_001802375.1 Gammaproteobacteria bacterium RBG_16_51_14
GACGCTGAAAAGAATCTGCACCTTTTCAGCCGTAGCGTGGGGTTCAAGCAGATGCAGGCCGTCTTTTTCCCACAAGGACGCGGTTTCGCGCGCAACGGCGGCGCTCT
>MGXK01000102.1:0-114 GCA_001802375.1 Gammaproteobacteria bacterium RBG_16_51_14
CTTAACAAGCATCGAGATGGATTCAAGGGGAAATTGTTATGGCTGGTAAGAGTGTACCTCCCTCGACCACAGAGACAGCGTTTGATTGCCCGCATTGCGGTGCCTTTACCACTC
>MGXK01000102.1:231-534 GCA_001802375.1 Gammaproteobacteria bacterium RBG_16_51_14
AGGAGCGCTTCTTCGAATGGATCGACAAGATGGAAAGTGGTCTTGTCTTTGTTGATCGAAATCAGAAAGGTTCATACATCTACAATGACGTAGAGAATCTATTTCTTAGTCAATGTTACAATTGCAAGAAGGTCGCGGTTTGGGTACACGAAAGCCTGGTATTTCCACCGCAAAAGGCAGGCGTACATCCGAATAATGATCTTCCCGAAGAAATTGTCCGCGATTTTGAAGAAGCACGGAGCATTCTCAATCTATCTCCCAGAGGCGCCGCCGCGCTACTGCGGCTTTGCATACAGAAGCTGT
>MGXK01000102.1:574-917 GCA_001802375.1 Gammaproteobacteria bacterium RBG_16_51_14
TATAGGAAGTCTCGTTGCCAAAGGCCTCAACCCGCTCGTTCAGAAGTCGCTCGATGTTGTCCGAGTTATTGGCAACGAAGCAGTGCATCCCGGTGTAATAGACTTGAAAGACGATAGGGATACAGCCTTGAGGTTATTTGATCTGATCAATGTTATCGCGGATCAAATGGTTACTAATCCAAAGAACATCGAGAAGATGTACGAAAAATTGCCAGAGGCAAAGAAACAGGCTATTGAGGCGAGGAACGAAAAGGCAACCAAGAAATGAAAAACAAAACGCCTAACACGACGCTCAACCTGACTCGCTACGTCGGCGCTTCGCGCCTCGTAGCTCGCAGGTTAG
>MGXK01000102.1:928-5333 GCA_001802375.1 Gammaproteobacteria bacterium RBG_16_51_14
CTCCTCAGGCTGTATCAATATGGCAATGCAAGACCTGACCCCGTAGTTCGGGGTCAAGTTCGGGGTCAGAGTAAAAATTAATCAAACGGAGTATTTGGGGTTAAGTTTTCGGCTCCTTTAACAGATTGTGAACTTACTGTATCTGGACAGCAACCATTCAAAATCGATCCATTGAGGTGAGATATGAATCCAAGGATTACGGAAGCTATTCCAACAGATGATTACAAACTAAAGCTGGTTTTTGACAGACCGCGAATATGGAAAAGGGGACAGGTTTATTTTTGATGTAGAAATGACAAGTAATAATAAACGCATCAATATCCAGGGTCAGGTCTTTCGTTGCCATATTTACATGGATCGTATTCGGGGGGGGGTAAATCCAGTTTGGCTGAATGAAATGAAGCCCAACATCTCAGGCATGAGATAAGGGGTATTATGCCTGTTTCAGTCTCTCTGCCACCCAGATTTTGATGACCGATTGCCGGGGTACCCCCAGACGTTTCGCTTCTTTATCCAGTTGCTGGATCATCCATAAAGGGAAATCAACGTTGACCCTCTTCTGATCCTGCACGGGCCTCCGGGCCCTGGAGATGTCAAGGTACCTCGAAATGTCCTCGCCTTCGTCAAACTTCTTGTCAAATTCCTCAGCCTTCATAGAGTTCAATCTCCTCTTTTCGGGAGCGCCGTACCGAGATTATCCTTGTGGTGTCGCTCCGATGCGTTATGACCCCTGACCAATGCTTACCCCCTATATTCCCAATGACCAGAAACCTGGGTTCTCCTGTCGTCCTGGCCGGGATCTCAATGAGATCAGGATCATCCCACAGCGCTTGCGCCTCATGGAAATCGATCCCGTGCTTCTCCTTGTTCTTCCCGCTCTTGGCCGCGTCAAATTCAAATTCCATGGTATAGTAATTATACCTTCAGTATACCAGTTATCGCAATCACCATCCGGGCCTGTTTGATCCCAAAGCACAATAATGCTCAGAGTGGATTATGGCGTATTGCGCCGTATCCACCGCATTCCGGTGGATACGGACGCTTTATCCATCCTGCCATCGGCCATACTCACCACGGAGTACACGGAAGAGACAACAGGGAAAGAACCTTGAATGTGTTAAGACCCCCCCGTTTTCTTGTGTTCTCCGTGGTTAAAATAAACGGGGTTCCCACAGGGTACGTCCCTGATTGTCCTGATTGATACAGGCTGCCTATATACGTATACTATACGTATATAAAGGAAGACTGTAATGCAAAAAAAATTGACCATAACCGTTGATGAGGAAGTTTATAAAGGTCTTCATAAGACCATCGGTCCCCGCAAAATCAGCAAATTCGTTGCTGACCTGGTTCGCCCGCATGTAGTTCGCCCAGGTCTGGATTTGGCGTACTCCCAAATGTCAAAAGACGAGAAACGGGAAGCGGAAGCCCTGAAATGGGCAGAGATGACCTTTAAGGACCTGGCGCGTGAAAAGAGGTGAAGTCTGGTGGGTCAATTTTAATCCTTCTGTTGGCGGAGAGATCAGGAAGAAACGTCCTGCCGTGATCGTCAGTAATGATGCATCAAATAAGTACCTCAATCGAGTCCAGGTTGTTCCTCTAACCAGCAAAACAGATCGTCTTTATCCGAGTGAGGCACTGGTTTTATTTGACGGTAAAGAGGGCAAGGCGATGGCCGATCAGTTGGCAACGGTAAGCAAATTGCGACTGTTTAAACGTGCGGGCTTTATTTCAGATGAGGATATGCTCAGGATCAGCGAGGCGATCAAAATTCAGCTGAATATTTACTGAAGGATGGGCTAACACTCAAGCGGATCAAGGGGGTCAGAGAACTTGAAATGGTCATAGACATTCGGGGTCAGATACTGCGGGATCCCCACGAATATAAGCTTTTTCAAATTATTGTATCACCACGAATTCAACGTGAATTCACTCTTGATGCAACCGGCTCGAACTCACAGTGTGATTGAATGATACTGTTCAGGTCTTGCCATGCAGCAACTATATCACTCGCCTTCAAACTCACACGAAGATCATCGATGACTTTCAAACCAATAAAGATAGTGGAAAGCACCTTACGATGCCGGATGGTGTTGGCCTGATATTGCCAGTGTTGTTCGGTCAATTCCGTTGCCTTACCCATCAACCAGGCCACCATCAATGCCAGAGAAGCAATGAGCAACATCACTTGCAGGCGTTCCACCTGCCAGGTGAGATGGAATGCCAGGCTCAAACCAAAGCGGGTACTTTTTAAATCACGGAAAGATTCTTCTATCTGCATACGCAGCTCATACAACTTCACGAGCTTCCCGGCCAGTTGGGAAGAAAACGGCAGGGAGGTAGCGAGTAACCAGGGCTCCTGTTCACGCGCCGACTGCTTCAGACTGTGCCAGGCACGGGAACGCCCCCCGAAGCGATTCATATTTATACGGCCTTTCGGTTTCGACTTATATAGCATCAGTTGGCAAGCCATTGGATGACTAGACCCCCAGGGTCTAGTCCCTTAAGTCTTGGCGAGATCACTCGGCTCTGTCGTTGTTAGTCCATTAATATACAAGGTCGTGGTTGTTTTTCATAACAGACCTTTCCCGCTGATAAGCAGGGTTGCCTCGTTGAACCAACGCGCAAGAAACGTCGGGATGGATAGCCCAAGCCACAACACCAGCCCGAGATGCAGCAGCAGCGGCAAGGGATTCACCGCGATCGGGCGCTGTCCCTCCGGGATCTGGCCGAATACCATCGGGTGCAGGTGCCGGAACAGCCCGGCAAAGGCGATGACGAGTCCCGCCAGCAATGGCATGGTCAGCCACGGCCAGCTCTTCATGGTGGCGGTCAACAGCAGGAATTCACTGGTAAAAACACCGAAGGGCGGGAAACCGGCAATGGCGATGCTGCCGATGAGCAGTCCCCAACCCACCATCGGCTGCGTCCGGATCAGACCGCGGATGTGTTCGATCCGTTGCGTCCCGGCGATCTGGCTGGCATGTCCCACCGTGATGAAAATGGCCGACTTGGTCAGGGAATGCACGGTCATATGCAGCAGGGCACCGAAGGTCGCGAGCGGCCCGCCAAGCCCGAAGGCAAAGGTCATCAGGCCCATATGCTCGATCGATGAATAACTGAACAGGCGCTTGATGTCGCGCTGGCGGTGCATGAACAGGCCGGCAACGACAAAGGACAGCAGACCGAAGGCCATCATCAGGTAGCCGGCCAGGTGGGGATCGTGGGGATCACCCTGCGCCAGCGCACCGTCGATGATCATCTTTACCCGCACCACCGCGTACAGGGCGACGTTGAGCAACAGGCCGGACAGCACCGCCGACATGGGGGTCGGGCCCTCCGAGTGTGCGTCCGGCAGCCAGTTGTGCAGGGGAACCAGGCCGATCTTGGTACCGTAACCGACCAGCAGGAAGATAAAGGCGATCCCGGCAACCACCGGTTCCAGCTGCGCGGCGTGTTCGTACAATACGGTCCATTGCAATGCCTGTTCGGGATCCGGTACGACGCGGGCCGCGGCAAAATACAGCAGTACCGTGCCGAACAGTGCCAGGGCGATGCCCACGCCGCACAGCACGAAATACTTCCACGCCGCCTCGATCGATTCCGGTGTGCGATAGAGGCTCACCAGCAGCACCGTCGCCAGCGTGGCACCCTCCAGGGCGACCCACAACACACCAAGATTATTGCTTGCCAGCGCCAGCAGCATGCTGAACAGGAAACCCTGGAAACTCGCGTGATAGAGTCGCATACGCCGGGGCGTTACGCGTTTGATGTGGAGCTCGTGCGCCATATAGGGACGCGAGAAGATCGCGGTCGTGAGTCCCACCAGTGAGGTAAATGCAATGAGGTAGACATTGAAGGCATCGACATAAAAATGATCGGCGTGGATGGCCCCCTTTGTCATCACCGTGTACGCCAGCCATACCGAACCGGCGAGCCCGGCAGCGCAGGCGCCGATGTTCACCCAGGCGCCCAGTCGCGGGCTTGGCAGCAGGGCCAGGAGGACGGCACCGGCAACGGGCATCATCAGGGTCAGCAGGATCGCACTCACTCGTCCGCCTCCGACAGCCGGCTCAGCTGATCCACGTTCAGCGTCTCGATGCTGTCACGGATATGGAAAAAGAACACCCCGAAGATGACGGCCGCCACCAGGACATCAAAGGCGATACCGAGTTCAACGATCATGGGCATGCCGTGGGTGGCGCTCACGGCGGCAAAGAACAGCCCGTTTTCCAGCGACATGAAGGCCACGACCTGGGTGATGGCCTTGCGCCGGGTGATGAGCATCAACATCCCGATCATGACCAGGGCCAGGCTGACGGCGATGGCATCGCGGGTGATGGATTGTGTGAACTGCCGGATCGGGAGTACCACGTTGTAGCAGAAGATCACCAGCGAGCCCGCC
>MGXK01000102.1:5389-8305 GCA_001802375.1 Gammaproteobacteria bacterium RBG_16_51_14
CCGAGCTTGCGGGCCTGCCGGACCAGCAGCCAGGGGATAAAAAACGCCTTCAGTCCCAGCGTCAGTACCGCCGAGATATAGAGATGACTGCGCCCGGTGTCCCAGGCAACCAGTACGGTAGTAACGGCAAGCAGGAACCCCTGCCAGGCGAATACCTTGATGGTGGCAACCACGCGCGATTGCGCGAGCAGGGCAAATGAGGTCACCAGCACCAGCGCCGCCAGGGTCCGGATCGCCTGTTCAACCAGCGGGAGATCGGCGTAGGCGGTCATCAGCGCCCCTCCAGCATGATGATGCTGAGCATGCCGATCAGGGCCAGGGTGAAGGCGACGGCGAGAAAGGTCGGTACCCGGAACAGTCGCATCTTTGCGAGGACCGTTTCCCCGGTCGCAAGCAGCGCACCAAGGATGGCCAGTTTGGCCGTGATGGCGAACGCTGCGAACCCCAGCGCAGCCGGTTCGAGTGTCTGGCTGATGCCCAAGGGGAAAAACAGGTTGGCAATGAGTACGGCATAGATGGTGAGCTTGATCTGTGCGGCCAGGTCCATCAACGCCAGATGACGGCCGCTGTATTCGAGTATCATGGCCTCGTGGAGCATGGTCAGTTCAAGATGGGTCGCCGGGTTGTCGACGGGGATGCGCCCGGTCTCGGCGATGCCGACCAGCACCATGGCAAGGAAGGCAAACAGCAGTGACGGCCGCAGTGACGGGTCCTGATTCAAAAGAAAGGTAATCACCGTCGACAGGTTGGTGCTGGATGCCAGCATGGCGAGGGTGAACACCACCATGAGCATGGCAGGTTCGGCCAGCGCCGCGACGATCATTTCACGCGATGACCCCATGCCCCCGAAACTGGTACCGATATCCAGCCCTGCGAGGGCGAGGAAAAACCGGCCAAAGGCGAACACCCCTACCAGGACGATGGCATCTGCCATGGCGGCCATGGGGATCCGGACCACGAGGAAGGGGATCACCGATGCCGCCATGATGGCCGTTCCGCAGACGATATAGGGGGCCATACGGAAAACCACCGAGGCGTTGTGCGCGAGGATTAACTGTTTGGCAAAGAGGCGGCGCAGGTCGCGATAGGGTTGCAGCCATGGCGGTGGCTGACGGTTCTGCAGGTAGCACTTGATACGCCGGACCCAGCCCGCAAACAGCGGCGCCACCGCCACAAACAGCAGGGTATGCACGAGTGTGAGGAGCCAGTAGACGGGGTTCAGGTAATCAGCCACAGCAGAAACACCAGGGTAAAAAAGGAATAGCTCAGATAGTGGCGCAGATGACCGGTCTGGATGCATCCAACCCGGCGTGCCGCGGCGTGGATCAGCCGTTCCACCGGCAGATACAGGGCACCCCAGCAGATATCCATGGCATGGATCAGGTAGCGCAACTGGACGGGTCGCGTGGGAAGTCTTGGATCCATCTCCCGGACCGACTCCTCGTGCAGGCGCCACACGGGACTGAAGATCAGCCTGATCGGCATCGCAAACGCGGTTGCCGAATATTGCATGCGCGGATCGAGCGGGCCGAAACCGCAGTCCCACGGTGCCACGGTCGGTACGGGCCTGGCAAGACGGCGTTTACGCATCACAAGGTACACGACGGCCCAGATCCCGAGCACGATGAGGATACCGATCAGGACCATGGGCGCGCTGTAGCTGGCCACATCGGGGGAAACAGGGGTCAGCCATAACCAGCCTTCCCGTGTCGCCGCCACGGCCTCATGGCCGGTAAGGTCTTTGACAACGCGGCCGAGCGTGCTGACGGTGGTGGTGGGCAGGACACCAAACCCGAGGCACAGGAAAGCCAGCAGGCCCTGGGCGGTGACCATCCCCGGCGAGGCCTCGCGGGCGTGTCGTACCCGGCGTGACCGCGCCTGTCCGAGGAAGGCGATACCGTAGACCTTGACGAAACAGGCTGCTGCCAGCGCCCCGGAGAGGGCGAGCATGGCGGCGGTAATCGGGATAACCGCGCGTAACACACCGCTCTGCAGGGCGGTCGCCTGCAGGGCGGTCTGGAACGTCAGCCATTCGGAGACAAAACCATTAAAGGGCGGCAGTGCCGAGATGCTGATACAGCCGATGAGAAAAAACAGGGCGGTCCAGGGCATGCGGTGGATCAGGCCACCCATGTATTCAAGATTGCGTTCGTGCCCGCGCTGCACCAGCGCCCCCGCGCCCAGAAACAACAGGCTCTTGAACAGGGCATGATTGAGGGTATGGTACAAGGCCGCGATGAGACCGAGGACACCGAATGCCGGCATGCCGGTACTGAAAAAGATCATGGACAGGCCGAGGCCGATGAAGATGATGCCGATGTTCTCCACCGAGTGATAGGCCAGCAGACGCTTGAGGTCATGCTGCATGAGCGCGTACAGCACACCATAGAGCGCGGTAACACTGCCGACGATCAGCAGCACGATACCCCAGCCCCAGTGGGGGACGCCCAGCAGGTCAAAGGCAAGGCGGACAAATCCGTAGACGGCCACCTTGAGCATGACACCCGACATCAGCGCCGAGGCATGGGAAGGGGCAACCGGGTGGGCCTCGGGGAGCCATACATGGAGTGGCACAATGCCGGCTTTCATGCCGAATCCCGTCAACCCCAGGCTGAAGGTGATGGCCGCCCATAATGGCGACAACCGGGTGGTGCGAATGCTTTCAAACGTGAAGTCCCCGGCAAAGGCGGCCAATACACCGAAGCCCAGCATGATAAACAAGGCACCGACCTGGGCCATCAGCAGGTAGAGAAATGCGGCACGCCGGTTGGCAGCCTCCTGATGTTCATAGGCCACCAGAAAATAGCTGGCCACCGACATCAACTCCCAGGCAACCATGAACACGTACGCATCGGCTGCGATAACGACGATCTGCATACCGGCGATGAACAGACCGGTGGTGAGTCCCAGCACGGC
>MGXK01000102.1:8432-12786 GCA_001802375.1 Gammaproteobacteria bacterium RBG_16_51_14
AGCCAGGGCAGACCGAGCGGGAGGGACTCCGTGAAACCCGGGGCGCCGTTCAACACCGAAAGGCATGCCCCGATAGAGGCGATGCCGGACAGGCCGAGCAGCGGGCAGACGAACCAGCGAAGGATGACAGGATACCGGTCAGCGGCAAGTGCAACCCCTGCCGAAGCGAAGCTGGCGCCAACCGATAACGACACGAGGACCGCAGAAACGGAAAGGGACATCGACAGGGTAGTTATGCCTTGAGACGGACGCCGCGGCCGCCTTGCAGGCTCGTTGCCCCCTCATTGATGAGTTCAATACCGACGCGGTCCAGGGCGTCAATCACCTTGACGAGGGTATCCACATTCCCCCGGACATTCCCTTCGCTCGACTCCATGCGCTGGATGGTCGGCAGCGACACCCCGGCGGCCTCTGCCAACTGGCACTGGTCCCAGCCCAGCAAGGCACGGGCGGCCTTCATTTGTCCAGGGGTCATCATAGTTAATACATGCTTTTTGACGTTTAAACCAGCTTATTTCACATATTTTATTTAATATATTAAATATTATATATGAATAATACAATATCAAATATCATGAACATCCTATCGCACCCTCATTTATTTGAACAAAACAGAAATGGCCGGGGAGAAAAAAACGATTCGCGCGAGGCAGGATAGTTCAGGACGTGCACCTGCCGGGGATGCGTGAATGCATGGCAGCGGCAGGTCCTTTCTCCTTAGAGTGACGATTTTACCCTTAAAATGACTGCTCCAAGACATTTAATGAATGCATTTTTACTGTGAAACAGGCAGAAGTTCAATTAGTTAGCCTGGTCCGACCACCACCTCTGCGGCACGCGGGCGATCATGCCTGACCCGAAGGGTGAACGGACATGATCAAGAAAATGTGGCGTGGGCATCAATGACCTTTATGTTAAAATTTTCAACACCCCCGAAATGTCCGATGTCAACCGGACATTTGGGACTATT
The DNA here is from genome assembly GCA_001802375.1 of Gammaproteobacteria bacterium RBG_16_51_14. GTDB lineage: Bacteria > Pseudomonadota > Gammaproteobacteria > Eutrophobiales > Eutrophobiaceae > RBG-16-51-14. Next base: position 9,403 of record MGXK01000102.1, read on the forward strand.
ACTTATAATTCGCTAACGAGAAAAAACACTCCGAAAAGGAATTTATAATGAAAAAAAAGACTTTAAAATTTGGGGAGGGGATCATTGAGGTAACCGTAATCGACAATATCATCTATATTAAAGCGTTACACTTCTTTAATGATGATATCGTCACAGAGACGATTCGATATATAGACAAAATTATCAAGCAAATACCTCACAATCCGATAAGAGTTTGGGATTCTACATGCCTTTCTTCAAAAACGTTCAAAGTAACAAGCGAATGTATCCAGAATGTTGTTAATTGGTCTCAAGGAATAAAAAGTAATAAGCCGGGCTCTAAAGCATTTTTTATTGCTCCTGAGCCATTGATTTTTGGAATCTCTCGAATGTATGAACTGCAAGCCAGTGATGAGAAAATGGATGTTCAAGTTATAAAAAATATCGATGAACTGCCAATAGAAATCAGAGAAAAGATTCCTGTATAATTGATAAATGTTCGGGGTCAGTGTGAGGTTCGGGGTCAGAGTCTGCGGGATCCCGACGAATATAAGCTTTTTCAAATAATTGTATCCCCATGAATTCAACGTGAATTAACTCTTGATTGAATGGGCTCGAACTCACAGTGAGACTGAATGATCCTGTCAGGTCTTGCCATGCAACAACCCTATTGATCTTCCATTGACGTCATAATGTCATGGAGTTATGCTGCTTTCCATGAACAATACACAAAAACGATCTACCGTCTATTTTGACCCGGTAATCCATAGAGCGCTGCGTTTGAAGGCGGCGGAAACGGACAGGTCTCTATCAGAGATTGTCAACGAAGCGGTCAGGCTCAGTCTGTCTGAGGATGCAGAAGACTTGGCAGCTTTTAAGGAACGTGCAAGGGAACCGAACCTCGCCTTTGAGGATGTCTTGAAGGATTTAAAGCGCAGTGGAACGATATAGGGTCTTAATCAAACCATCGGCCGTAAAGGAAATAGAAGCCCTCCCGCGGAAGAAAGATCGCCAGCACATCGCACAAAAAATCAAACAACTCTCCGGCAATCCGCGGCCTCCCGGTTGCCAGAAACTGTCCGGACAGGATCGATACCGGATCCGGCACGGGCAGTACCGGATTGTATACAGCATCGAAGACAGGGAACTTGTGGTTTACGTTGTCAAGGCTGGTCATCGGAAAGAGGTTTATCGTTAGATATAAGGTCGTATCCCGCTTCACGAATCACCAGTCACTTGCCGCTCCTTCGCAGCCGTTCTCAGATTGCAGCCTGACCTGAATGATCAAGATAAAAACAATAATCATCTTTCGAAAAGAAACAGGATCCTCGATTGTTACCGCGTTGAACAATATGGGCGGGCACATCCGTGGTCAAATTTAAATCACTCCGGCTCTGAGGGATCGGACAATACCCTCAAGGATAACTTGACGGACAACCATACTTTAGATATCTTTAAGATATCTTTGTCATGAGGAAGATACCATGGCGGCCAGTAACCAGAATCAGCAAATCGCGTTTCGCTACCGTACCATTGACAGTACTACCGGAGTGACCCGCAAGACGGCAAAACGTCTGGCCAGGCGCATGGGTGTTGATGAGACACAGGTCATTCATATGGCCTTGCATGAACTCGCTGTCAGAATTCTGCCGCAGTACGGGCAGGACAATGGCCCATTGACAGCCACCCAGATTAAACAGATCAAAAAGCTGACACCCAAGGGCACAAAGCGATCGATCCGCTCAAGCCTCTTTAAGACAAAATCCGCGGGATGACCCGCTGGTGGTCAGAACCTGCGGCAGGTGACATAGTCTGGTGTCATTTCCCGGACAAGATCAATCCACATCCCAAGCCGCGACCCGCCCTGATTCTCACCGTCTTCGATGACGATGCCCCGCATTTCTCGGTGGAAGTCGTTTATGGCACCAGCCGGCGCACCACCATTTTATATCGTGGGGAGTTTTCCATACTCCGGGATAGAAATCCTGCTGCGTATGAAGTGGCCGGGCTCAGCTACGATACCAAGTTCGATCTGAAACAGATAGTTAATCTGCCATACAATAGTGATTGGTTTTCTATTCCACCGACTGCACAACACGGGCAATCACCAAAACTGGGCACCCTGCATCCTGCTCTGGTTCGCGTTGTGGAAGCAGCCTATCTTGCCACCCGAAAAGGGGCCGGAGTGATTTAATTTCCGTACCTCAGGGACAAGACCACGGTTTTTATACCCGGTGTTTGCTCTATTCATTAGTCCATCATCTGGATAAGATTCATATTTATGGGGAAGATTTTACCTGTGCACCGGAAAAGACACCAATATTGAAAACAGGAAAGGAAGCACAAACACAAACAAAAAGCTACAACAAACAAATCAATATCATCGAACCATATTCCCGAATCCATAAAAACGCACTCTATCCATCTCATCAATGCCTTTTTTTACAGGCTCATTATGTTTACTAACACAGCGCATCTAGCTATCATTCAATAGACTACTTTGGTGGGTATTCGATCATGACAAACAAAGCTAATTCTGTTTTAAATCAAGCGCTTGAGCTAACTGCGGCGGAGCGTGCCGACGTTGTAGAAAAGTTACTCGTTAGCCTGGATAACCCGGATCCGGCCATGGATGCTATCTGGGCAAAGGAAGCTGATGCACGGGTTGAAGCATATGAACGTGGCGAACTTGAAGCCGTCTCCGCGGAAGAGGTATTTCGCAAATACAACCGGTCGTGAAGACCACGTTCCTTAAACCAGCAGAAGCCGAACTTGATAGTGCAGTCGAATACTTTGAGTCTGAACGAAGAGGTCTCGGATTCGGATTTCAGGCGGAAGTTGCGCGTTCATTGGGTCGAGTAGCGCAATATCCATCTTCATACCAAAAAATAGGCAAATATTCCCGCAGGTGCCTGGTGCACAAATTTCCCTATGGGGTGATCTACCAGCACAGGGAAGACAAAAATGAAATCCTCGTTATTGCTATCGCCCATCTTCATAGAAAACCCGATTACTGGTTATCCAGAGAATCGTAAACATAACCCATATGAGCCACCGGTCTGTCAAGGGCAATAGAAATTAATGACCGGAGCCAAGGGACTCCAGTGATTGAACAATCTGGTCGAGAATAGAAGGTTGTCTTTCGATTCAAGTGAAGGTTCTGCCCAAACACATATCGAGGATCAATAGGGTCGATAGTTTTTTCACCCCAAATAGAGAGGGGAAAAATCGGGAACGGCTATACCGGGACCGGCGTGCCGTGTGCAGGATGAAAGATCTTCAGGCGCTGATAGTGGGAGTCCCGCTGGGCAGGTACGAATCCCATCGAACGGATCGAATCCAGAATCCCGGCCAGACTGATCCGGGGGGCATGCCCTGCCTTGCCAAGGACATTTTCTTCCAACA
>MGXK01000103.1:0-775 GCA_001802375.1 Gammaproteobacteria bacterium RBG_16_51_14
TGTTCCCTTAAGTTCCACATCAGTTTGAATCGCACCCCCAAATTTCCCGACAAAACCCGTTTCAAATTTGTTAACATGCAATCCTGCTGTCGTATTGTTTCCTGGCTGGCTCGCCGTAACGCCACCTTGTCCTTTTTACTAAAGGAGAGGTCGGGTCTGACGGTCCGCGTGTAGCTGGTCTGGTTCAGATGCGATGGAATGTACCGTATCAAAGCGCTGCCAGCGAGCAGGTCAGCAGATCCTATTGAGGTGCGAAGCTCCAAACGATCACGACGAATCCGTCGCAATCGAGTTGATGGAGCTTTCCATACGCGTGAATCCTATAACGGGGTTTGGCGTAGACGTCATCCTATCTGCCTTCCTTTGCGAGTTCCGGTCGCGCCTTCTTTGTTTAATTAACGGGAGGTTTCCAATGTTTACACGCATGCTAGGGGCGCTGCTATGCGCGCTGCTGTTTTTCCCTTGCGCCTCAATGGCCAAGGAACGGAGCGGTGAAGTCGAGCTTGCCGTCACCATCGCCGCGCCGGACGACAGCAAGAATGTCAGGGTCTGGATTCCCTACCCGGTCTCGAACAGCACGCAGGACATCTCCAATGTCAGGATAAGCGGCAACTTTTCGAAAAGCGGTGTTTACGGCGAGAAAGAAACCGGTAACCTTGCCTTGTACGCCGAGTGGGCAACGCCTATCAAAGACCGCGCCATTACATTGACGTTCGACGCGGCTGCCCGGGAATTGGTCAGAAAAGATTTTCCCGCAACCGAGCCCGCTATTCCC
>MGXK01000103.1:817-1104 GCA_001802375.1 Gammaproteobacteria bacterium RBG_16_51_14
CAAGGTCGGAGAAATTGCCCGCAGCATCACCAATGACAAACAGAAGATTAGTGTAAAGGCGCGCGCCGTTTACCAGTGGGTGGTCGAAAATACGGTAAGAGACCCGAATGTTAAGGGGTGCGGCACCGGCGAAGTTGATATCCAGATTGTAAAGAGGAGCGGGAAGTGTGCCGATATCAGTTCGGTTTTTGTTTCGATTGCCAGGGCGGCGGGTGTACCGGCGCGCGAGGTGTTCGGCCTCAGGCTGGGCAAAAAGGATGACGAGGATATGACCGGCGGGCATCACT
>MGXK01000103.1:1173-1441 GCA_001802375.1 Gammaproteobacteria bacterium RBG_16_51_14
GGTAGACAAACTGGATCTCAAGGGCGCCCGGAAAATCATCGATTATTATTTTGGTGCCGTTGACGAATACCGGGTTGCGCTGGCCACGGGCGGAAGGGGTTATTACCTGAACCCGCGCCAGAATGACGGCCCGCTGAACTATTTCATGTATCCCTATGCCGAAGTCAACGGCAAGTCCCTCGAGTGGCTGGCGGCCCAGACCGACCTGAAATTTAAAGTCAGGTTCAAGACGCATTGAGCGATGAGTGATGCCGAATACTGAATGCAG
>MGXK01000103.1:1584-4949 GCA_001802375.1 Gammaproteobacteria bacterium RBG_16_51_14
GCCAAAAAACTGGGTGAGGCCTTTACAAAGAAGACCGGAAAAAATGTAAAGGTTGAGGCGGAAGCCTGCGCCGCCGGTATTTACAAAGCCAGCCAGGGTGATGTCGATATTGGCGTAAGCACCCATGAAGTCGTGCTGAGCTATCTCCCGGAAGGCACTGTCAATACAGTCATCGCCAAGGCGCCCACGGTTGTGCTGGTTCACAGGAACAACCCGGTCAACGACCTGAAACTCCAGCAGCTCAAGGATATTCTCGCCGGCAAGATCAAGAACTGGAAGGAAGTCGGCGGCAACGATCTGGAAATAAAAAATGTCCTCCTGCAACCCTGCACCATCACGATTTTTTCCAAGAGCGTGGCCCCGTTCGGCAAAGACATCAAGCGGCTGACGCCCGAGAAACCGATGAATCCCGTGGCAGGCACCAACAAGCTGGTTGAAGAAAATGAGGGGGCGATGGGGCTTCAGATTTACGGCTACGAAAGTGCCGATGTCAAGGTGCTGACTGTGGATGGATACCTGCCGGATGAAAAGACTTTCCCCGCCAAGTACAAGTTCTACCAGGACTACAATGTCATCACCAAGACCAATATGAACGGCGATACCAAGGCCTTCGTCGATTTTGCCTTAAGCCCGGAAGGCCAGGAAATAGTCGCGGCGCTGAAGCATATCAGGGTAAATAAATAGGTTGGGAAACCGGCACACTGCGTTGCTAGGGAAACGCGGATTAATCCGCGTTTCCCTAAACTGCTTGCCGGTGCATCAGCGAATGTGTTCGGCTAATTTAGCCTGATATTCACGTTTGTCTCATTCCCGCGCGCCGCGTTGAGAACCATCCTGCGGCGCGGTGCGATCTGGGCAATTACAGCAGCTTATCGATTTCATGCCTCAACAATTCTTCAGTAACGACCCCTGCGTGGAAATAGCTGATCTTGCCATTTTTATCTATGAAAAAAGTGGTGGGCATGCCATATATGCCGTAGGTGTCTTTGATCTTCCCGGTTCTATCCAGTCCGGCGGGAATGGTCAGACCCGATTTCTTCAGGAATTCTTTCGCCTTTTTTTCCGTGTCGTCGACGGCGATGCCCAATAACGCCACTTTTTGCGGCGCATATTCGCGGGAAATTTTTTCGATATGAGGTGTTTCTTCGCCGCATGAAACGCACCATGAGGCGAAAAAATTAATGACGACTACTTTTCCTTTTTGCGCGCTTAACTGAAAATCGCCGCCATCGAAGAGCGCTATTTTGAAATCCGGCGCCTCTTCCATTGCGGCTTTAGGGCCTGCCGTGTTGCCGCCGCACCCCGGCATAAGCAATAAGCTGCCCAGCAACAGGGCTAGCGAAAAACGGCGAAATTGGTGTTCAGTCTTCAGCATCGCTGCCTTTCTTAAATTGGCAATAAGTCATTTGCGGCATCGTGCTGCTCCTAATGTTTATGTTCGCCATGCCCGGAATGATCCATCGGCTGGCGATCTCCCATACCCTCCATTGTGCCGGAGCGAACTGTTGCGCTGGCTGCAATGTTTTCCCCGTTACCGAAAATGAATGTCATGGGAATCTGATCGCCGGCTTGGAGCGGTTTTTTGGCGTCCATCAACATGAGGTGCAACCCGCCCGGTTGCAGCACTACCGAGGCATTGGCCGGAATGGCCAATTCCTTCAGGTGTTCCATGTGCGCCATATTTCCGTGGATCATGCTCCGGTGAATGCCAACCTGTCCGAAGGCGGGGCTGGAAACGCCGGTGAGCACCCGCTGCTGCTTGCCGCTGTTTTTGATCTCCAGATAAGCAGCCAGCACCTTGACGCCAGGCGGCGCAGCCTGCACCCAGAGATTCCGGATCTGGATGTCGCTCTCGGCAGAAGCGCTTGACGCACAAAACCCAAGCACCAGCGCCGCTAATATTTTTGAAAATAATTTAATCATTTCTTTACCTTTTCGTTGTAGAACATGCGGATTTTTACAAACACCTCGGCAATCTCCTGCGGGAGTTGGGGGGGCGGAAACCGGCCATAGAGCCGGCCCTGCGGATCGACGAGAAAAACCGTCGAATTATGTGTCACCGAGTAATTATCCCCGGAACCTTGCGCTTCCTTGGGGTGGATGGTGTACAGCGCGCTCATCTGCCGGGAAAATGCGTCCAGTTGAGCGGTGTCCCCGGTGACGCCCATGAACTTGCTGCTGAAATAGGACGCATACTCTTTGACCAGCTCCGGCGTATCGCGCTTGGGATCGACGGAAACAAAAATGCCCTGAATCTCCTGATAAGCGACCGGATTTTTTTCGATGAGCTTGAACGCCTGTCCCAGTACCCCCATGGTGAGGGGGCAGACATCGGGGCAGTGTATGTAGCCAAAGAAAATAAAACTCCACTTGCCCTTCAGGTCATTCAGCACCAGCGTTTTATGGTCGGCGCCGATCAATTTGAAATCCGTCAATTGCTTCGCTTCCCAGAAGAGATAATCATCGATCTCCTCGGGGGGTTTGACGATTCTATCGTTATCAGGCCGCGCGTTATCCGGGCGCGAACCGATAAAGGCAGCGGCAGCTACGGCGATGGCCACGGCAATAATCAGTAAAATCGCAAGGCTCTTTCCGGTAAGAGCCCCCCTCTGACTTTTCATTTGTTTCCCTCTTGGTTCGAAGCGACTAATCGTCACTTGCTAATTCATGCTGGTTTTTCTGTATGGCGCCATACAGAAAAAGGCCTGCACCAATAACGCTGATTAAAACGTAAAAAACATCCAGCTCAAAGCCGATGACCCTGGACAAGAGCGCGGTGATTGCGCCCAGGCAAACCAGCACGCCGCCCAGGACCTGCTTTTTTATTCCCCTGGGCGCTGCGGTCACAGCACAAACCCGAGAACAAACGCCTTGTAGTGCCTCATCAGGCCGGTCATATTCATGATTGCCAGTGCCAGTAAAATTATGCCGCAAATATTTTTGATTACGTTGGCATTGCGCAGAACGATTGACCGCCTCCGGGCAAGCAGGATGAGCGCAACGCCTGTCATGCCGAGGGCGATGCTGATGCCGAGCCCGTAAAAGAACGCCAGATACCACCCTTCAATTGCCGTGCTCCGCTGGGATGCCAGCCCCATGATGTCGGAGAGCATCGGTGTAATGCATGGGGAATATATGATGGCGAAAGTGATCCCGACCAGCAGGGAGAGGACGCTGATCAGGGAAGGCCGATGTATTTTGCCCAGGAATGGCAGGCGATCCATCAGTAAAATATACCAGCCGACCAGCAGGAAAAAAATACCCGAAATTACCCGCAACAGGCTGATGTTATGAATCAGCGGTCGACTGATATCCAGGGCTGAGGCGATGAGCAGGGAATAGAAAACCGTAAAACCGATGGCATA
>MGXK01000103.1:4962-5462 GCA_001802375.1 Gammaproteobacteria bacterium RBG_16_51_14
GTATCCACCGGCGAATTTTCGGATCGGCATTTTTGCCCGGCGTTATGAAGTAAATGCCAACAATAAAGGCGATAAAAAAAGGGCTGATTTGCAGGATGCATAACTGCCAGATCGAAAAAAATGAGGTGAACCCTCCCCACAATGCTGCGCCGCCCCCGAATGACATCAAATAATCTCCTCAATCCATTGTTGAAACTCATCCGGTTGCTTCGCGATGTTTCCATAAAAAGCGCGCTTCACGATTCCATGCTTGTCGATAAAGAAGGTGGTCGGCGGCGAACTGACTCCGTAATTGTTGGCGATCCGGTCACCTTTGTCATACCCGGCAGCAAAGGGCACACCCCATTTCTCGACGTATTTTTCAAACTTTGACTGTGAGTCCTGAACGCCCACCATCAAAAATGCCACCTGGCCGTTACTATATTTCGCGTAAGCCTGCTTCATGAGCGGCATGGAGTCATTGGAACAGGGACACCACGAGGACATGAAGGTGATGACCA
>MGXK01000103.1:5473-6732 GCA_001802375.1 Gammaproteobacteria bacterium RBG_16_51_14
GCATACTGCTCCAGCTGGCTTTGCTTGCCGCCGATCAATTCAAGGGTGAAGGGCGCGGCTTTTTCGCCGACCTGAAGCAACGGCTTACTCTCCTCGCTGCACCCGGAGATCGATGCCACGAGAAAAAAAACAGCGCAGAACTTCTTAAAGCAGTTTATCGAGTTCATGTTGCAGCAACTCCTCCGTAACGGCGCCCGAGTGGAAGTAGTTGATCATTCCTCGTTTGTCTATGAAATAAGTGGTGGGTATACCATACAAGCCGAAGGACTTCTGAACCGCCGCTGTTTTATCAAGCCCGACCGGGAAAGTAACCCCATATCTTGCGATGAAATCTTTCATTTTTTCTTCAGTATCGTCGACAGCGACCCCCAGAAATACCACACCCTTTGGCTCATATTCCTGAGCTATTTTTACCAGGACGGGCATTTCTTCCCTGCATGGCAAACACCATGATGCAAAGAAATTGATCAGGATTGGCTTCCCTTGATAGTCGCTGAACTGAAAATTTTTGCCGTCAATGAGCGCGAGCGTGAAATTGGGGGCAGATTCCTTGACATCCGATGAAGACTGCACAGAGGATTCGTTTTTTGTGTTTCCTTGCGTAATCAAAAAACTGGCGGCGCCAAGGGCAAGCAGCAACCCGGCAACGGCAAGAACAATGAGCAGTTTGTAGGATTTAGGGTTCAACATGTTCTCCTTCAGGCAAGGGTGGCACGGGCAAGTTCCATTGAAAAGCTCTTATTCCCAGCCCCGGCAGGCGCATTTTAATTTCCAGCTCGGCTGTTTGGCCCGCGTCGACATTGGGGAAAATGAGAACCCCCTGATTATGGTGGCGCTGGCCATCCTCATAGAGCACTTTCCAGGCGCTCGCGTTTTGCGCATCGCCATTATTGACGTGCAGCGTCGCCAGTTCCGCAAAATTCCACGGGGGAACCGCCCCCTGATGGGTGTTGATATAAACGACAAAAATGGCAGCTTGCCGATCCGGCGGGGCATTACGCACCCCCAAATAGGGTAACAATTTACGATGTTCATAGGGTATGTAAATCAAATCCAGAAACAAGTCGCTTTCCCCGAAATCGCTCCGCCACAGATGAAGCTTGACAAACTTCATGGTCTTTTCGGGAAGGACGGTGGGCACATTGCTCAAAAAATTACTTTGCAGGTAACGGGTAATGGCGTCTGCATGGCGATCCGTTATCCCCGCCCGGTCAGGCGCCTTCATGCGCACCATCACCGACTCCCATTCCGCTGCGGTT
>MGXK01000103.1:6850-9233 GCA_001802375.1 Gammaproteobacteria bacterium RBG_16_51_14
TCGCATCGCCGAAACCCTGGCCGGTCAGGTACATGAATATGAGAAAAAGAACGGCTGCGCACAGCGACAAAAATACGGCAAGGCTGACAAGTAAGGACTTCGCTGATGATCTCATGTTTCACTTTGCATGCCGACCGAAAGCGAGGTCGCTTTTTCGGGATCGGCATGGACTTTAGTTTGATGGTGATTTTGGCTGCGCTACTCGTGTTTTTCAGCCTTGGTATTCGGCGATGGCGGAATGTTGCAAAATCCCTGCGCCGCAACGTCCAGTGCCGCATTAAACTTGCTGGACAGATTTTGGAACGCTATCAGCGCGGTAAGTTCAATAACGGCGGCGTCGTCAAAGTATTTTTTGAGGCGCGCCATCAGTTTGTCATCCACCCGGCTCCCGGTGACCGTGACGGCGACAGCGTAGGCCAAGGCCGCCTTGATGCGTTCATCGAACAACGGCGAGATTTCAAAATCATGCAGGGCTGCCAGATGCGCCCCGGTCAGGCCGCGCTTGAGGCCGGTGGCGGAGTTGATGTCAACGCAAAATGCGCACCAATTGATCTGCGATACCAGCACCGTGATGAGCGTGCGCAACGCGGGTTCGATGGGCGAAGACTTGCGATCCAGCGCACCGTAAAGCATCGACAGCCCGGCAAAAACCCTGGGTGAACGGGCCCACAGTTTTGCCGGCTCCAGCTCGCGGCCATAGCGTCGCCGCTGATTGGCGAAAAACAGGCGCGCATACCAGGGAAAACGGTGATCGGGCGGTGTCTCGATATAACTCACGGGAAAGCCTTCACGCCTCTGGCGATTTATTAAAAAACAGCTTCCTGATGCCAACGTAGATCCCAAAAAACATCAGCAATATCCATGCAATCAATCCGGCCCACAACAGCACCCAATCCGAGGTGTCGAAACTTCTCGTGTATTGGTAAACCTTGCCCTGGATGCGCTGTGCGGGAGTGATGCGGGCTTCGTCACCATATTTATCAATAAAATAATCCATGATTTGCTGCTTGGTCATGCCCTTGTTGATCATTTCGCCGACTTCATTCTTCCATTCCAGGCCGCAGGTCATGTTGCAGTCCTCCAGGACGAGCGGGCATTCGCAGGGGCAGGCGAGATCCTTGACCACTTCGTTGACGGTCAGCGCAAAGGCACTGGATGGGGCGGCGATATATGCCAATGCGATGCACAAACCAAAAGACAGTAATGCCTTGCGCAGGGTAAACCGCGTGTTCATGTGGCTTTACCCCGTTTTTTATTGCGCGATCGGAATATCCAGACGGCCACTGCCGCAATGCACAAGACACCCGTCCCGAACAGCAGGTAAATGAGCGTCTTGATATTTCGCTGTGCTTCATAAGGCGTGCTCTGCGTCGGCGGGGTTCTCATGGCGGTGTACTTGATATCGACCGAGGGATTGGGGTCGCTCTTGAGATAGGCAATTTTAAATGCGTTTTCCTGGCCTTTGGCAACGCCCTCCAGCCTGTAGGAAAAATAGTTAAACCCCTTGATGATGCTGATCGCATCATTTTTTTCCAACAGGGCGGCGCTGCCCGGCGGCGCCACGTTGAATGCGGTGCTGCGCAAGGGCTGTTGAATATCGACTTCCAGGGTTTTGACCGGGTGATTGGCTTTGATCAGATAGGTCAATTCCTTTTTTTCCCTTTCGATGTCGAGCCGTGGCGTGTGGAAGCTGAGATAAAAATTCGGGTAAGGCAGCAGCAGACTCACTTCATCGTGCTCGCCCTTGTTGACCGTCCGGTAAAGCTGGCAAAAATGCTGGCCTTCATGCGAAAGACTGCAAGCATCGCTGATGACCGAGCCTTTGGGTATGAGAAAACTGGTCTTGATGGGATAGCTTGCAACCTCCTCGAATTTTCCGTCATAAACGGCCAGCACGCTGGGGTCGTCATACTCCGGCATAATCGCCACTTTCATGCGCCCAATGGATAGGTCTTTGGTGGGCGCACCGGATCCCAGCGAATTCCCGGCATCCCCGCCGCATCCGGCAGCAAGGATCGCGAGTAACGGGATAAGGGTGAAAAACCTGAGGTATCTTGCCGTATGCATGGCCATATTCATGTGTGGGCGATCCTGTAACTTAAATCCTGTTCATTTACGGGGATAATCAAAATGGCAGATGCCGTTATCTGTTGCCTGCCGCTTTTTTTGCGCTTATGGCAAAATTAGCGCAGAGGGGTGTCGCTGTTTGTATCGATCCTTGAGGGCGGCATTATAGTCTGAATAGAAGCCGTATTTTGGCCTTCCCCCTGAAAAAGGGTGCGATTCAAACTGATGCAGTCTTGTTCCAACGCACCGCGTTAGTACCGTCCCGCAGCGCGGGACAACATGAGTTCCCGCGCGGTGCGTGTGAACTAGTGTCGCG
>MGXK01000104.1:0-3668 GCA_001802375.1 Gammaproteobacteria bacterium RBG_16_51_14
AAATAGGGTGAGATAAGGGTGATTGCACAGAAGGGGATTTATGTACAGGAAGTACGGTATACCGGTTTTGCAGGACGACTATATGGTTGTAGTCGGTTGATAACGTCTGGAACAAGTTATCCAGCAAAAACCGGTTATGTTCAATGTTACATCGCACTGTTTTTAATGTTTCTGAAAGCACCGATCACGGAAATCGCAGAAAGCAAATTCCTGTCCTTTCGTCGCCGGCAGCCTTGCGCTGCTCAATTTTCTCTACGGTTACTTTGTGCTGCCCGAGTCACTGCCGGTAGAGCACCGGCGCGCGTTCAGCTCGAAGGCAGCCAATCCGGTCAGTTCGCTGCACGGGCTGGCGCAGATGAAAGGTGTGGGGCCGCTGGTAGCTGTGGTAGCGTGCAGCGGATTGGCGCATCGGCGCACCGTTCTATTTTTGCGCGCTGCTTCAGGCTGCGGCACTGGTGCTGGCAGTTGCGCACTTTCGCCGCGAACGCCGCGCGCGCCACGCCACGGCGGTTGGGAATTGAGCGGCAGTCGCAATGCAATCTTGAATTTCCGGGTTTCGTTCATGTCGCGGTTCTACTCGATTCTGCATTCCCAGTGCCGCTATGCGTCATCAATCCGGATTTCCAGAGGGGAATCGCATTACCATGCGGACTGCTTGTGGATGGTCTGACATCCGTTTGATTTTTGTCAAGGGAACAGACCCGGGAGCATATAATCATCCATGTGGGCGGAGGACGCACACGAACAAGGAATAGCGCAATGAAACCCACATCGATCAAGCCCGCCAATGGCGCCGACCGCACGTCGGACGTGCTGCACTTCGAGCGCGACTCGTTGCGCGCAATCTTTGCGCCACGCAGCGTCGCCGTGATCGGCGCGACCGAAAAGGAGGGTGGGGTTGGACGTACCTTGCTCTGGAACCTTATCAGCAATCCATTTGGGGGCGCCGTCTATCCAGTCAACAAGCGATACAATCAGGTGCTGGGCATCAAGGCGTATTCGAACATTGCGCGCGTGCCCGAGCCGATCGATCTGGCGGTCATCGTCACCCCGGCGCCCACCGTGCCCGGCATCGTCAAGGAATGCGTCGCGGCGGGCGTAAAAAGCGCAATCATCATCTCGGCCGGATTCAAAGAGGCGGGTGCTGCCGGCGTGGAACTGGAGCGCGATATTGCCGAGCACGCGCGAGGCAGGATGCGTCTCATCGGTCCGAATTGCCTGGGCGTGATGCGTCCGGTGACGCACCTGAATGCAACCTTTGCGAGCGCGATGGCGCGGCCCGGCACGGTCGGCTTCATCAGCCAGAGCGGCGCGCTGCTTACCGCCGTGCTTGACTGGAGTTTCCGCGAAAACGTCGGCTTCAGCGCCTGCGTATCCGTCGGCTCGATGCTGGATGTCGGCTGGGGCGACCTGATCAACTATTTCGGCGACGACCCGCACACGAATAGCATCATGATCTACATGGAATCCATCGGCGACGCGCGCTCTTTCATCTCCGCCGCGCGTGAGGTCGCGCTGACCAAGCCGATCATCGTCATCAAAGCGGGGCGCACGGAGGCTGCGGCGAAGGCCGCCGCCTCGCACACTGGCGCGCTCGCCGGCAGCGATGAGGTGCTCGATGCGGTGTTCCGCCGCTGCGGCGTGTTGCGCGTCAACTCCATCTCCGATCTGTTCTACATGGCCGAGGTGCTGGCGAAGCAGCCGCGGCCTTCCGGCCCGCGTCTTACCATCGTCACCAACGCCGGCGGGCCGGGCGTGCTTGCCACCGACACCTTGATCGCCCTGGGGGGCGAACTGGCCGAGTTGTCCACGGAGTCGATGCAGGAGCTGAACAAGGTGCTGCCGCCGCACTGGAGCCATGGCAACCCGATAGACATCCTGGGTGACGCCGATCCGGAGCGCTACGCGCAGGCGCTCGCAATCGCTGCCAAGGATCCTAACAGCGACGGACTGCTGGTGGCGCTCACGCCGCAGGCGATGACCGATCCGACCGAAACGGCCAGGCGCTTGACCGCGTTCGCCGTGACCCGGGGCAAACCCGTGCTCGCGAGCTGGATGGGCGGCAAGGATGTCGTCGCGGGCGAGGCAATTCTCAATCAGGCCAACATACCGACCTTCGATTATCCCGACACCGCGGCGCGCATTTTCAACCTGATGTATCGCTACGCCTATAACCTGCGCGGTCTGTACGAAACGCCGACGCAGATGGAGTCCGCGACGGATGCGGCGCCGGACCGCGCGCGGGTCGAGCAGCTCATCCTGGACGCGCGCAAATCCGGCCGCACCCTGCTGACCGAGTTCGAGTCGAAGCAGGTGCTCGCGGCTTATCACATTCCGACCGTGGAAACGCGCATTGCCGTCAGCGAGGACGAAGCGGTACATTGCGCGAGCGCGGTCGGCTATCCCGTGGTGCTGAAGCTGCATTCGCATACGATCACGCACAAGACCGACGTCGGCGGCGTGCAGTTAAACCTCACCGATGCAGATGCGGTGCGGCGCGCCTACCGCGCGATTGAATCCGGGGCAAAGACTGTGAGCGAAGCGCCTCCACGCACCGCCAAACACTTTCTCGGCGTGACGGTGCAGCCGATGATCAAGCTCGACGGCTATGAACTGATCGTCGGCAGCAGCATCGATGCGCAATTCGGACCGGTGCTGTTGTTCGGCGCCGGCGGACAGCTGGTCGAGGTGTTCCGCGACCGCGCGCTCGCCCTGCCGCCGCTCAACACCACGCTGGCACTACGCATGATGGAGCAAACGACCATCCACAAGGCGCTGAAAGGCGTGCGCGGCCGCGCCCCCGTGGACCTCGCGGCGCTGGCGCGATTGCTGGTGCAGTTCAGCCAACTGGTCATCGAACAATGCTGGATCAAGGAAATCGACATTAACCCGCTGCTCGCGGCCGGCTCCCCCGGCGCCACCGCGGCGGGCGCCGGGGGCATCATCGCACTGGATGCGCGCGTGGTTCTGCACGGGCCGGAGATCGGCGAAGACCAATTGCCCAGGCTCGCCATTCGCCCTTATCCGGCTCAATATGCGTCGGAATGGACCTCGAAGGATGGCATGCCGGTCAGCATACGTCCCATTCGCCCGGAAGACGAACCGCTGATGGTGAAGTTCCATGCGACCCTGTCGGAGGAAAGCGTGTACATGCGCTACTTACACCATATCAAGTACAACCAGCGCATCGCGCACGAGCGCCTGACACGCCTTTGTTTCATCGACTACGACCGCGTGATGGCGCTGGTAGTGGAGCGCAGGGACCCGAAGACGGGCGAGAACGCCATACTCGCGATCGGGCGCTTAAGCAAACTGCACCAGACTGCGGAAGCGGAATTCGCGATTCTGGTCAGCGACGCCTGCCAGGGACACGGATTCGGCATCGAGCTGTTGCGCCGCCTGGTGCAGATCGGGCGCGATGAAAAGCTCAAACGTATTGTCGCTACCATCCTCGGCGACAACGTCGCCATGCAGCACGTTTCGCGCAAGGTCGGTTTCAAACTGGAACGGGTCGGACCCGAGTTCGAAGCGGAGATGGATCTGACGACGCAGTGAATTCGATGCGACGATTTGAATCGCGGTCTCGTTATTGCAGGGTTGCGCTTGTCGCGTGGACGAAAAGCCGTCCGCGCGGATCACCGATTGCGCACGGATGAAAAAGCCATCCG
>MGXK01000104.1:3684-22734 GCA_001802375.1 Gammaproteobacteria bacterium RBG_16_51_14
TTGGATAAAACCCTCGCGCGGTCGGCACGCGCGAAGCGCGCAATTATATAGGTAGAACTTTTTTGCAGGATTTAGATGTCAGCGGTTCTCTTCTTTCTCTGGCATGGTGCACCGTCCCTGTGGCCCCGTCGCAATCCAACCAGTCCCAGGTCATTCGAATACCAAGCATAGCCCCTATGCTGCCATTTATTGCTGGGCAAGCAACTCGCACCTATAACCCCAATCAGCACCCCAATCCCCGCCCTCTGCACCATCTGGTCAGTGTGCTTTTTTATGTCCATAACCTGGAGAAACCCCAGTATCAGATACAGGACGGGGGTTTGGGCAGTCCCCCGATGCGTGCGACCTGCCGCACCGGTCCTTGCGGAAACAGGCGGTAGAGATAAAGGCTTTCCCCCTTTGCCGCACCCAGCCGGTCCCTGATTGCCCGCGCCAGGATACGCATGATGGGGATGATCCCGTACTCATGATAATAGTCCCGGCAGAAATCGATGATCTCCCAGTGGTATTCACTTAGTTCAATACCGTCCTGTTGCGCGAGCAAGGCAGCAACTTTCCGGTTCCAGTCATTCAGGTCCAGAAGAAATCCTTCCGGATCGGTTGCCAGGTACCTGCCTTCGTATTCAATAGCCATGTTCCGGGTTACCAGGACTGCACGACATCGTTTTCCGTCACCAGCCGGACGAAACCAGGATAGTCGATCTGCCTGATATCGGGATGCAAGTCCCTGCCCAGCAATCCCCTTGCCGCAAGGTCCGGGGTTAATACATAGACTGTGATTCCGGATGACTTGTCCGGCCATTGTCCCGCCATCGCCGATTCGGCTAATGCGGCATAAACGGCATTTTCTATCAGCAAGACAGCATGACCCGCTTGTGTAAAACGCAGGCAGGTTTCCAGTTTGTCTGATTCGGTTGGCGATTTATTGACTGTGTGCAGCATCCTCTTCCAGTCCATCAGAAGTGCAGGATGATGTCCTGTTCTGTCATCAACCTGCACAGGGCACCGGTATCGACCAGGTTGACGTCAATCAGAAGATCATCACTGCTGAGGCCTCGGCGTGCCAGGGCCTCTTTTTCAACGTAAACATGCCGGATGTCGTAATCCCGGAAGGTCCGGTAGGCAGGCGCAAAATTCTTGATATTGATTTGACTCGTATCCTGATCCGCCAGCAATTGAAAGACGCCGTCCCCCATAAACACGACTGACACCTCCTGTTCAAAGGCGGCAGCGGTGAGTGTCAGGTCAAGTGACTCCCACGCATGGAGTGTGCCATGGGGCGGGCGGTGGTTGACGATCATGATGCGTTTTTTTGTGGACATGGTCGTTTTCAATCTGCAAAGGAGAGCAACCGATCCGCCTCAATACCGGCGTCAATCAGTTGTGCCAGCCCTGCCAGCCTGAATCCCGGCGCCAGGTTGTCGGTATCGATGGCATTCACCCTGGCCCCCTCTTTATCGAGTATTCCCCGCCGCAATGCAGAGGCGGAACAAAGCAGTAGTTCAATCCGGTGTTCAGCTGCCAGTGCTGACCAGCGCCGGACAATATGCCGGTCGTCCTGCGGTGGAACGGATAAGCGGGAGGCGTTATAAACGCCGTCCTGATAAAAAAAGATCCTCCGTATGGTATGACCTTCCGCCAGGGCAGCCCTGGCAAACTGGTAGGCGGTATCCGCCGCCTGGTGCTGATAGGGTCCTGTATTGATCAGAAGGGCAAATTTCATGGCTTTGGTGAAATTGACAAACGAGGTTTACACCGGATTAAACTGTATCATCATATGGAATCTGTTTCCTGATTCCTGTATATCATCAACTTGTCTTGATTCTTGTCAGGAGTATTACCCGGGATCATGTTGTCTGCAATACATGCCATCTTCAATGCCTTTTTCGATATCTGTTGTTTTCGAAAGAATCCGCAGGACCTGCCGAAGTCAAATGTACTGCTGTCCCTGAGTGTCGCCGGGTATATCCTGGCGAGTGCAATGCTGGCATTACTCTCGGCACAGATCGTGAATGCCACACTGGCAGGGGTCATTGAGGCATTGCTGGTCATGGTATTTACTTATGGTTTGTTACAGTTCGGAAACAAGACAGAACGCTGGTCACAAACCGTCACCGCCCTTGCAGGCACCGGTATTGTCATCAGCCTGATTGCCTTGCCGCTGTATTATCTGGGTTCAAGCCTGGGCCAGGAAGGGACCGGCCAGAGTATCGGGCTGCTATTATTGATTGTCCTCATTATCTGGAATATCGCCATCATGGCCCATATTTTCCGGCATGCGTTACAGACCACGATCGGCCTCGGGATCATTATTGCCATATCCTATATCTGGGTCATCTCGAATTTCATCGCCCTCCTGTTTCCGGCCGAGACAAGCTGATGCGGATCCATATCCTGGGTATTTGCGGGACGTTTATGGGCGGCATTGCCCTGCTGGCAAGGGCCATGGGGCATGTGGTCAGTGGCTCCGATGAACACGTCTATCCTCCGATGAGCCACCAGTTAAGCGGGCTGGGCATTCCGCTGTTGGAAGGATATAAAACAGCGCATTTACAGCCTGCGCCCGATCTCGTCATGGTCGGAAATACCCTGTCCCGCGGGAATCCGGCGGTGGAATATATCCTGGATCAGGGGCTTCCCTTCGTGTCTGGTCCGCAGTGGCTGGAACAGCATTTGTTGCAGGACAAACATGTCCTCGCCGTCGCCGGCACCCATGGCAAGACGACGACCACCAGTATACTGGTCTGGCTGCTCGAATCCTCGGGTTTGAATCCCGGTTTTCTGATAGGGGGTATCGCCGAAAATTTTGGACTCTCGGCCCGCTATACAGGATCCAGGTATTTTGTCGTCGAGGCCGATGAATACGATACCGCCTTTTTCGACAAGCGCTCCAAATTCATCCACTACCGCCCGAAGACGCTGATTATTAATAATATCGAGTACGATCATGCGGACATCTTCAACGATATTGCGGCTATTTTACGCGAATTTCATCATTTGGTCCGGATCTTGCCGGGACAGGGCCGGATCATCGCCAGCCACGGAGATACGAACATAGCACAGGTACTGGCGGCAGGTTGCTGGACCCCCGTGGAGACCTTCGGGGGGGACCATGCCCGCTGGAATGCAATCGCACAGAAGGCCGATTACAGCCGCTTTGATGTCATTTGTGATGGGGAACCGGTGGGGGTCGTCGACTGGTCATTGATCGGCAGACATAATGCTGAAAATGCCCTGGCCGCGATAGCGGCGGCGGCCCATGTTGGTATCCCGGCGGGGGCATCCTGTGCCGCCCTTGCCGGATTCAGGAACGTCAAACGCCGCCTTGAAAAACTCGCGGTGGTGGATGGGGTTACTGTTTATGATGATTTTGCACATCACCCCACCGCCATCCAGGTTACGCTGGAAGCCTTGCGCAAGTCGGTCGGCGATCAGCGTATCACGGTGATCATGGAGCCACGCTCCAATACCATGCGTATGGGTGTGCATCAGCATACGCTCGCCCCCTCATTCGTACAGGCGGACCGGGTATTCCTGTTCCAGCCAGAGGGGCTTGGCTGGGACCTGCCGGGGTGCATGGCAACACTGGGCGCGAAATGCAGGGTCTGCAGGGATATCGATGCCATTATTGCCGGGGCCATTGCGGATGTACAAGCGGGAGAACATATCGTCATAATGAGCAATGGTGGATTTGGCGGTATACACAATAAACTTATAATGGCCCTGCAAAACCTGTGAAAGGCGTTCCCCTGTTCCCGCTCAATACCGTGCTGTTCACAGAGGGTCTTCTGAGCTTACGGATCTTTGAGCCACGCTATCTGGACATGGTAAGTGAGTGCCTGCGCATGGATACAGGTTTTTGTGTCTGTTTGCTCCGCCAGGGTAACGAGGCGGGTACACCGGCGGACTGTTATGAAACAGGGACCTATGCGCGTATTGTTGACTGGAATCCACTCGATAATGGTTTACTGGGGATTACGGTGAAGGGGGAACACCGCATACGGATTTCTGCCATCCGTGTCCGCTCCAACGGCTTGCTGGAGGGTGACATCATCCTGGTCGATGAAGCAGTAATCGATGTGTCTGAGTCCTATCGGCCGTTTTCAGAATTGCTGTATGAGATTGCGTATCGACATGAACTGGCGCTTGCGGATGACATGGAGAAATTCGAGGATGCCTGCTGGGTCAGCCAGCGACTGGCCGAATTATTGCCGTTTGATCTGTCCATAAAACAATCATTGCTGGAAATGGACGATGCATTGCGACGTCTGGATTTCATGCGGATAGTGCTGGAGAAGATCAATCTTGATGACCTGACAGCAAGCTGAGGTCAGTCGATAAAGGCGGTATCCCCAGGTTCTGCAATGACCGGATTTTCAAGAACACCGATCTTCTCTATTTCAATACGCACCACATCACCCGGTTTCATATAACCGCGCGGGTCCATCTTTACCCCGACACCGCTGCCGGTGCCGGTAGAGATAATGTCACCGGGTTCGAGTGTCATGACCGTGGTCAGGTATTCCACCAGATAATAGCAATTGAAAATAAGATGCCGGGTATTGAAGGATTGCCGTAACTCATCATTGACCCGGGTCCTGATGGCAAGGGCATGCGGATCCCCGAGTTCATCAGCACTGACGATCCACGGGCCGATGGGACCATGGGTATCGAAGGATTTGCCCAGGGTCCATGTATGAGTACGTGTTTGCCAGTCGCGGATGGTGACATCATTGACAATCAGGTAGCCGGCGATGATCTCACTGGCACGGGCCAGGGGTACATGGCGACAACGCCTGCCAATGACCATCCCGAGTTCACCTTCGTAATCCAGTTTGTCCGAGACCCGCGGGAGGTGAATGGCAGCACCGGGCCCGATGATACAGGTCGTCTGTTTGTTGAAAAAGGTCGGGTATTCCGGTTTGTCCCGGCCGGTCTCTGCAATGTGATCCGTGTAATTCAGGCCAACACCGAAAAATTTGGCGGGTTTCAGCAACGGGGCGGCCAGTCGGATATCGGCAATGGCAATGCGTTGCTGATCACTCTCAATCGACTCCTGGAGTCTTGCCAGGCTGGCGTTCCCTCCCTGCAACAAGACAGGCATTCCCTGTGTACCCGTATAGGCATCACCCGCATCGACGATTTCGTCTTCGACAACAGCACCGACGCGGTAAGTGTCTTTATATAAATAGGTCGCCAGTTTCATCTTGTTGATCGTATTGATGTTGGCCAGAACTCTTTGTTTGTACCGATGTATTGTGCGAATAACTTTTGCATGGCCATACGGATATTCTACAGGGTATAACCGGGAAGGTTCATTGCAAAATAGATTATCTGTACGAATGCGGGGGAATTGCTGTTATCCGGCTACGGTACTAACACTGGAGCACCAGGAGGTAGCACAGCAAGACCTGTCCCTGCTGTTATTCGAGAGATTGGCAAGGTTTAGGACTGGATTAACAATTTTCCCCTTGGCCAGACAGAATATATTTTTACCTGTGCACCCTCTATCATAGGGCAGTTTTTCCAATCTCCGGCCATACCATTTTGAATAAACAGAAGCGTACAGCCATTTTCACAAAGCTGCGGGCAGCAAACCCAAAGCCGACGACCGAGCTGGAATATTCCAGTCCGTTTGAATTGCTGATTTCTGTCATTTTGTCGGCACAGGCAACGGATGTGAGTGTCAACAGGGCCACTGCGGAACTGTTTCCGGTGGCCAATACCCCGGCGGCTATCCTGAATCTGGGTCTGCGTGGCCTGAAAAGGTATATCAGGACGATCGGTTTATATAACGTCAAGGCGAACAGTATTATCAGGACCAGCAGGATCCTGCTGGAGAAATTTGCCGGGCAGGTACCGGATGATCGGGAAGCGCTGGAGGGTCTGCCCGGGGTCGGGCGTAAAACCGCTAATGTGATCCTGAATACGGCCTTTGGCCGGCCGACCATCGCCGTCGATACCCATGTGTTTCGGGTCGCAAACCGTACGGGCATTGCACCGGGGGGAAACGTGCTGGAAGTGGAAAGGAACCTGGAGAGATTCGTACCCGCTGAATTCAGGCAGGGGGCGCATCACTGGCTGATCCTGCATGGCAGGTATACCTGTGTGGCGCGCAAACCGAAATGTAGCGGGTGTGTCATAGTTAACGAGTGTGAATGGAAGGAAAAGAAACTGTATAGGTAAATATATGGATACAGGGTATGCCGTATCCTGTATAAATTGATATAGTGATCCACATACCACCTGCGATATACCATATGCACGTGGCTCTTTTCCTGAACTGAGAATAATTGGAATTTATTTTCATTTGAACACAAAAGTAACAGGCGTGACTGATGTTCGTTCAGGATCGTGAATCCGCTCGCCGGTTCTTTTTTGATGTCTGGCGCAAATACAAGGCGGGAATTCCCCTGGAACCAATGGAAGGGGTGGTATCGGGTGTGATAATACAGCATCCTGAATATCATGACTTTCTGGAGAACGAGGGTGATGCAATGATACAGGAATTTTCACCGGAACTGGGCATGTCCAACCCGTTTCTGCACATGGGCATGCATATCAGCATCCGGGAACAGCTCGGCTCTGACCGGCCGCAGGGGATCAATGCCATCTATCGGAGACTTCTGGCGAAATTCTCCTCGCCTCATGACCTGGAACACAGGATGATGGAGTGTCTGGGAGAAGTATTATGGTCGGCGCAGCGTAATCACGTATTGCCCGATGAATCCTCTTACCTGGATTGCCTGGGGAAGATCGGCTGATGAAGCATGAAAATGTATACAGTCTGTTTGAGAATGTCACCGAGCTGACGCTGGAAAAGCAACTCGCGCTGCTGGCGGATATTTCCCAGCGCTTTGCCAGTTCCCTGAATATTACTGAAACATTACACAATACAATCCAGCAACTACTGGTTTACATGGATGCCGAGGCGGCCTCCATATTCCTTCTCGAGAACGGGGACACTGAACTGGTTTGCAAGGAATGCGCCGGACCGGTGTATATAAAAGGCCTGAGGTTGCAGGCATCCCATGGCATTGTCGGTAAAACGGTAAAGACCCGTACCTGCCAGATGGTGCGTGATGTCTCTAAGGATCCTGATTTTTACCATAGCGTTGATGTTGATACCGGCTTTAATACACGATCGATACTGTGCGCACCCCTGATTGTTCAGGGTGAATGTATCGGTGCAATTGAACTGATCAATAAAAAGGGGGGTGAACTGTTTGAGGATCGTGACCGGCATTTTTTAATGGCGCTGGCCTCGGCCGCAGCACTGGCAATCCACATTGCGGAAATGGCGGTTGCACTGGTGGAACAGGAACGGATGCGCAAGGAACTGGAACTGGCGCGGGAAATACAGCTGAACCTGCTCCCTGCGGCAGATGATACGCAGTTCCCGGTACAGGGCCTGAATGTACCTGCCCTGGAGGTGTCCGGGGATTTCTATGATTTTTTCCGGCGTGATGATGGCCTGATCTATTTCAACCTTGCCGATGTCTCTGGCAAGGGAATGAACGCGGCCATGTTGATGGCCAAGGCCAGCAGCCTGCTGCATCACCTGGCCAAAAAAATGGACGACCCGGGGGAACTGCTGGCCCGGGTCAACGACGAGATCTGTGAAACCGTATCGCATGGCATGTTTATCACCATCGTTTCCGGTTTTATCGATGTCAATCAGGACACAATCAGGTTTACCAACGCAGGTCATCAACCTCCCTTGCTGCACCACAGGAACGGTGACTTCGAGGAGTTTCCTGCAAATGCCCCACCCATGGGCATTCTGCCGGGGACTGAATTTCCGGTGACGACCATACCATTACATCACGGCAGTTTGTATATTTTTACCGATGGTGTGACGGAAAGCCTGGGCGCGAATGATGAAACACTGGATGTCGCAGGCCTGATCAGGCTGATCAGGGCAAACTCACGCCAGACATCATGCAAACGACTGAAAAACATTGTTGCCGAGATCCACAAACCAGGCATCAGCCAGCATGATGACATTACAATGATGCTGATCGAATATCGCCCTGATGAATGAAAAACGCCTGTTCGAGGTCCGGTTTCCGGCGGCCCCTGATCGTTTGTACATGGTCCGCATGCTGGTCAAGCGTGCCGCCGGGATCGTCGGTTGTGACAAACAACAGAGTGAGAGGCTGGTGATCGCAGTCAATGAGGCCTGTATGAATATCATCCAGCACGCCTACCGGGGTGATGATACAGGTGAAATTGTACTGGAAATACTCAATAATGATTCGCAGATTCAGTTTCGTCTTACGGATTTTGCAGAGCCCGTTGATCTGGCGAGTGTCAAGCCACGGGATCTGGATGATGTGCGCCCCGGCGGCCTGGGTACACATTTCATCAGGGAGATCATGGATGAATGTGAAATGGGGCATCTTGAGGGGGGCAAGGGCAATTATCTCAGGATGGTAAAAAAACTGGCTAATTGAGAGTTAATAATGAATATACAATCACGCGAAGAAGGTGGTTACGCCATTGTCGAATTTGATGGTGACGTTGATTTATCATGCTCCCCGGAAGTACGGAAGTTTCTCCTGCGCTGTCTTGCAGAAAAACAAAACCTGCTGGTTGATCTTTCGAAAGTTTCCTATATCGACAGTTCCGGTGTCGCCTGCCTGGTGGAAGGTTATCAGACCGCAAAGAACAAGAAACTGAAATTCGGGCTGATAGGTGTCAGTGAAGCGGCAATGAGTGTGCTCCACCTGGCGCGTCTGGACAAGGTGTTCCCCATCCATGCTTCCGTGGCGGCGTGCCTGCAGAAAGATGGCTGATCCATCCGAACGTCCAGTGTCGTCATCGATTGAACAGCTTGGGCGTACCACAGTAAGGGGGGTTGAAGAAGTAGGTTATTCCTGCGCCTTGTTCATCGAGAGCCTGTTATGGATCCTGATTGGCCAGTTTATCAAGCAGCCCGTCCGTATCCCGTCGGTGTTTGCACAGATGATGGGAATGGGGATCGCCGCAAGCCCGATTGTCTTTATCCTCTCATTTGCTATTGGCGTCATGCTGGCAATACAGATAATCTACAATCTCAAGACTTTTGGCGCAGAGTCGCAGGTTGTCGTTGGAGTTGCACTGTCAGTAACGCGTGAATTCGGACCATTGATCACAGGCATTCTGATTGCGGGGCGTACCGGTTCAGCCCTGGCGGCGCGGATCGGCACGATGCAGGTCAACCAGGAAATCGATGCATTACGGGTGATGGGGATCAACCCGGTGCGTTATCTGGTGGCGCCTGCCTTGCTGGCGATGATGATAATGGTCCCGGTACTGACTTTTTTCTCTGACCTTGCCGGTCTGCTTGGTGGCGCCATCTATACCGGAATTGAGCTGGGACTCGGTTTCGATGCCTACGTTGACCAGAGTCTTGAGTCCTTGAAAGTGAATGACATCATGCAGGGGCTGCTGAAAAGTGAGGTATTCGCCGTCATTATCACATTGGTGGGTGTCACCAATGGATTTGCCGTCATTGGCGGTGCCGAAGGTGTTGGACGGGCAACCACCCGCGCGGTCGTGTTATCGATCACTTATATAGTTATTGCCGATATGGTATTTACCTATTTCCTGAATCGTTGAGTTGATATGCGTAATAACGGCACCCGGGCAGCAATCGAGGTTATTGATCTCGTCACTCATTACGGAAAGCGTGAGATCCTGCACGGGATCAATATGTCCGTAAATGAAGGCGAGATCATGATCATCATGGGCGGCAGCGGATCCGGCAAGAGTACGCTGTTGCGTTTCCTGCTGGGGCTCGGGAAACCAACCAGTGGCAGTATTCAGCTAATGGGCAGGGATATAACAAGAATGTCTGCGTTCGAGATGTATGAGCTGAGAAAAATCATGGGGGTTGCGTTTCAGGGTGGTGCGCTTCTGAGTTCAATGACCGTTGCCGAAAATGTCCAGTTACCCTTGCGCGAACATACGCGTCTCGATGAAAAGACGATGCAAATCATGGCGAGGATGAAGCTGGAGGTTGTCAATCTCGGTGGATTTGGCGAACTGATGCCTTCAGAACTCTCGGGGGGCATGATCAAGCGCGCGGCGGTGGCCCGGGCCATTGTCATGGATCCGAAGCTGATGTTTTTTGATGAACCCTCCGCGGGGCTGGATCCGGTGGTTTCAGCAGAACTCGATGATTTGATCCTGCGCCTGCGTGCTGTCATGAAGATGACGATTGTTGTTGTCACGCACGAACTGGAAAGTGCGTTCAAGATTGCTGACAGGATTACGGTGCTTGATCACGGACATATCCTGATGACAGGGACTGTTGACGAGGTCCGGGCCTCCGACAATGAACGTATTCAGTCGTTGCTTAATCGCAGGCCAGGTAACGAGGAAATACACGCTGATGAATATCTGCGAAGACTAACCGGCATGTGAAGGAATCAGGATGAAACGGGAAAATATAAACTATCTGGCAGTCGGACTGTTCGTAATCGTGATCATGAGTGCATTCTTTGTTGTAGTGTACAAGATCACAGGGCGCACTGGTCCCACTGATCATTATTTTGTGACCTATGACAACGTGACCGGGATCAAATACGGGACACCGGTTTCCTATGAAGGCTATCAGGTGGGCCAGGTTGAACTCATCGAACCGGTAAGGACGAAGGGCGCTACCCAATACCGTCTTGAACTCGCCATAACGCAAGGCTGGCAGATCCCCGCAGACAGTATTGCCCGTATTGTCGCATCCGGGTTGCTGTCAGCGATCACGATTGATATCCAGGAAGGTGAAAGCCCGGAGTCCCTGGCGCCCGGTGCTGACATCCAGGGGCGGGAGGCAGCGAATATCTTTGCGGCAGTCAATGAGGTTGCCGCCGATATAACCGATCTGTCACGTAACAGCCTGAGGCCGCTTTTGGGAAACCTGAATGGACAGGTGGAGCGGATCACCGCTGATTTTCATGATCTGACCACGAACAGTATCCGCCCGATGATCGAGAAGATTAACAAACAGATTGATCAACCCGAGATTATCAGCCAGTTTCAGGGGCTTGTTGTCAAATTGAATGATGCGGCGGATCGCCTGAATGTTGTACTGGGCAATGAAAATCAGGAAAACCTGGCCCTGTTCCTGGGGAATATGAAATCAGTTTCCGGTAATATGAATGAGCTGGTCGGCAGGCTGGATGTTACCAGGACAGAAATGGAAACACTCCTTGCCAAGGTTGGTGTGCTGGTCGGTGATCTGAACGGCTTGCTTGATACCAATGATGAAGGGCTAAAATCTTCAGTCGCCCATTTACAAAAAACACTGGCCACGGTTTCTGCCCATGCTGACGCCATCTCGCACCACCTTGAGGACAGCAGCCGTAATATTCAGGAGTTCACGAGACAGATAAAGGAAAATCCGGGTACATTATTGCGCAGTTCACCGCAAACAGAGGAAGGTAAGCTGGAATGAGACAGTTTCTATATGTAGCGCTGATGGTGCTTGGCATGGGTACCGGCTGCGCCAGTCAGCCCCCCTTGCCGGTTGACCACTATTACCGGTTGCCGGAGACAGATTCATCTGCGCAGCAGGACGCACAATTAGGCAATGCTATTTTTGTGGATAACCTGGAAACAGATGGCTTACATCAGGAACGGGCCATACTGTATACGGAAGACGAGAATGCAATTGAACTGAAGCAATATCATTATCACCACTGGGCTGACAGCCCGCCCCGCCTTATTCGTGATTATCTAGTCACGTATTTACGCAAGGTAAACGCCGCCGACCTGGTAGTTACCTCACTGGATGACTATGTAGACCTGACTGTCGCTGGCAAGATAGTACGGTTTGAAAGAAAAAATACAACTGAACAACCGGCAGTGATGGTTGAGTTGGTCTTGCGTCTGGATCGACGCAATGAGAGCAAGCCTCTTCTGCTGAAGACCTATCCGGTGACTGTGAAAATGGAGGATGAGTCCATGCAGGCCGCCGCCGGTGCGTTTGCCGATGCCCTGGCAGGTATCTTTGCTGATTTCCATGCGGACATGAAAGCGGTGCTGGAGCAGTCGTCTGTAAAGTAAACCGGTATTCAAGCTGCCAGTGATGATGAACAATTTTCTCCGGATCATCCAACGCCAGTATCTGCGGATTTTCCTAAATGTCCTGTTGCTCATGTTTTTCCTGTTCCAGGTTGCCGGTTTTGTCCCGCTTGCCTTTATCGATCAACTGGAGAACCTGGCGTATGACTATCGGCTCGTATTAACCATGCCCAATACCGTCGACAAGCGGATTATCATTGTCGATATCGATGAGAAAAGTCTCGCTGAAGTTGGACGCTGGCCGTGGGGCAGAAATCATGTTGCCAGATTGCTGGATGAGTTATTCAACTATTACCAGGTTGCCATTGTCGGGTTCGACGTTGTATTTGCGGAACCGGACGAGAGTTCCGGATTGAAGATACTGGAAAAACTGGCAGACGGGGAATTCACGGATATTCCGGAATTCAGAAAACGTGTTGAAGACCTGCGCCAGACACTGGATTTTGATCAACTGTTTGCAGACAGTCTGTCCGGCAAACCAGTCATTATGGGTTACTATTTCAATACCTCGGGGGAGGGCGCCGGGACCCTGCGCAGTGGTGTCCTGCCTGCCCCGGTGCTGGCCAGGGACGATTTCAGGGGTAAGCGTATCGATATCCCGGAGGCGATCGGCTACGGTGCCAATCTACAGCTGTTCCAGAACAGCGCCCTCGGCGGTGGTCATTTCAATCCATCCATTGATGCCGATGGCATCGTCAGACGGATACCCCTGCTGTATGAATATGAGGGCCGGTATTATGAGGCCCTTTCGCTTGCCATGGTTCGTGCCATTCATAATGTGGGACGCATTGAACCCGTTTTTGTCGAATCAGATATGCTCAGCAAGGCTGATTATTCAGGACTGGAATGGATCAGACTGGGGCATTTGAAAATCCCGGTTGATGAACATGTGCAGGTACTGATTCCCTATCGCGGACGCCAGCAAAGTTTTAACTATGTTTCCGCATCGGATGTCCTGCACGGCAGGTTGGAACCTGCCGTGTTAAAGGATGCTGTCGTACTGGTTGGTACCTCTGCCCCCGGCCTGTTTGATCTGCGTGCAACACCGATGCAAAACAAGTATCCCGGGGTCGAGATCCATGCCAACCTGATCGCCGGTCTGCTGGATCAGGTTATTAAGGAAAGGCCTCCCTATACAGCAGGTGCAGAATTTGTTCTCATGCTGTTGTCTGGCCTGATCCTGTCGATCCTGATCCCCTGTGTCAGCCCGCTCTGGGCAAATATTATTTTTGCCATCATCACGGTGCTACTGATCGTTTTCAATCTGTCCATGTGGCAGTTCGCCAATCTGGTATTACCTGTGGCATCCCTGCTCGTCATGTTGCTGGGGATGTATCTTCTGAACATGACATTCGGATTCTTTGTTGAACGTCGTGGCAAGCGCCAGATTACCGGCTTGTTCGGTCAATATATCCCGCCTGAACTGGTTGATGAATTAAGCGCCAACCCGGAAGCCTGTACCATGGATGCGGAAAACAGGGAGATGACGGTTCTGTTTTCCGATGTCAGGGGGTTCACAACCCTTTCCGAGGGACTGTCGCCCAAGGATTTATCCAGGCTCATGAATGAATTTCTGACACCAATGACCCGGATCATCCATCAAAATCGTGGCACCATCGATAAATATATGGGGGATGCCATCATGGCATTCTGGGGTGCGCCCCTGGAAGATGCCGGGCATGCCCGGCATGCACTGGACACCGGAATGGCCATGCTGGAGAGTCTGAATGCCCTCAGGGAGGAATTCAGGGCCCGGGGCTGGCCTGAAATCCGCATTGGAATTGGCATCAATACCGGCGAGATGAGTGTGGGTAATATGGGATCCGAGTTCAGAATGGCTTATACGGTGATGGGTGACGCGGTCAACCTGGGGTCACGTCTGGAGGGCCTGACCAAGGTATATGGAGTTGGAATGATCGTCAGCGAGTCCACCAGGACGGCTGTACCGGATTATACCTATCGCGAACTGGACCGGGTCCGGGTCAAGGGCAAGGATGAGCCGGTGACCATCTATGAACCTGTTGCACTGGTAACGGAAATTACCAAGTCGGAGCTCGATGAGATCAAGCTTTATAAACTGGCACTGAAATATTATCTGGATCAGAACTGGGACATGGCAGAGTTGCAATTGTTGAATCTGCAGAAGCAGTTTCCAGCTCGAAAGCTATATCAGGTCTATGTTGAACGGGCGCAGGAATTCCGGGTTAATCCACCAGCTGCGCATTGGGACGGGGTTTACACGCACACCAGCAAGTGATCTGTTCGCGCGAGAACCGGGATCCCGGGTAAACCGCTGGCTGATGTGTGAATGGTTACGAGATATTGGTAAATTCCAGTCTGATGCCGGCCAGTTCAATCAGGTCACTGTCCTTTAACTGATAGGCCTTGGGCCCTATCGGATCCCCATTGACAACCGGATAACGCTTGCCATCCCCGTCGCTTTCAATATGGGTAAGGAAATAACCTTGCGGCCGGCGTGAAATAACAGCGACCTGTGTGCCCGGTTTCCCCAACGTGATGAGTGCCTTGGTTAACTCCAGTTCCTTACCTGCGATCGGGCCATTCAGCACGGTCAGGCGCCCCAGCGGCATACTCGCCCCACCCGAACCTGTTGCCGGTGCATGTGGTGCAGCCGCCACAGCCTTCTCGGCGGCCTGCGCTGCCGCGACTGCGGCACTCGCAGACCCGGGTTTGATGATCATGGTTTTCTCAAATTCATCATCATTATCTGTGGCATGTTCATTTATGTATTTCAGTTCATGTTTGCCAATGGCAATGACATCACCATCCTTAAGGACATGTTTTTTAACGAGTTTACCGTTTACATAGGTACCGTTGGTACTGCCCAGATCTTCCAGAAAAGAATCATCCAGGATCGTGATGATCAATGCGTGCTTGCCACTGACGGCAAGATTATCGATCTGAATATCATTATCGGGTTTTCGCCCGACGGTTAGGCGCTCCTGGTTCAGTTCAAACTCGCCTTGAACCACCCCATTCATGCTCAGAACTAACTTTGCCATAGTTCAGCCCTTTTATCCCCTGACATCTAAAATTCGATTTTTAATTTGATTAAAAAGCCCGTTGGGTCTAGCGTAACTCTCCCGGATAGATGCAAGTATCACCGAGATATTATCTTTACCCCCATAACTGTTTGCCAGTCGTATCAATTCCTGGCCTGCCTGTACAAGATTAGCACTATATTTACTTAGGGTTAAGTGAATTTCTTCATCATTTACCATATCAGTTAATCCATCCGAACACAGCAAGAAAATATCGCGAGGCAGTACCTGTTCTTCCATGATATCCACCTGCACTTTGGCATCGATACCGAGTGCACGTGTTACCAGATTTTTTGGTGTTTTGGCGAGGGCCTCTTCAACGGTATAAAGACCCCTGTCAATCAGTTCCTGCTGTAATGAATGATCCTTTGTGATTTGTTGTAACTTATTGTTTCTCAAGCGGTAAAGTCTTGAATCTCCGACATAGCCGATAGTCAGGGTATCATTATAAAAAAGCCCGGTCACAATCGTTGTTCCCATCCCTTGACACTGCGGATCGGTCTGGGCCGTCCCGAAGATAATGTCATTGGCATACAGGATGGCATCTCTGATCAGGAGAGATTCGTAGCTATAACCAGTGACTTTGTCGACGCGGCCGGTCTTGAGATGCCGGATCCCTGTTGAAATCTCGTGCTGTATGGATGTCACAGCAAGGGCGCTGGCAACCTCCCCTGCCTTGTAACCGCCCATCCCGTCGGCAAGGATAACCAGGCCCATACTGGCATCGGTTACGGTACTGTCCTCATTATGCGGTCTTTTCCGGCCGACGTCGGAAAGGTTCACGATATTGATTTTGCTAGACAGGTCCATATTATGGTTTTTTCAATAATTTCAAACATCTACGTAAATCAGCCGCTAGATCACCGCCTTTCTGATAACGATTCTCCGGTACCTTTTCCAGGATCTTGTCGAGGATCGGGATGATACAGGGTGCCTTTTGTGTAATATCCGGTCGTATGCCTGCTATGGCAGGACAGGGTTCATTTGCGATCTTGTACATCAATGTGGCCATGGAATCGCCCTTGAAGGGCAGTTCCCCTGATAATAACTGATAAAGCATGACACCAAGCGAGAACAGGTCAGAACGGCCATCTATCTTTTTCCCTGATAATTGCTCCGGCGACATATAGGATGGGGTACCCAGCACCATACCCGTCTTTGTCTTGCTGGAATCGGTGATGCGGGCGATACCAAAATCGGTCAGTTTAATCGTGGATGATTCCGGTAGAAACATGACATTGGCGGGTTTGATATCACGGTGCACCACGTTTTGTTCATGCGCATAGTGCAATGCCTCGGCGGCGAGGATGATGATCTGGATGACATTGGTAATGGGCAGTAATTTATCGGCCTTGGTATATCGCATCAGGTCATGTCCGGACAGGAATTCCATGGCAATATAAGCCAGGTCATGTTCTTCCCCGGCGTCATAGATGGTGACGATATTCGGATGGGTGAGGCGCCCGGCGGTTTCTGCCTCACGAAAGAAGCGGGCCTTGACTGCGTCAAGCTCATCTTCATCGAATTCCTGAGACAGGGCCAGGGTCTTGATTGCGACCACCCGGTTGATGGTCGGGTCCTTGCCCAGATAGACAACCCCCATGGCCCCTTTGCCAAGTTCCTTTTCGATCTCGTAACGACCCAGCCTGGGTTTCTGTATACCCTCACCCTCGAGCATCAGGGTGGCTGTTGGTCCGCTCCCGGCCATGCCAAACACGAACGTATCCTGCACCGCCTTGCTGCGCTGGATGCGCTGGCGTATATCCCTGTAGTCGGCATTATACTCAGCTATATACTCATACACGGATGCGGCCTTGTTGAACTGGCGCTTGCGTTCAAAATCAAGGGCCAGGTTGTACAGCGGGTCCATCATGGAATCATCCATGGGACACTTGCGGAACTTGTCCAGGGCCATATCCAGTTGGCCTTGTTGCTGATAAGCGAGTCCGAGGGTGCGGTTGCTCTCGGCAGATTCCTGGTCCGATCGCAGTTTGCCACGCTCCGTCACCAGATAGCGCATGGTAATCAGCAATAAATAGCCACACACCAGCAGTGCCGCCGGCAGCATGAGTTGCAGCCACAGGGTATTGCCGATCAACATGAACTGGCTGGTGCCCAGCAGAACCAGGAGGAGCAGTGCGCTCAGCCCCGCCGCATGGCCTGCCTTGAGACGCGGCAATAACAGGATGAGATACAATGCCACCAGCAGGAATACCCCTGTCTCCGCCAGTCCCGCCCATTCCGGGGTGACAAAAAAATCCTGATTCAGGATGCTGGCTATGATATTCGCCAGCACCAGGACGGGTTGCATCGCCTCGGATACCGGCGTAACCGCAGTGGTACCGATGCCAAAGGCCGTTGCCCCGATCAGGACGATCTTGTCCTTGAAATTGTTGGGATCGATATTACCGACCTGGACGTCATAAAAGGAATTCACCGAAAATGGCGTTGTTCCATCCTCATTCTGATAGTAGAACGGATACATTCTGGAGATGGCATCCGTTGTAATATAGAGATTACCGAGGGCGACCCCTTTCCCCGGATCGACCCTGATATCCCCTGGTTTGAGGTTCAGGCTCCTGGCGGCAATCATCAGGGCCAGAGACGGTAAAGTCTGGCCATAGTAATCCACCGCCAGTAGTTCGGATCGGATCCCACCATCCCGATCGATCCACAGATTCAGATGACCAATCCCGGCGGCCTGTTCTCCCAGCTCCGCGATCGGGGGGGTTGCGGCGATCGCCGGATAGGGTGATCCGGCATTGCTGTCGGTCTGTCCCGTGGCCAGGCTATTCCTGCTGACAAATGCGGGCAGTTCGGTGTCCGGTTTTCCAAGCGGTGTGCCGAGTTCAAATTGCATCCCCATGATGACATTCCCGGCCTGCGCCATGCTTTGGGCCAGCCGGCTGTCAGTATCCAGTTCGGACTGGCCTGCCTGAAGCTCCTTGCCAAGTTCTGCCAGGGCAGTATCGGGACGCTTCGATAATCCGGAAGTCTCATAGAGGTTGATCAACCTGTTGATGATGCCAAGGCCGGGATCAATCTGTGCTTCGGAGAGGAGTATGGTGTTACCAATCACCTTGCACCCCGCGCTCGCAAGCCTGTCCAGCATCTCTGCGAGTTTGCTTCGGGACCATGGCCAGCGGCCGATGTTTTCTATGCTTTTGTCATCAATCGCGATGACTGCAATCTTTTTGCCGGGGTCGCGTTGTGTATGACGCACACCCCAGTCATAGGCGGCATATTCCAGGGCCCTGATAATTTCACTGTTGGCGATGACCAGAAACAGGACCGAGATAATCAGTCCGGCAAACCATTCATGCCGCCAGAATCCCTGTTTCATATGTAGATGCGGGTTGTAAACGATGTAAAGGGACAAAGATAGTACACTGATTATATTGGAATCGTCTATTAAATCAGGATTCAAACATCAGGGGTGATGGATTATTATCTTGTGGCCGGAATAATGAAACGGCCCCATTCCTGAAGATATTCAAGGTATCTTTAATTGCACCAGTGTTCAACGTTTACTGCCTCTGTCTGCTCGGCGGCGGCACGCTCGGTATCACTGAGTACACGACGTTCTCCATTTGCTCCCCTTTCATACAGGAAACCGGCTGTTTTGACTGCGGATAATCTTTTCCTGGCGGTCTGACAGTTTTCCTCGCGCTGTTTTTTTTCTTCCATCAACCTCGCCCGTTGTTCCTGTTGTTCGATACGTTCCTCCTTGTAGATATCCAGTATCCTTTTCTGGGTCTCAAGTCGTTCTGCAAGCCCCGCATCCCGGTCAGGTGATTTTTTCAGCCTGAATTCTTCTGCCGAAGCATCATCAGGTCGATCACCATAATGGACCTTGCCATCGGCATCGACCCATTTATAAACCTCGGCCACGACCGGATCGGCGATACTGAGTAAAAGACCG
>MGXK01000104.1:22759-22930 GCA_001802375.1 Gammaproteobacteria bacterium RBG_16_51_14
GCACCCATGGACGCATCACTTTATCGATAGCGGTATTCATGTGAGATGACAGCAAATCCTTTTTGCCATGATGCAATTATCTGTTTTTACCACAGATTTAACAGGAATTCTGAAAACGCGGGTATTTATTTTCTGCCCGGACAAGACCGGAACCGGTTAGCGCTCAAGATA
>MGXK01000104.1:23108-45416 GCA_001802375.1 Gammaproteobacteria bacterium RBG_16_51_14
ATCAGGGTCGATCACGAGCATATTCGGGCCTTCGTGAAAGCAGTCGACCGGGCAGACTTCTACACAATCGGTATATTTGCATTTGATACAATTATCGGTAACAACAAATGTCATTGATAATTCACCTTTATAAATTGCATTACCTGGATTTTAAGTCGGGTAATCATATCTGTTCCTGTAGGTTAGAAAAAGTCTTAATTTTGACTTCTCTCTCTCTTAACCAGATTGATGATTTCGTCAGCCAGGGCCTTGCCGCGTCTGAGATCAAGCACACCCAGATTTTCCCTTTGTAATCTTTCCAGGATTCGGATTTGCAGTTGATCCGGATAATCACTCTGGAAATGGATCGAGATTTTCTCACGGGTCGCTATGTCAGTATCGATGCGTACGATATCCTGCATATCCTGGAACAGGCGGGTGATATCAGGGGGGGGCGGGCGATCCAGGGTGATGGTCAGGTAATTATCCTGGTCAGTGAAATCCGCTATCAGGCAATTGGCCTTTACCTTCCCCTTGTTCAGGATGATGACCGCTTTACAGATATCCTCTATCTCATCGAGATTATGGGAACTGATAATGAAATCCCGGTCACGGGACAGTTGCTTGATCAGTCGCCGGACTTCGGTTGCAGCAACCGGATCCAGGCCGGAGGTCGGTTCATCAAGCAATATCAATTCCGGATGACCGATCAATGCCTGCGCAAGCATGACCCTCTTGCGTTGACCGAAACTGAGTGCCTCGGGTGGGTGTCGTCCCAGATCCGAAACCTCCAGAATATCCAGCACCCTTTTTGCCTCCAGTCTTGCCTGAGTGGAATTGAAGCCCTGCAATCTGGCGAACAGGATAAGTTGTGAGGTAACGGAAGTGCCCTTGAACAAACTGGCATCCTGGGGCAGGAGGCTGATCCTGCCCTTGACAGCAGTGGCATCGGTCGGTTGCCCCAGTACCGTCACCGTACCGGAGGTTGGCCGCAGATGACCGCACAGGATGGAAAATAACGTCGTCTTGCCGGCGCCGTTTGGGCCAATGAGGCCTGTTGTGGAACCTGACTGGACGGTTAAATCGATTTTATCCAGTGCCCTGATGGCACCAAATCGTTTCACCAGATGCCGGCAGGCAAACAACTCGCCCATTTACAGGTTTCTCCTCCTGAACAGGAGCCAGCCGGGCAGAAGATAAACGAGCGTATACAGCAGGAGACTGCCTGCCGCGGACATGAAAATCCGGGGGTCGGTACTGTATAGATAGCCCTTGGTGGCACTTGGCAACAGATAGGAGATGATCGGAAAATCCGGATGGTAGTAAGCGATGATACCTAACAGCAGGCAATAAAGACTGAACCCGGCCAGCAACGAACCGGGTGCTGATGATGTAAAGGCTGAAATTATGGACATGAATGCCACAAATGGGGCCGCATAAACCAGGAGTATCAATCCGGACTGGACCCCGTAATGGACGATTTCAGGCGGGGAATTACTGTCCGTCGACAGGGCGATGCAGGTTGCCACCAGGGTAACGATGGTGATGGCGGTTCCGATCAGTGCAAGTGTACTCAGAAAACGTGACAGGAAAATTTCATTACGTGTACAGCGTGTCAGCAGGAACCTCAGCGGTCCCCTCGCGGAATCACTGGCCAGTTGGTCATTCGCGCCCAGCAGGACGAAGCAAGGCATGGTCGTGATTGCCAGTACAAGAAAAAGGGACAGGGTGGGGGAGTGATAGAGGAACAATGATTTGGCCGTATCGAAGTCAAGCAACCAGGTGGCAAACAGCATGCCTTCGTTGCCGCTGAGCCAGGAGGCGGCCCCGTCTTTCAGGGAAAACAAAAACAGGCACCAGAACAGAAAGAAGGGGATCAGGAAAAAAAGACCCTTGATGGCAAACAGTGAATGGCGGAGATCAAATACCAGCAGTGTTGTTATTCTGTACCAGTTCATACGAAATCTGTCCGTGTTTCCTCATGTAATAAACCGGCCGGCGTGGATGCGGCAACCGCCCGTCTCTTGTCTGTACGAAACCCCCTGATCTGAACGGCGGTATATTGCATCCGCTTAGCCACTCCCAAGCATCGAGCGCAGTTTATATAACAATTCCAGCGCCTGTTTTGGAGAGAAGTTATCCGGGTCAATCGCCTCAATGGCATCGATCACCGGGTGTCTTCGTGTAAACAAATCATCCTGACGTTGTCCTGGAACCGACAAGGAGGAAGTCTCCATTTCCTGCAAGCGCTGACGGGCTTCATTGATTACCCTGGCTGGTATGCCTGCCAGCGTGGCCACCTGCAGGCCATAACTCTGGTTGGCAGGACCTTCCCTGACAGTATGCATGAACACAATTTTTTCGCCATACTCGATCGCTTCCAGATGCACGTTGCAGACGTCATCGACAGTTTCCGGCAGGGCGGTCAATTCAAAATAGTGCGTGGCAAACAGGGTAAACGCCCTGGTTTCCCTTGCCAGGTGGCTGGCACAGGCCCAGGCCAGTGCCAGCCCGTCAAAGGTGCTGGTCCCCCGGCCGATTTCGTCCATCAGTACCAGGCTGGCAGACGTGGCATTGTTGAGAATATTGGCGGTCTCGGTCATCTCCACCATAAAGGTGGAACGGCCTCCTGCCACGTCGTCGGCAGCACCAATGCGGGTGAAGATTCGATCAACCGGGCCTATGCGTGCCACGTCTGCCGGTACAAAACTGCCGATGTGGGCAAGGATGACGATCAGGGCGAGCTGGCGCATGTAGGTGGATTTCCCCCCCATATTCGGACCGGTAATGATCAGCATGCGTCGTTGGTCATGCAAATCCAGATCATTAGGAATAAAAGGTGCGTTCTGGATCTGTTCAACGACAAGATGCCGGCCTCCCCTGATAACGAAACCGGAAACGTCAGTTAATTCCGGTGGGTTGAGATCCAGTGATTCAGCCCGTTCCGCAAAGCCGATCAGGACATCCAGTTCTGCAATGGCGGCGGCACATTCCTGGAGTGCAGTCAGGTAAGTGCCCAGGAAATCCAGCAATTCCTCATAGAGTTGCTTTTCCCTGGCCAATGCCTTGTCACGTGCACTCAATACCGCGTGTTCATATTCCTTCAGTTCCGGCGTGATGAAACGCTCGGTGGACTTCAGTGTCTGGCGACGATGATAGTCGGTCGGTGCATTCGCACTCTGTGTCCTGCTGATCTCTATATAATAACCGTGGACGCGGTTATACCCGACCTTGAGGTTGTTTACCCCGGTACGTTTTCTTTCCCGATTTTCCAGATCAACGAGGAATTGCCCGGCACCCTGACTGGTGCAACGAAGTTCATCCAGTTCATGATCGTAACCCTCGGCGATAACACCACCGTCACGCAGGGTAAGCGGAGGTACCTCGACAAGGGCACTGCCGAGGCGTTGCCGGATATCAGGAAACGGCTGAACCTGTGCATCCAGGGATTGCAGGAGGAGGCTGTCGATGCCACTGAGGAGTCCCTTGATGAGCGGTAATCGGGAAAGGGAATTACGCAGTTGTACCAGGTCCCGTGGCCGTGCCGATCGGATGGCAACACGGGTCATGATGCGTTCGATATCGCCGATACTGCGAAACAGTTCATGGAATTCAACGAATCTTCTGTTATGCAACAGGTTGCGGATGGCGTCATAACGTAACCGTAATGTCTGCTGATTCCGGATCGGCCTGTGCAACCAGCGCCGTAACAGGCGTCCCCCCATACAGGTTGAAGTGCTGTCAATGACGGCAAGCAGGGTGTGATCACGGGAACCGATCAGGTCTGTTTCAAGTTCAAGGTTACGGCGGCTGATGGCATCCAGGAGGATGCTGTCATCCCGATATTCGATCCGGGGTGGGTGCAGATGTGGCAACGAGGTGCGTTGGGTTTCCTGGACATACTGCAACAGACAACCTGCGGCGGAAACCACCAGTGGCATGCCCGCACAGCCAAATCCGGCCAGGTCATGTATCCCGTATTGCTGTTTGATGATGCGTTCAGCATGACTGCTGTCAAAGTGCCAGGCAGGGCGGGCGGTGATCCGTGTCTGTATCTGCAGCCGGTCAGGCAGGAGAGAATCATCAGCCAGCAGGATTTCGGCCGGGCGCAGACGTCCAAGTTCACCCGCAAGGGCATCAAAATTATCCAGCTCCATAAGATGGAAACGACCGCTGCTGAGGTCAAGCGATGCAATCCCGAGTTCTTCAGCGCCCGCGGCAATCGCCATCAGCAGATGGTCTGACCTTGCTTCCATGAGTCCTTCGTCGGTGACCGTGCCGGGCGTGATAATCCGGACAATTTTTCTTTCTACCGGTCCCTTGCACAGGGCCGGATCCCCAACCTGTTCGCAGATGACAACGGATTCTCCCATTCTGATCAGGCGGGCAAGATAGCTGTCAACGGCATGATAGGGCACCCCCGCCATCGGGATTGGTTCACCGGCGGATTTCCCGCGCGTGGTCAACGCGATATCGAGTAATCTGGAGACCTTGCGCGCATCTTCATAGAACAGTTCATAGAAATCCCCCATACGGAAAAAAAGCAACCGGTCAGGGTGTTGTTGTTTAAACCCGAGATATTGCTGAATGACCGGTGTATGGGCTACCGCTGCCGTGGTCATGGCCGGTCATGAATGAAATGGGTTGTTTCCATATTGTGAGGTCCGCTACAGCAAACGGCTAGAAGGTACCGCCTGTCCATATAATGCTTGGTCCAGACCCCATGCCGGCAGAAGGTGGTTGTATGGCTGGTGACTGCATACGGACAATGGCCTGTGCATGCAGTGGAAAGCGTGCCTGTACATCGGGTTTTAACGTGTCCATCCACCTGTCATCATCCGGGCTTCTTGATTTCAGACAGGTTTCGTTGGAGGTACCTGATAACGGGATCCCGGCATTCCAGGGCTCATCTGCATTGGGCACGTTTTTCATCAGCCGGATGATAAACTGGTTAACGAAGGGTACGTACAACGGGTAGCAGTAGGTGATGTGCAGCTTCAACAGGTTCGCATCCTGAACGGTGAGTCCGGAGGTACTTCCGGTATTCACCGGGCGGTACATGAGATTATCATTCGGGATATAGATATTCCCGTCATCATAGAGATCAAAACCGAAGTCATTGAAAGCATTTATATCCGGATTAATCATTTCGAATATGACCAGACCATTCATGATGTCCCGTCGAACACGCTCACGGGCCTGTTCTACCTCGTCGACGGTATCATCATGTGTGTAGACGGGTGCCATGCCCCGGGCAAAGGTGTTTTCAATAATAGAGGTCCGGGCATTACTGAGGGCACCTGCCCTTGCCGCCTCGAAGGTTGCATAATTCAGTGCGGTTTTTGCCTGATACATCAGGGCAAACTGCAAGGCACCAAATACCAGCAATAACAGCACCGGGGTAATGATAAGAAACTCAATCATGCCCTGGCCGGAATGAAAATACGGTCTCTGCATTTATTTGGCTGTGTGAAAAAGGAGGATCAAGGCCGGCTACCGGAATCACTGTGTTTTCTCGAAATCCTGTCCCAGTAATCCTGTAACCGAATCGACAATCTGCCGGGCACGCTGGTAAAGGGGATCGTCCGGCTGTAGATGGTTCTGCATCTCAAGAAAGGTATTCGTTGCCTGTTTGAGCTGGACGATCCCGGTGTTATGCCATGCCTTGGCATGGTTCGGATCCCGTATCAGTGCCTCCTGATAGGCCAGCAGTGCATCATTTGGCCGTTTCAGGCGCACGTAAACGTTACCTAACCGGAACCACGATTCTGAATCGGTAGGCATCATTTCAGTCAGTTTGCTGTATTCACGTTCAGCGGTGGCCCAGTCTTCTTTTTCATAGGCCTGGCTGGCATTCTGTTCTGTCGCACTGACCTGGGCGAGGGATGTTTCCTGCGCCGGAATCACATTTCCTGTGTTGCATGCACAGAGGCCGGCAGCAAGCAGGACAAGTACGGAGTTGTTTATGAGGGTTATCTTCATCTTTGTTCTTCCCAAAATAGTTTCATGCCGATGTTCAGGCCCAGGCCTCCCAGTGTATCAGGCATCAATTCAATAACCATCGATGCATTCAATGAACATGCCATGCGCCAGGGACGGAGGGCATGCACCATTTTTCTGATGGTCCAGTCCTGTCCAAGAAACAGGAGATCAATCGGACAGGACATAAATGCCGTGTGGATAGAATTGCAGGGGATGATGAGCAATCCCTCCCCGGCCCCCAGGGCAGGTCGGCCAAGTAATCCCCGTATGCGCTCGAAGGGGTGAGTGGTACGCATGACGCGCGTCAGCAGGGGTCGATCTTTATTTTCTCCGTATAGGGAACCGTATATCACAACATGCCATCGGCCATGAATTTCATCGCGATGGGAAAGCCCAGCACAATGAATGTTACCGGGAAAATAAAGATGATCAGCGGTCCCACCAGTTTGATCGGGGCTTCCATTGCCAGTTTTTCTGCGCGCTGGAAGCGTTCATTGCGCCGCTGCTCAGCCTGGATCTTCAGGACCGCGGCCATACTGGAACCCATTTTTTCCGCCTGCACGACCGTACTGACAAAACTCGTGACTTCCTTTATATCCAGACGATGGGCCATCCGTCGTAATGCCTCGGCGCGGGGCAGGCCGGAGCGCAGATCACGCAGTACAATGCCAAATTCATTCCGCAACGGGCCAGGAGGCGCCTTTTCCATCGCCTGTGCAAGAGCGCCTTGCAGGTTCAGGCCGGCCTCCACCGCCATAGTGATGAAATCAAGATAGACGGGCATCGCCCGGATTACACCCAGCTCCCTGCGCTTGCGCGTATCGTTTAACCAGATCGTGGGCAGGATGTAACCGACGATTGCCGTGAATAATACCCAGATGGGTTGATCCTGTTTGAGTGAGACAATGAGTATGATCCCGAAGATGAAACCGGCAAGCGTACTGATAATACGGAGTGCCATAAACTGTTCCGCTGTAAGCAGATAACTGACACCGGTGTGTTGCAGGCGCTTTTCTACCCTTTCCATCATTTCGTACGGGAGCATGGAGCAGAAGAAGAAACTGATGATCTGGATTAAGGGCCAGATCAATTTCAACCCGGATGGCAGTGGGTCCATATAGGTACGGTCTTCCTCTGTCACCAGTTTGTTCAGTTGGTGGATGGAAACAATCAAGAGGAAAATGCTCAGGCCGGTACAAACAGCGATGACATCCAGCAGCAGTGAATGATCATGGATAACGGCCTGTAACTGTTCATTCATATCCGTTCCTCACACATCTATACTGGTGATCTTGCGGATCATGATATAGCCCATGCTTTCCATAATCACAATCACAACCAGTACTCCCCAGCCGATGGGGGTAGTCCATAATTTTTCCATGGCGTCACGTTCAAGGAAATACAGGAGCACACCCAGCAGGATCGGCAGGCCGGTCATGACGATTCCCTGCAGTTTCCCCTGCGCGGTGAGACTTTCGATCTTGCCTTCCATCTGTTGCTTGCGGCGCAGTGTATCTGCCAGCGATTCCAGTATCTCGGCCAGGTTGCCACCAATCTCCCGGTTGATACGGAGGGCGGAGACCAGCATCGCAAAGTCCTGCAGAGGGATGCGTTTTTCCATGTGATCAAGCGAGATTTCAAAATCAACCCCGATCTTCTGTTCACGCATGAACAACTCGAATTCCTGGCTCAACGGGGCAGGTTGTTCCTTGACCAGTCCTTCCAGGGCCAGATTCAGACTGGCACCGGCCCGCATGGAACCCGATAACATCATCAGACCATCAGGCAATTGCTCTTCAAACCGCTTTAATCGTTTCTTGCGCATCGATTTGTAGAAAATTCCGGGGAGTACGGCGATCATTACCAGGACGACAACGGAGGTGATCGGGTCTCCAGTCAATAGCCAGGTCAGTGCGGGCAGGAGAAAAATAGCGAGCATGTTGAAATAGAACAGCCGGCCGGCATCAAAGAACATGAACATATCTTCCATATTGGCACTGGCACTCTCGGTAAAGGTATTCTTGTATGTTGCAAGAAAATCATGACTGACCAGCAGGAGCCAGAATGCGAACAGGGACGCACACAGAAACACAGAGGCAATAGCCAGTAAAAACAGGCCACTGCCGGCGAGGTTGTAAATAGTTTCCATCAAGTTTTGAAGATACTCATATCGACCTGCAGGCCGCGTTTGCGCAGGTCCTCGTAAAATTCAGGGACTGCACCCGTCGCGTGGAAATAACCCTTCACCATGCCTTTTTCATCAAAACCTTCCTGTTGAAAGCGGAAGATATCCTGCAATTGCACCATATCGCCTTCGGTGCCGGTGACTTCAGTGATATTGATGATCTTGCGGCTGCCATCACTGAAACGTGTCTGCTGCACGACAATATCAACGGCCGAGGCAATCTGCTCACGGATCGCCTTGCTGGGCAGATCCATCCCGGACATCATCACCATGACCTCGAGTCTGGCAATCAGGTCTCGAGGCGTATTGGCATGGGCCGTGGTCAGGGAACCATCATGACCGGTATTCATGGCCTGTAACATGTCCAGTGCTTCACCGCCACGACACTCTCCGACCACAATCCGGTCTGGCCGCATGCGCAGACAGTTCTTGACCAGTTCCCGGATCGGGACAGCACCTTTCCCTTCCATGTTGGGGGGACGTGCCTCCAGACTGACGAGGTGGGGCTGGGACAGTTTCAGT
Source organism: Gammaproteobacteria bacterium RBG_16_51_14 (assembly GCA_001802375.1). Classification (GTDB taxonomy): domain Bacteria; phylum Pseudomonadota; class Gammaproteobacteria; order Eutrophobiales; family Eutrophobiaceae; genus RBG-16-51-14. Next base: position 31,777 of record MGXK01000104.1, read on the forward strand.
TCGGCCGCATCCTCTACCGTTACGATGCGTTCTGAATTCGGGATGAAATTGGACAGGACGTTCAGCAGCGTGGTCTTGCCGCTGCCGGTACCGCCCGAGATGACAATATTCTTGCGATGGACGACCGCCATCTCGAGGAACTTGACCATGTTTTCGTTAATCGCACCAAACCGGATGATATCTTCGGCAAACAGTTTGTTTTTAGCGAATTTCCGGATGGTGAGACAGGGTCCGCGTATAGCCAGTGGCGGTATGATGGCATTGACACGGGACCCATCCTTGAGTCGTGCATCGACCATGGGGGAACTTTCATCGATGCGCCGTCCCAGGGGGGCGACGATGCGCTCGATGGCCGACATTACTGCGTTATCGCTGCTGAAGACCACCGTTGATTTGGTCAGCTTGCCGGCCTTTTCGATGTAGATTTCATCATGCCGGTTCACCATCACCTCGGTAATATCATCCTGTGCCAGCAATTCTTCCAGTGGCCCCAGTCCCACCGCTTCGTTCAACACTTCAGCAGCAAGCCGGTCCTTGTCGACATCAACGGGCAGTTTGCCTGCCATTTCCTTGATGATTTCCGCTATGAGTGACTCGATATGGCCACGTAATTGTTCTTCCGTCATTCTGCCGATATCAGTACGGCGCAGATCCATCTTTTGCAGCAATTCTTCATGAATACGATTGCGCCACATAAAACGCTCTTTTTTAAACAGGGATTCGTCTTCCTTGATTTCAGGGTGGTGTTGTACTCCCATCATGGTCTTGACGTCATCGACATCTTCTACATAGGCACCCTCTGCCGAATCGTCGATGCCGGCGGTGATATGAAAGCCTGCGATGCTGATGATGTCGGAGGAGCGTAACGGCCCGTAGCGCTGGATCTCTTTGTTGTTGACCAGGGTATTACCACCGCTGTGGTCCTCGATAAAAAGACCGTCCGGTGTTCGCTGCAGTTCGGCATGATGTGGTGAAACCTTCCAGCCACGGAGCTGGATCAGGTTATCGCGCGCCTTGCCGATACCACATTCGTTGACAGGACAGCGGACCCCCTTGATTTTTTTACCGGCCTTTGTTTTGACGATGACATCAAACATAGATTTTCCTCAGTCCAGTATCAGGTCTTTTTCGTCGGTATTCTTTTTGAATTGCTCAAGTATGATTTTTCGACGTTCTACCCGCTGCCGGTTAAATTCGGAATTGGAATCATAGATGGTTGGTGTAACGAAGATAACCAGTTCGGTATTATTATTGTTGTAATTGGTGGATCGGAATAACGCACCCAGGATCGGGATGTCCCCGAGCAGGGGGATCTTGTTGATGTTCTTGCCGACATCCCGATCGATCAGACCCGACATGACCAGGGTCTCACCGTCGCGCATACTGATATCCGTTGCGGTCTTACGGGTGATGAAGGCCGGTACGCCGCCGACGGCATTGGACTGGTCAACCGCACTGACCTCGGTTCCCACATGGGCCAGGATGTTGTTTTCTGAATCCACCACCGGGCTGATATCCAGTTTGATGCCGAACTCCTTGAATTCGACATTGGAGGAACCCAGCGTACCGGTGGTCACGACCGGGATTTCACCCCCGGCCAGGAATTCGGCCTTGCCGCCGCTGCGGGCACTGAGCTTCGGTTCGGCGAGGATAACGGCATCACCGGTGGTTGCCAGCAGGTTGATCCTGGAGGTAATTTCAGAGGCGATACCGAAAAAGCCAAGGGCGGATGGGGTTGATAAGGGCAGGACAGCGGCAAAGGAAGGGGCCAGGTCCTTGTCCTGGGCAGCGCGGAAGGTTGAATTGTTTGCCACGTCATAGGACAGGCCGGCAGAGGGGCCGGATACGGCGTCCGACCAGTCAATACCGAGGGTTTGCAGCTTGCTGGTATTGAACTCGGTGATCTTGACATCCATATACACCATCTTGTTCTGATCGACCGGAAATACCGTGGGCGGCTGCGGCGGTACGATCGGGTCCAGTTTCCGGGTCAGGTCGATCAGCTCCGGGTAAGTAGACTTGATGGTCTTCAGTAATTCTTCATCGGTCTTGAGGATATTTCCGGTAAGGTAAATGCGTTGACCGACCTCACGAACCTCAATATCACCCAGGCCTTCCACCAGGGTGCGTAATTCTTCGGATTCACGGTTTACGTTTTTTTTCAGGACGGAAACCTTCAGATCGCTCTCGCTGCCATCGCTGTACCAGATATGGATGGTGGTTTCACCCTCACTTTCTGCAAGCAGAAGTAATTGTCCGTTATCCAGCATGGTGGTGCTCAGCATCTTGGAATTGCCGACGGCGACCCGATCGATTGCCCCGACCTCCAGGATCTTGATCTCCCCGACAAAGACATTGATGGATTCGGATGCAAGGGCAGACAAGGTTATCCATGCCAATAGAAGCGTGATCATTGATTTATTCATGTAGTGCACCTGTTGTGACAGTATTATTCTCCCCATGCCGTTAAACGGCCTCCCCCTGAATTATTTCTTTTCTTCCAGTGCCGGCGGGAAATCCTGGATCAACGGCACCACCGGCAGGGTGGTGGTTTTGGCAACGCCGCCCTCGCTTTCCCCGCCTACGGTATAGCCGATATATTTCGGTATTCCGGCCACTCCAAGGTCCTCCCCGGCGAACCCTGTTTCACCAAAACCGGGTGGCAGGGTTGAAGCCGTGACACCGGCAACCGTATTACCATTGCTGTCACGCACGGTACCGTCAGCGGCCACGGTCAGCTTGCTGTCGGTCATGATCGAACCATCCGGGGCAACGACATTTCCGTTTTCGTCAACAAAGACACCGGACAGGACCTTGCCGTCGGCGGTCATCACCGTACCGTCCTCGGCGATGAGAAAACCATCCTTGTTTACCGTGACCCCGGGACCGCTGAGGACCTTGCCGTCTGCGGTCATCACTGTGCCATTGGCCAGCACCCTGATATCGTCCGGTTTTACCACATTACCCTTGGCATCGACATAATCACCATTGGCATTTCTGGTATAACCTGCTGCGGCCATGATGGCGTCTTTTGATGTCACTGTCCCGTCAGGATTAATGATGACATCTTCTTTCCTGATGACATTGCCGCCGGCATCGACGTAATCACCATTCGCATTGACGGAAATCCCGGTCGCCGCCAGTAACGCGCCACCTTTGGTGGTCACTGTCCCGGTCTCGGAAATGGCGATGTCCTCCTTCTGGATCACCTTGCCATCAGCCGTTACCCAGTTACCGTTGGCATCGATCGTCGCGCCGGCGGCCTGGGCGGCCTTGTGCATGGCGGCGACCTTTTCCATCTCATCCTGCCGGATAATCTTGCCGTCTTTGGTAACCCAGTTACCGTTTGCATCCAGGGTGGCACCCATCGCCTCGGCGGCCTCACGTACACTGGCGACACGCTCCATCTCAATGGCGTTGCTGGACAGATCAAAGGGAGTTATACCGCTGAACATGGCACCGCCGCGATCCTTGCGGTTACGCAATACGGCAATGAGATCCCCTTTGTCCTCGGCGATTGCCAGCAAGGCGGCCTGTTTCGGGCTGACATCCACCGTTATGGTCGTGAAACTGCGGCTCGTAGTACGTTGCTGGGGATAATAGAGATCATCCAGTGTTTCATCATAGGCTTCACGTCCGGTGGCAAGCACCTGCAGATCGCCCAGCACCGGCAGAATGACATCAGTCGGTTTTGCCTTCTCTCCGATACCGGCCGTCTTGATCAGTTCGCCTGCAGTTCCTTCCGGCAAGGTACCGGCTGCGGCAGTTTCTGCCGCCTTTTGCAGTATCTCCGGCAGATCAGTTTGAGCTTCTCCCGGGGGTTCGAATCCGGCCACACCCACCTCGATATTGACATAGACATCGATCCGGTTCCCGGGCCGGATCAGTCCGTTGATGGAATTAACTTCATCCACCGTGATGGTGATGGCCCGGCGCCCCTGTTTGACCAGGTCCGAGAAATCGATGGGGAAATCCTCAACCAGGTAACTGGCCAGTAAGGGTTTACCAGCCTCAAGGGGAACATTGACAAAGCGGCCAAGATAAGCCTTGAACTGTTCCGGGCGGATGGTATTGGCGGTCGCATATTTGCCCGGAATCTGACTGATATCAAAGTACTCGAGCTTGACCTGTAGACCTTGTGGCAGGTTATCCTTGGCAATGACTACTTCTACCAATTCTTCATCCGCACCCTGGAGACTGGCCAGGAATGCCTGCTCGCGACTTTTCAGATAGAGGACCGAAAGGCCAGCAGCCACAATGCCGAATAGAATGGCACCAATTAACATAAACAGGGTTTTACTGCCGCTTGTCTCAGCCATAGTCTTTCTCTGGTTTGTTACATGGTTATTGTTTTATTGGGCCTTGTCAAAAAGGAGAGATGCCTTCCAGTAAGCTGGAAGGACTCAGTCCGGACGCATCCACAATCTCGTCAATCCCTGATGAAAGGTCTGGTAATGAGTTCGATACGTATCCCTTTATCTCATCGAACATGGCTTCCGGATCCCCGCCGCACAGGGCCGCCGCTTGCGATGGCGTCATGCCCTGTGCCACCAGCATGGGCTCGATAACGGAACAGTCAGAGCCATCGGGATAATCGGACAGGGATACGGCATAGGAATAACCTTCATAGTTGTTACGGATGGCCGGGATCAGGTCATTGACAATAACATCCCGCATCGGACCTGTGGTCAGGGTCAGGACACCGAAGGTAACCACGACGGTGTATTCGATCATGGATTGGCCAATTTGCCAACAGGACAGTTTTCGAAACCCTCTTTTCCCCATAGTATCTGCCTTATGATTAACCATTACATATTGACAGTCTGGGCAATGATGTACGTTTGTTTGCCATCACTGCCGTTAATGGAAAGCATAACACTTTTATCACCGTCCCTGAATGTCAATGTATGAATTCTGGCGCCGGTTATGCCCCTGTCCATACCAGTATCCCAGCCCCGGTTGGTGAAATAAGTACGGTAGAAATGAGTATTGGAGGACACGGAGTAGTTATTCATTATCTGTATAGTACGGCCCTTTTTGTCGATGTCACGGGCCATGATCTCATTGGTCACTACACTGCCGCGCATCTTCGGGAAACCCTCCCCCAGATCAGGCAGGCGCCTGGGATTCGGCAGTTCGCTGATGGCCAGATAACCGCTGGATCCGGTCCCCTCCCGGGCAATCTGTACCGTCATTAAATATCTGCCCTCGGCGCGGGTGATGATCTGCCACGGTGGCAGGGCATCGGTTTCCGCGTAGCCCGGTTGTTCTGCGGTCCCCCTGGGCCAGTGATTTCGATAGTAATTGAGCACACGATCCGGGCTTAATTCACTACGAAACAGGCGGATATCCATGGGAATACCATTGACCACCATATCTTTGGCAGAGATTCTGCCCAGGGTAGCATGGGGCGGGGGCGGCAGATCGGGACGGGCCAGAACAGGCTGTGTCAACAGGGTCAGCACTATCAGCAGGAACGAGGTATGCAGAATCGGTTTGCAGCGCATTGCATCGATCCAGACTGTCAGGTATCGCATGGTGATTTGCTCATGCCCTGTACAAAAGGCGTGGGGCCTGTGTAAGTTGCCCCCGTCATGTTGTAGTCACACATGCCGTCCTCACAGGTTATTCCATTGGCCTGGCCTTTCTCACGGTCGGTATCCCGGTTCCCATCGCCATCCATATCCAGACGATCCGGTGGTACTGCATCGATGTCCATATACCCCAGCCACAGGCTGCCATCATCGGGTTCAACAAAGGGCTTGTCAAAGCCTAATGGGTGGGGAAATCCCGGATTACAAAGACGCAATTCCGGGACCAGTGTCCCCAGCACGCCATTAAAGACGGTCTTCACCGCCGGAATGGAATCGAGCAGGGTATCCAGCAATTTGGTCGGCACCAGACCTCCGGCCTGGTTGGTGGTATGCTCCAGCCCGCCGGCATTCCAGCCTTCACTGAGGACCGCGGCGGAGCTGGAAAAATTGATCATGAATCCTGCTGTCGAATCATCCACGCCGGGCGTGTCCAGCATATTGGGCATATTGATCAGGCCCACCGGGACAAGCACCGGTGCGGTCACCGTAGTATTGATATAGCCATCATTGTTGATGGCGGTAAAACCGACATTGCTGCCTGCCAGCGACAGGGCCCATTTCAGGGCATCAAAGACGATCTGTATGATGTCCATGAGCAGATTCATGACACCACCGGTAAAATCCGGTGTGGGTTCATTATTTTTTGGTAATGTACCGGCATCAATTGTCCCGTCCCAGAGTATCCTGCCTTCATGGTCCAGCCACAGGGGATTGCGTTTACCGGGTTCATTCCGCCAGCCGATGGTCTTGTCGTCATTTGCGATCGGGAGTGTGATGTCCGAAAAGAAGCGGCGGCGCGATTCGATCTGGGTCTGGGTCAGGCCTTTCACGGGCTGGGCATTAGGATAGCCGTCCGGGCGATCATCCGCTTGACCGTTATTCGTACCGTTGTACCAGACGGTGTATTCCCAGGCCTCATAACGTGCCGCCTCGATGGTACTGTGCTTGATATCAATATATTTTCCGAGCAGCGGTATCAGCAGCAGTAACGGGACGAGTAACATCGAGGCCGTGATCAGGAGTTCAGTCATGGCCTGTCCCTGCAAGAAGCTACGGTGTTCCCGATTCGTCATCATCATGGGATCAGATCCAGTGGATTCCAGGCACCCAGGTTCAGGGTCTGCGCGATGGTGCCGAAGGACTGACTCTGCTGCAGCCACAGTGACACCACGCGCTCGGCATGGGTGGTCGGTGCCAGCCGGGCCTGCCAGTACGGATTGAAGGCACTGCCATATTCGGTGTAGCCGTCAACCCGGCCAAAATAACCCGAGGCCGGGTCCAGGGGGTTGCTGGGACGGCTGAAATACACCTCGGATTTGGCAACCGCACCCAGTTCGTCGGTCAGGTTGTTGGTACTTCCGGCCCCGTCCTCGCCATAGTTCATCGCGAATTGACCGACCGGACGTGGACCGGTCTTGTTGGTTTCGTCAAAATCCTTGGTTACCCCAAGAAAGAGAAAAGGTGCCTGGAATCCCCATGGGTCGTCTACGGGAACGGTGTCGTTGTATCTCGGCAGGCCCTTGTAGGTGCTGCTTTGATTGGTGGCCATCGGCATCTGCAGGGTAATAGGCAGGGCAGGCGGTAATCCGGTCAGCCAGGCGATCCGGTTAGACGGAGCGGTACCGTAATGTTCTGCGGCTTCCCCTGCGACATCGACCACTTTCGATTTGCCGCTCTGATAGGCAGCCCCTGAGAACGGGATCGAGGTCGGGAAGGGGAGATTGTCCAGGATAACAATATCAATACCGGCGATACTGCCGCGTAAATCGACCGAACCGGCACCGGCAGCAATACAGGCAGAAAAAATGTCAATGCTCTCTGAGCCGAGCGGTCCCAGGTCCACGGTCAGACTGAAATCGATACAGAAATGAAAATCAAGTCCGACGTCGGTATCATCGGCCGCAGACCAATTGAATTTATCGCCACGGGCCTCGTTACCGACATAGCGCAATTCACTGCCCCCGAGGCGCCGCATGACGAAGGAAAAATGCATATCAAATTCAAGGTCTGCGGTAATCGGCGGCAGGGGCCATACCGGGATGGAAATGGGTAAAGTGAACTGCGGTATGATGGGCAGGGTAAAATCCCAGCCGCGCTGTTGGGTGAATTCGTCACGGGACTGCCGTGCCGTTGCAGCAAAACGTTCCATTCCCTCAATATCAGATTCCCCCGTGCCGGTGGGGGAATAAGTCTTGATAAAAGAGCCGGGAGTACCGGGTATGGCCCCATAGGTGTACATATGACCTATCAGGGACAGGATACCGAAGGGCGACAACCCGGCATCATCGGTATTTTTATCAATTACATCAGGGATGGTCCCCGCCGCATAGAGCATGCTGACGATATGGAATCCCGTCTGCGAACCGCCGTAGATCTTGTTGATAAAGGACAGGACCTGGGCACCGACCTTGGCGATGGTACCCATGAAACTGGATGCCGGCACACCGGGGACGGTAAAGACCATGCTAAGTGGCGTGATGAATGCGGTAGAAGCCCCCAACGTCAGTGGTGCCAGGATTAATTTGTCGTAGGCATTGAGGTAATCGCCGTAGGACTTCCAGTTACGCGCCCAGGAGGCGAGCCCTACCATCTGGCCGATAGCAACCTCATTGGCGATCATGGCCCGGTTGGTATAGGCCATGTAGTTGAGGTCGCGGGCCTCAATCAGTGAAGTGCTGTAAGCCGCCGCATCTGCTGCATTCTGCAGTTGCATCTTTTCACTGGTGACGATCCCGGCCTTGTACAGAAACAGGAGTGACAGGATGAGGACGGGCAGAAACAGAAGGACGAAGACCATGGCTTGCCCTCGTTCTCTGGCCTTGCATAAACAGGTGTTATGACATGCCATCTTCACCGTACATCCTACATACCCCCATGCAGGACTAACTGTTTATGATTGTTGTGATGATCCCGCAGGATCAGAAAATCGGTCAGTCTGCGTAATCTTTCAATGTCTTGGTGCCAGTGACACCCGATGTCGCCGTGGCTGCCGCGTTGGCAGCACTGACTTGTGCAGAGCCTTCTGCACCACCGAGTTCGGAGGCCATGCCACCGACCTGGTTACGGACTACATCACCAAACAGCCCGTAAGCTGCAATGGCCGCAATGGCAATCAGGGCAACAATGATGATGTATTCCGTCATACCCTGGCCTAGTTGTTTGAAGAAACGTTTCATTGGGATAACCTCCATCAGAAAATAACCTGCTTGCATTTGTCACCTCGACCAAGTATGGCCCGAAAAACGGGGCAAAGCAATTGCGCCTGCTGAAATTGAATCGGACAGAACGATCGCTTTTTTACTTGAAATCTTCAGGGATTATCCCAAGATGTACGGATGTTGACTATCTGATACAAGGGGAAGATAAACATTTATGAGTATTGAAGCCAGACAGGAAACCCTGGGATTCCAGGCCGAGATCCGGCAGTTACTGGATCTGATGATCCATTCGCTCTACAGCAACAAGGAGATCTTCCTGCGGGAATTGATTTCCAATGCCTCGGACGCCGCCGATAAACTGCGGTTTGAGGCACTTAAAGATGACAGTCTTTATGAAAATGACACCGATCTGGCGATTCGGGTCGAGTTCGATGAAAAGCAGAAAACGATTACAGTCATGGATAACGGGATTGGCATGTCACGGGAAGAGGTCATAGATAACCTCGGCACGATCGCCAAATCCGGGACACGCCAGTTTTTCAACGCCCTCACCGGAGACCAGAACAAGGACGTCCATTTGATAGGCCAGTTCGGTGTCGGTTTTTATTCGTCATTTATCGTTGCCCGGAAAGTGGAGGTGACGACACGCCGCGCCGGCCTGTCTCGCGGCGAAGGCGTACGCTGGATCTCCACCGGTGAAAGCGATTACACCATTGAAACCGTTGACAGGCCAAAGCGCGGGACGCGGGTCGTTCTCTGTCTGCGTGATGGTATGGATGAATTTCTGAACAGTTACCGGCTGCGCGGCATCATCCGTAAATATTCTGACCATATCTCACTACCCATACTTATGATCAGGGAAGGCAAGGATGAAAAGGGGGATGAAACCGTCAACAGTGCAACCGCCCTGTGGGCAAGGAATAAAAAGGATATCAGCGAAGAGGAATATCATGAATTTTACAAGCATGTCGCCCATGATTTCGAGGATCCACTGACCTATCTGCACAGCAAGGTTGAGGGGAAACTGGAATATACCAGCCTGCTGTTTATCCCTTCCCATGCACAGTTTGATCTGTGGGATCGTGAACAGCGGCACGGAATCAAACTTTATGTACGGCGTGTTTTTATCATGGATGATGCCGAACAACTGATACCTGCCTGGCTGCGTTTCGTGCGCGGTGTGGTGGACTCGGATGATCTGCCGTTGAATATCTCCCGTGAGATCCTGCAGAACAACAGGACCATTGATTCCATCCGTGCCGGGTGTACGAAAAAGGTCCTTGGCCTGTTACAGGACATGGCGGACAGGGATGCGGAAAAATATGCCGGTTTCTGGAATGAATTTGGACGTGTACTGAAAGAGGGTGTGATTGAAGCAAAGGATGACAAGGAGGAGATTGCCAGGTTGTTCCGGTTTGCATCTACCCATGACGACAGTGACAAACAGGCGGTTTCACTGATGAACTATATGGAACGTATGCAGCAGGGGCAAAAGGCAATCTATTATCTCACGGCAGAGAATTTTGTGACCGCAAGGAACAGCCCGCATCTGGAGGTTTTCCGTAAAAAAGGGATCGAGGTCTTATTATTGACCGATCCCATTGATGAGTGGGTGACGGCTCATTTGCATGAATTTGATGGCAAGCCGCTGCAATCGGTGACCAGGGGAGAGCTCGATCTGGGGGATCTGGAAGACCAGGATCAAGAGGATCAGGCGGAAAACACAAACCAGGGCCAGGATGGATTGACAGAACGGATCAGGCAATCCCTGGGTGACAAGGTCAAGGAGGTACGCACGACGAACCGGTTGACGACATCCCCGGCCTGTCTGGTCTCGGATGAGCACGATATGGGAAGGCACCTGGAAAAAATCCTCAAGGCAACGGGGCAATCCATCCCGGCAGTGAAACCCATCCTGGAGATCAACCCGGAACATCCGATCGTCATGCGACTGAAGGATGAAACCGATGACGGCCGTTTTGCCGAGTGGGCGCGTATCCTGTTTGACCAGGCCCTGCTCAGTGAAGGAGGGCAACTGGAAGACCCGGCCGGCTTTGTGCACAGGCTGAATGCCCTGTTTCTCGATCTGGCAGGAAGCAAAAACACGCAGGACGGTACGTGATGCAGTAGTCACTGCATGTTCTGGTAACAGGCATCACCTGAAAGCGGGGCAGGTATGATGGCCACTATAAGGTTATGGTAATCGCATGGAAACCGGTGTGGGATGTTCCGGTTGTCCGTGCAGGCAAATCGACTAGAATGTATATTAAGGAAACCCTGATTAATTCAGGGTTTCCGCAGTCTGAAAATTTCAGGACCTCGGTACCCCCTGGTGGGGTATGGAATTATTCAGACCTTTCATAAATTACTATTCCACGTAAACCACACATGGGTGATACACAGGAAAATATCTTCAAACTCCTTACCGAACTGAATGCCATCGGTATCGCCCTGTCGGCGGAAAAGGATCATGGCCGGGTGCTGGAGATGATCCTGCGCAAGGCGATGCAGTTCACCCATGCCGACGGCGGCACCTTGTACACACGTATCGACGATCACCTGAAATTCGAGATCATGCATACGGAATCACTGGGTATCCACAAGGGCGGGGTCAGTGGTGAACCAATCAAATTTTATCCGATAGCACTCTATGGCGATGATGGAAAGCCAAATAAAAATATGGTGGCGGCCTGGGCAGCGGTGAGTGGTAAAACGGTCAATATCCCGAATGCCTATACCAGCAGGAAATTTGATTTCTCCGGAACGCGCAGTTTCGACAAGAAAACAGGGTACCGTTCCACCTCGTTTCTGACGGTGCCGATGACCAATCATGAAAATGAGAACATCGGTGTCCTGCAACTGATCAATGCCCTTGATCCGGCCACTGGCGGGGTAAGGCCCTTCACCGATCTCGATCAGCACATCGTTGAATCCCTGGCCTCACAGGCCGCCGTCACCATCACCAACCGCAGCCTGATCGAGGCGCAGAAAGAATTGTTTGATGCCATGATCAAATTGATCGCGAGTGCGATTGACGAGAAGTCACCGTATACCGGCGGGCACTGCCGGCGGGTGCCGGTGCTGACCAATATGATTGCGAAGGCAGTCTGTGACATCGACCGGGGACCGTTGAAGGATTTCAACATGAGTGAAGATGACAAATATGCACTGGATGTGGCGGGCTGGCTGCATGACTGCGGCAAGATTACGACACCGGAATATGTGGTGGACAAGGGCACCAAGCTGGAGACGATCTTTGACCGCATCAAACTGGTGGAAACCCGTTTTGAAGTGCTGAAGCGGGATTTGCAAATCGCCGCGCTGCAGGAACAGCTGCGGCAATCCGGCAATGACCCGGGATCCGCAGGCAACGAGGAATTGTCGAAAGGGATAGAACAACTCGAATCAGAACTGGAATTCATCCGGCAGAGCAATATCGGCGGTGAATCCATGAACGACGATGATATACAGCATATCTATGAGATCGCTACCCGCCAGTGGGTTGGACCCGATGGGCGGGAGCAGAACCTGCTGAGTGAAAACGAGATTATGAACCTCATCATCGGTCGCGGCACACTGACCTTGCGGGAGCGCCAGATCATCAACAATCACATCTCCATGACGATAAAAATGCTGGAATCCCTGCCCTATCCGAAACACCTGCGTAACGTCCCCGAATATGCAGGGGGTCATCATGAAAAGATAGATGGTACCGGTTATCCGAGGGGACTTACCCGAGATCAGATGTCGGTACCGGCGCGGATGATGGTTATTGCGGATATCTTCGAGGCATTAACGGCCGGTGATCGTCCCTACAAGAAGGGCATGAAACTGTCGCAGGCACTTACCATCCTTGGTCGTTTGAAGGTGGGAAGACACATCGATCCTGATTTGTTTGATGTCTTTATGGATCAGAAAATCTATCAACAGTATGCGGGGCAATTTTTACCGCCTGAACTGATCGATGAGATTGACCCGGCAACCATACCTGGCTACCAGCCGCTCATATAGGCAGGAGTGAAATCCGTTTTCAGGGGATTATCCATATTCCGGTTCGCGGGGCAATCCTCCGGTGTTCGCGTCCTGCCAGGTTCACGAGGGATCAATGTGCCCATTTTTTTAATCGTGTGTGTTAATGATGCCACCGGAAGTGACAAGGCACGAAGATAAACAATGCGAAACGGGAGCATCAATACCAATCCTGATTGGTCCGGGCCATGCTGACCCCACGTCAGTTAATCCACGAGGCTGAAAGGCGGTTTGCGAAGGCAGGACTGTATTACGGTCACGGCACGGATAACCCCTATGCTGAGGCCGTGTTCCTGGTATTGCGGGCACTGGGATTCCCGTTCGATGTCGCGGATGCGGTACTTGATGATGTGCTGCCGCAGCCGGACATCGATCACGTCCGGCAACTGATCGAGGCAAGGATCAGGCAGCGTAAACCTGCCGCCTATCTCCTGAAGGAGGCATGGTTTGCCGGGCTTTCTTTTTACACGGATGAAAGGGTGCTGATCCCGCGTTCGCCGATTGCGGAATTAATCGAAGAACAGTTTTCCCCCTGGTTACGGCAAGAACGGGTCAGGAGGATTCTGGATCTTGGCACCGGTGGTGGCTGCATCGCGATTGCCTGTGCCATTGCCTTCGAAGGGGCCATGGTGGATGCCGTTGATATCAGCGAGGAGGCGCTTGCTGTCGCCCGGCTCAATATCGAACGTTACGGCTTGCAGGGCCGGGTCGCCGCGATTCACTCTGATCTGTTCCAGCATCTGCAAGCCAATCGCTATGACCTGATCGTGAGCAACCCCCCCTATGTCGATGCGAATGAGATGGCGGGGTTGCCGGCAGAGTATACCCATGAACCGGTGCAAGGCCTGTGTGCCGGCAG
>MGXK01000104.1:45445-45810 GCA_001802375.1 Gammaproteobacteria bacterium RBG_16_51_14
TGATATTGTCAGGCGCATCCTGGCGGAGGCACATCGTTACCTGGCGGAGGACGGCATCCTCGTGGTTGAGGTGGGTAACAGTGAAGAGGCCCTGGTGGAGGCATTCCCTGTTGTCCCTTTCCTGTGGCTTGATTTCGAGTATGGTGGCCACGGGGTGTTTCTCCTGACCAAGGCGGATCTGCAAGCGGTTCCCGGCAGGCAAAAAAACGAAACGGCTGCGAAAACGGAGTAACGGGATTATTATCAGAGACAGCGTAAGGCCGGGACACACGCCGGAGACGATGGATTCAGCATGACATGAGCAGAAGACCAATGAGGGAAGCGGGACATGGGCGGCAATAAACGCGGTGATGCTGTACCTGATG
>MGXK01000104.1:45948-47712 GCA_001802375.1 Gammaproteobacteria bacterium RBG_16_51_14
GCGTGAACCCGGCGAACCGTTCTCGCCCTACGGCATGCCATCCGGGCATGAATCAGGGGTGGTACGCTGGGCCTCCGCCAACCGGGCGCTCAGCGGTAACGGGGCCTCCTGGACCCCGCTGCATCTGCTCGAAGGAACCATTACCCCGAACGGTCTTCATTACGAACGCCATCATAACGGAGTACCACAGATAGACCCCGACCGGCATCAGTTACTGATCCATGGGCTGGTGAACAATCCTTCCTTTTTCACGGTAGAAAATCTGCTGCGTTATCCCATGGTATCGAGGATCTGTTTTCTGGAATGCGGGGGCAACAGCAATGCTGGCTGGAATATTCAGCCGTCCAGGGCAGCCGCCGGTTTTTTTCATGGACTGGTCTCCTGCAGTGAATGGACGGGGATCCCGCTGGCGACCATCCTTGATGAAACCGGCATCGATAAAAGGGCGAAGTGGCTGATCGCGGAAGGGGCCGATGCCTTTGCCATGAATATCAGCATCCCGGTGGAGAAGGCCTATGAGGATGCCATGCTCGCCCTGTACCAGAACGGTGAACGACTGCGTCCCGAGAACGGCTACCCGATGCGCCTGATCCTGCCGGGCTGGGAGGGCGTCCTCAACGTGAAATGGCTGCGACGTATCCAGGTTACCGATCAACCGGTGATGGCGCGCAATGAGACTTCCAAGTACACGGAACTCCAGCCCTCCGGCAAGGCCCTCATGTTTACCTTCGAGATGGAAGCCAAGTCACTGATTACCTCACCCTCCGCAGGCAATCTGATCCCTGGCCCCGGCTTATACCAGATTAAGGGCCTGGCCTGGAGTGGCCGAGGCAGGATCAGAAAAGTAGACGTCTCCGCCGATGGCGGCAGGACCTGGGCCGAGGCCCATCTGGATGAACCGGTGCTGGCCAGGAGTTTTACCCGTTTTCGCCTTGCCTGGCAGTGGGATGGTGGTTCCGCTGTGTTAAAGAGCCGGGCAATCGATGAAACGGGTTATATACAACCGGAGAGATCCGAACTGGTGGCACGGCGCGGACGTCACGGTTATTTTCACTATAATGCAATTGTCTCCTGGGCGATCGCCGGAGATGGTTATGTGAGTCATGTCTATGACGGGAATGAAACACCTTCTGCCGGCACTGATCCTGTTCGCATCGATACCGGCTGGGATTGAGCTCAGCCGGGCAGACGCACCGGTGGGCCCGCATCTGGGACGCGCGGCGTCTGCCGGGGAGATTGCCCGCTTTGACATCAATGTGTTTCCGGATGGCACCGGATTGCCACCGGGCTCAGGCAGCGTTGCGCAGGGGAAGCTCATCTATGACAGGCAATGTCTCGCCTGTCACGGTGAAGGCGGGACAGGGTCAAGCGCCGATCCGTTGGCCGGTGCTGAAATGGGATTGACGGGAGAGTGGCCGGACCAGACGATCGGCACCTACTGGCCCTATGCCACCACCCTGTTTGATTTCAACCGGCGCTCCATGCCCATGGATAAACCCGGTCTGTTAACCAATGATAACACCTATGCGATCACCGCCTATCTGCTCTACCTGAACGGGATCATTGATGAGGAGACCACATTGGATGCCGGGACCCTGATGCAGGTGAAGATGCCGAACCGGGATGGCTTTATCAATGTGTGGGAAAATGAAAGACAAAAGAAGTGAAAAGGATTCGGCAGGTATATTTCAGCAACCCTGGCTTAGCTGTCAAAGGCCGGTTTCCTGCCGAAGAAGGCCTCAAGCTGCCGCAATTCGTCATCCG
>MGXK01000105.1:0-211 GCA_001802375.1 Gammaproteobacteria bacterium RBG_16_51_14
ATCTGTTCGGAGACCGTGATGGAATACAGCTGGCGCATGAAGAATCGGGCCATACCTTTGAGGCAACATTTACTATCGATTTAATGACAAATCTGGAAGGGGGTGTTGATGAAGGATTTGAAGCACCGGGTAATCTGGACCTGATTGCCTGGCTCGATACGGGGGCGGCAGGCTGGTGGAACAATGGCACGTTCCATCTCTATCTGCTGGC
>MGXK01000105.1:228-1024 GCA_001802375.1 Gammaproteobacteria bacterium RBG_16_51_14
CCTCGGCCAGGATTGGTGATTTCGAGATTACCAGCAATATTGAGGCGGTAAATACCTTCAAGGTCTACGAGGCATGGTACGAACATCGTTTTCTGGAAGATCGCTTTTCCATCCTGCTCGGCCTGCATGATTACAATTCTGAGTTTTATGTGCTCGAATATGCGGGTCTTTTCATCAACAGTTCCTTCGGAATAGGCGCAGAGGTGTCACAGGTGGGGCCATCCATCTTTGCAACCACGGCACTGGCGACACGTCTGGCCTGGCAGCCGACAGAGAACACCTACCTGAAGACCGTGGTTTATGACGGAGTCCCGGGGGATCCGGGGAATCCGAGGGGAACTCATATCAATTTCGATAAGGGGGATGGCCTGTTTCTTGGTCTCGAAGGCGCACTGTTGGGAGGGGGAGATCCATCCACACCGGGTTATTACAAGCTCGGACTGGGTGGCTGGTATCACACCATGGAATTCGAGGATTTTCGTGGTACCACGCGTGACGATAACAGGGGATTTTATATTATCGGTGAGCAGCTCCTGTTCAGTGAAAAGGATGTTTCACAAGGTCTGGGGGCCTTCATGCAACTTGGCCTTACCGAAACAGACAGAAACCAGGTTGACCTCTATACCGGTGTGGGGATCCACTATACCGGACTGTTACCCGGGAGGGATGAGGATATTATCGGTCTGGCGTATGCCCATGCGGGTACGAGTGATAATTTCATTGATGCCAACCCCGGCATGGAAGAGGGGGAAACCGTGGTGGAATTTTCCTATCAGTTTGCAATCACCCCATGGCT
>MGXK01000105.1:1143-11196 GCA_001802375.1 Gammaproteobacteria bacterium RBG_16_51_14
TTGACACCATTGGGTACTCTCAACTATACGTAATAGTGGCAAGTATCCTCACAAAGGCGCAAGGCGGGAGATAAATCATGTCTGCACAACAACTGGACAAGGCAGCGGTGGTCAAGGTGTTAAATACGATTCTGGGGCTGGAATTGGCAGGGGTCGTGCGTTATACACACTATTCCTTGATGGTGTTCGGTTATAACCGCATTCCTATTGTGTCCTGGTTGAGGGCACAGGCTGACGAGGGCCTGCGCCATGCCCAGGAGGCGGGTGAGATGATAACCCATCTTGGCGAACATCCTTCCCTCGCCATCGGTCCGCTGACGGAGACACAAAAACATGATATCGGTGACATCCTGCGTGAATCACTGGAGGTCGAGCAAACCGCGCTTGCCCAATATCAGAAACTTCTGGAACTAGCACGGGACAAATCTGTTCTGCTGGAGGAGTATGCACGGCGGATGGTATCTGAGGAGGAACAACACCTGGGTGAAGTGGATAAGATGCTGCGAAAGCCGGGTGAAACCAGGAGCTTTTCCTCGTGATGATGAAACAGGGTTACGGGAATACATCATCCGATCGTACGCAATACGACCCCGGATATTTGAAGGCAGTAATAACGTGGCACAGGTTAACCACTACACGATCCGGGATAGCGGGATGTCGGGATGCCTCTTTTTCATATAATATTCCCCGTACGGTTAACACTGAGACCGGGTCATGGAATTTGTCGATATGAAAAGAACAGTTTATCTGAAGCAGATTGATGACGGCAGTATCAGGGACAGGAAGATGCATTGGGAAGTGAATGCGACGACGAATTTATTGCCATGATGATTGGCGAGAAAATCTTGCGCAGCGTTATAAACACGATTGTTGAAAATTAAAGATATTGAAGTGGAGATAAATTAGAGGGCAATCGTATCTGTGCATGGGGTTGATAAAATCAAGAAAAAATTCTGATTCGTATGATTGTAAGAAACAGGGTGATTTGCCCGGCAGGTTCTTTGCAAACTGCCGTAATAAAGCAGCTCAGAAATGCTGGTGCCGAGGAGAGGACTTGAACCTCCACGGGGTTACCCCCACTAGCACCTGAAGCTAGCGCGTCTACCAATTCCGCCACCACGGCAATTCAGTGAATATTTGGAAGAACGGCGGACTCTACCGGGCTGTTTGGGCATTGTCAATGTATTGAAAATCGAATATGAATAAGAAAAAGAATACTCGGGAGAACAGCAAAAACAGTCCCCTGGTGCCTGAACGACAGCAGATTATGGATTTTCTGCAGTCCTGCGGGAAACCGCGTACCCGCCAACATATCACAGACGCGCTGGGGGTGATTGACAAGGATGCCCGGCGCGCGCTTGGACGCCGACTCATGGCCATGACACAGGAGGGCCAGTTGGTCCGCAACCGGCGTGGTGGCTATGGTCTGATCGTAAAGATGGATCTGTTTCGTGGCAGGGTTATCGGGCACCCGGATGGTTATGGTTTTCTTGTGCCCGATGAAGGGGGAGGTGATTTATTCCTGTCGGCGCGTGAGATGCGTTCCCTGCTGCATGGGGATCGGGCACTGGTCCGTCTGGTCGGGATAGATCGGCGCGGGCGGCGGGAAGGTGCCCTGGTTGAGGTGCTGGACAGGGCGAATCATCGTGTTGTGGGAAGACTGTATCAGGAAGGGAATATCAGTTTTGTTGTGCCGGATAACAGACGCATACACCAGGACATTCTGATCACGCCTGAATGCCTGAATGGCGCTGTCCGTGGACAATTTGTCATCACGGAACTGATTACCCAGCCGGAAAAACACATGCGGCCGGTCGGGCGCATTACTGAAATTATCGGTGATCATATGCAGGCGGGGATGGCCGTTGACATCGCCATCCGGGCCCATGAGTTACCTTATGACTGGCCGGAAGAGGTCCTGTCTGAATGTAAACAATTCCGTACTGACAGCAACGGGCAGGACTTTCATTCACGCGAGGACCTGCGTGCACTGCCGCTGGTCACGATTGATGGTGAGGATGCCAGGGATTTCGATGATGCTGTTTATTGCGAAAAGCAGGATCAGGGCTGGCGACTCCTGGTCGCGATCGCTGATGTTTCACATTATGTCCTGCCGGGTTCAGCACTGGATGCAGAGGCCGCACTGAGAGGCACTTCAATCTATTTTCCACAACGGGTAATCCCGATGCTGCCGGAAATCCTGTCTAACGAACTGTGCTCACTCAAACCGGACGTGGAGCGTCTGTGTCTGGTTTGCGAGCTTCACATCAACAGGAAAGGCAAGGCGAAACATTTCCGGTTTTTTGAAGGTGTCATACGTTCGGCAGCGCGTTTGACCTATACGGAGGTTGCGTCGATTCTGATAGAAAAAAATGCAACTACACGCAAAAAATATCGGACACTGATTCCCTGTCTTGAGGATCTGCATACACTCTTTACAGTGTTGCAGGCGCGGCGTCGCAGGCATGGACTCATCGATTTTTCATCAGTTGAGACACGACTTGAGTTTGATGAAAAGGGCCGTATAGCTGATATCCGGCCACTTCAGCGTAATGATGCCCATCGCATGATCGAGGAATTCATGCTGGCAGCTAATGTAGCGGCTGGTGAGTATCTCCAGGAAAGCAAATTACCGATCCTGTATCGCATTCACGATACACCAAAGCAGGAGAAACTTGACGATGTGCGTGCCTTTCTGGGTGAACTCGGACTGGTTTTAAGCGGATCTGAGGAACCGACGGCAATGGACTATGCGCATCTGGTTGAAACAGTACAGAAACGTGATGATGCCCATTTGATCGAAACAATACTCCTGAGGAGTATGCCCCTGGCGGTATATAGTCCTGACAATGCCGGCCATTTCGGCCTGGGATTCCCGGTGTATACCCATTTTACCTCGCCCATCCGGCGCTACCCGGATTTGCTGGTGCATCGTGCCATCCGTTATTTAATCAGGGCGAAGCCCGGAAAATCATATCCCTATGACAAGGAGGCCATGCATTTACTGGGTGAGCACTGTTCCATGACCGAACGGCGGGCAGAGGACGCAAGCCGTGATGCAATACAGCGACTGAAATGTGAATTCATGCAGGACAGGGTGGGTGAAACATTTAATGGCACGATCAGTTCAGTCACTTCATTCGGGATATTTGTCGAACTGGATGGGGTTTATGTTGAAGGTCTGGTACATATCACGGCACTCCCTGCTGATTACTATCATTTTGATCCGGTCGGGCATCGTCTGCGCGGGGAACGCACAGCTAAACTTTTCCGTCTGGCAAATCGTGTGCGTGTCGTTGTAACCCGTGTTGATCTGGATGATCGCAAGATCGATTTTGAGTTAGCAGAAAAAGCGTAACTGGCGACTATTTAGTGAATAGCCCTAAAATACTTCTTGGGGAATAAACATCGTTTAATCTTACA
The DNA here is from genome assembly GCA_001802375.1 of Gammaproteobacteria bacterium RBG_16_51_14. Classification (GTDB taxonomy): domain Bacteria; phylum Pseudomonadota; class Gammaproteobacteria; order Eutrophobiales; family Eutrophobiaceae; genus RBG-16-51-14. Next base: position 4,567 of record MGXK01000105.1, read on the forward strand.
GAAAGCTTACCACAGGGGGCACGGAGAGAGGATATGGCAGTTTTGTATTCCGTGATCCCGATGTGTTCTCTGGCTGATATAAAAGACAAAAGGCAAATGCCAAAAGACAAGACTGAAATTGTTTACGGTGTCCATGCTGTGCGGTATGTCATTGAACGATCACCGGAATCGATTCTGGATTTCTGGATCCAGGCATCGCCCCGGTCGGCAGTCCTGAAACAGTTGATCGAGTTGGCGGGTTCGAATTCCCTGTTATTACAGGAAGTCCCGCGCACGACCCTGGATAAACTCGCTGGTGGAAACCGGCATCAGGGTGTCGTTTTACGGCAGCGAAAACCCCCGTTGCAACAGGAAGGGGATGTACAGTCTTTACTGGATAATCTTGATAAAAAATCTGCCTTGTTCCTGGTTCTGGATGGTGTACAGGATCCGCACAATCTGGGGGCCTGTCTGCGGACGGCAGATGCTGCCGGTGTTACCGCCGTCATCATCCCGCGGGATCACACTGTCAGCGTCACTGCTACTGTGCAGAAAGTTGCCAGCGGTGCAGCAGAGACGGTTACTGTTATTTCTGTGGCGAATCTTGCCAGGACCCTGCGCCGGTTGCAGGAAGCCGGCATCTGGCTTATCGGCACGGACGATGAAGCAAACGAGAGTCTGTATAGTGTCGATCTGACAACACCCCTGGCATTTGTTATGGGGGCGGAAGGCAGTGGACTCAGGCATAACACAAAACAATATTGTGACAGACTGGTCAGGATTCCCATGCATGGCAGCATCGGGAGTCTTAACTTATCTGTCGCCACCGGGATTTGTCTCTTTGAAGCGGTACGTCAGCGGAGTGCGTAATAACAGGGAGCGGGAATGACATGGCGTTATGCCTCAGGAAGGCAGGGCATCCCATGAATTTTATGACTTTTTTCGTGTCAGCCCGGGTTTGATTGCACGAATCCGGTCTATCCATTACAATCGCGCCCTCATCAAACCTTGCCTCACCGAAATATTATTATCCGGGAGGCTGTCAAACCGAGGGGATAAGATAATGCGACATTATGAAATAGTATTCATGGTCCATCCAGACCAGAGTGAGCAGGTACCGGCAATGATCGAACGGTACCAGAATATGATCACCACCAATGGTGGTGCTGTCCACCGTCTGGAAGACTGGGGCCGACGTCTTCTTGCCTATCCAATCAACAAGGTGCACAAGGCACATTACGTGCTCATGAACATTGAGTGTGATGCCGAAACGCTGTCCCAGCTTACCAGTGGGTTCCGGTTTAATGACGCCGTTATCAGAAATCTGGTGACCTGCCGTGACGAGGCGATTAGGGAACCATCCCTTCTGGTCAAATCCAGGGAACACGGGGATGACACACGCAGGGAAGAGGAAGTATTCGAGGGTGATGAGGAAAATGTCATCCTGGGCAGTGCTGAAGGAACGAACCATGCAGACGAGATCAGTACATCAGGTGAAGCTGGGCCTGCCGAAGAAATGCCTGTAGAAGACCCCTGAAGAAGAGAATGCATCTGGTTGAGGATAACGCCCGGGTACAGGCGATATACGAATAATGAATCAAGAGAGAGGTTCAGACATGTCACGTTATTTCAAGCGCAGGCGGTATTGCAAATTTACCGTTGAAGGCATCAAGGAGATTGATTACAAGGATCTAAATCTTCTGAAAAACTACGTCACCGAAACCGGGAAAATCATACCTAGCAGGATATCAGGTACCAGTACACGCTATCAGAGACAACTGGCGATTGCAGTCAAGCGTGCACGTTTTCTTGCCCTGATTCCCTATTGCGACTCGCATTAATCCTGTTTTTAATTAACATAATCGGTCAATTACGTGGCAGTTGATGGTCTGCCGAACTCCAGGTAACCACTATGGTTACGGAAAGCGGTCAGACAAGATTCACATAACGGGTGATTACGCAGATGCAGCTGGGTAATTACATCATGCGTGGTCGTCTGCAGGCGGTCGCTGTAATTACTCTGCTGGCGCTGGTCTCATTCATATTATCACCGTTTGCATATCAACTCAGTGGTGTCCCGGTGGGTCTGATCACACTGAGACGTGGTGCGGTGATCGGTTTCCAGATCTTGATTGGTTGTCTGTTTGCCATGGGATTGTTTGTCTTGCTGGCACAAATTCCACCGCAGATTTGTCTGGCATTCGCTGTTGTAATATGGTTGCCGGTCTGGCTATGTTCCACAGCCCTGCGCAGCACAGGTTCACAGGGTATAATGGTTCTGGTTGCAGGGGTAATCGGGATTGGTTTTATTGTGGTCATGACCATGGTAACCGATAATGCGGCTGCCTGGTGGCAGCACTGGCTGGATACCTGGATCGAGATCACCCTGCCGGCTGACCTGGGTTTCCGGTACAGGCAGACATTGGAACCGGTTATGCCGTTGCTGAATGCAATGATTGCAGCGGGCCTGGTTACCAGTCTGGTATTGACCATGTTCATTGCCCGCTGGTGGCAGTCCGGTTTGTTCAATCCTGGTGGTTTTGGTGAGGAATTCAGGGCCCTGCGCCTGCCCAGGATGTTACTGGTGTTTGCTGCACCCGCTCTGCTGTTGATGATGACCAGCACTGAACCGTTGCACTCGATGCTGCGGGATATCCTGATTATCACGGTATTCCTGTACCTGTTTCATGGGATAGCAATGGTTCACAGGTTTGTAAAAAAAGGCAATCTGTCCGCTGCCTGGTTATTTGGCATGTATGTTGTGTTATTTTCCGTACCACAGAGTGTGCTGTTTCTGGCCTGTCTCGGGATAGCCGATTCCCTGTTGATGTGGCATGGTAATCCCGGGCGGGATAACAAAACATAGGACGGTCTGTTATCATATGACGAAATCAAAAGAGGTAGTGAGATGGAAGTAATATTGCTTGAAAAAATACATAAGCTGGGTGAGCTGGGTGATCAGGTCAAGGTCAAGCCAGGCTATGGTCGTAATTATCTGATACCCAGTGGCAAGGCAGTTTCGGCAACGAAGGAAAATATTGCCAGGTTTGAAGCGAGGCGGGCCGAACTCGAAAATCATCAGCAGGAAGTCCGGGGTGAAGCGATCACCCGCGCGGAAAAACTGAATGCAGTAGCAGTAACCATCGCCAGGAAGGCAAGGGAAGAAGGAAAATTATACGGTTCAGTGGGCATTCTGGATATCATTGATGCTGTGCTGCAGACCGGTGTTAAACTGGCCAAAAATGAAGTGCACTTGCCGGATGGATCAATACATGCCATTGGTGTATACGAGATCAGTATTTCCTTACCTGCGGATGTGGAAGCAAAGATAAAGGTGACCGTTATTGCTGAAGAGGAGACTGCTACGCAGGGGACACCCTGAACAGGGTTGTCCTTGCCGTCATGTCGTTGACCACAGGGCATAAATACCCGCAGGGCATAAACTCTCCGGCGGGGGCCGGGGTGGCAGATCAGGGACATTAGGGACTTATACAGAGGTTCCGTGGCATTGTTTTTATAAAAGCACGGTCTCAATCACACAATGATGCAGGTAGCATAAATACCTGCCATTCTGTTTATCTCGGGGTTTCATACCCAGGGGAATCAAATGCAGAAAACCGCTCAATCCCCCTTTGACGGGGATAAAGAAACAACGGCGTTAAAGATCCCGCCTCATTCCATCGAGGCCGAGCAGGCTGTTCTGGGCGGGGTGTTTCTGGACAAGGAGGCATGGATTAAAGTCATCGAACGTGTCCATGAAGAGGATTTTTATCGCAAGGATCATCGTATCGTCTTTCAGGCGATTGCAGCACTGGATGATGAGGGCAAGCCGTTTGATATCGTCACGGTTGCCGAATGGCTGGAAAGCCATCAATTACTCAATGATGCAGGTGGTATGGCCTATCTTGCCGCCCTCGCGGAAAACACCCCGAGTACGAGTAATATCAGTGCCTATGCGGATATCGTCCGCAAACGCTCCATATTACGGCAGTTGATCCATGCCACCACGGAGATTGGCGAAACGGTCTTTAATCCCCAGGGCCGGAGCAGTGACGAAATCCTGGATTTTGCCGAACAAACGGTATTTGAGATTGCAGAGCGGGAGGCACGCGGGCGCAAGAGTTACAAGAACATCAAGGATCTTCTGGTCGCTGCCCTGGACCGGGTGGATGAATTATTTCACCGTGATAATCCTATCACCGGTGTCGCCACGGGGTTTGACGATCTGGACCATCGTACTGCCGGTCTGCAACGATCTGATTTGATCATCATCGCAGGGCGTCCCTCCATGGGCAAGACGGCACTCGCGATCAATATCGCGGAACATGCCGCCATCAAGGATCGTCTGACCGTTGCCGTTTTCAGTATGGAAATGTCAGGCGAGCAACTGGCCATGCGCATGATGTCCTCGCTGGGCCGGATCGATCAGCACAAGGTACGCACCGGAGACCTTGACGATGACGACTGGCCACGCCTGACATCGGCAGTCGGTATATTGTCCGAGGCCAGGATGTTTGTCGATGATACGCCTGCACTGACGCCTGCAGAATTACGGGCACGTTGCCGGCGTATCTACCGGGAGCATGGGCTGGATCTCATTGTTGTCGATTACCTGCAGTTGATGCAGGTGCCGGGCACCAAGGAGAACCGGGCAACGGAGATATCGGAGATCTCACGTTCCCTGAAGGCCATGGCAAAGGAACTGCACGTACCGGTTATTGCACTGTCCCAGTTGAACCGCAGTCTGGAACAGCGTCCTAACAAACGACCAGTGATGTCTGATCTCCGGGAGAGTGGCGCCATCGAACAGGATGCGGATGTCATCCTGTTTATCTACCGCGATGAAGTCTATAACGAGGATAGTCCGGACAAAGGTATCGCTGAAGTCATTATCAGCAAACAGCGCAATGGACCGATCGGTATGGTCAAGCTCGCCTTTTTGGGGAAGTACACACGTTTCGAAAACTATATCGGAGACAGGGGTTACCCGGCAGGGGAGTATGAATGACCCGTCCTGCCAGGGTCGTTATCGATCTGCATGCCCTGATTCATAATTTTTCCCGCATTCAGGACCTGGTCCCGAACCGGAAGATCATGGCCATCGTCAAGGCGGATGCCTATGGACACGGTCTGACGCGGGTAGCCCGGGTGCTGGGAAAGGCAGATGCCTTCGGCGTGGCTTGCATGGAGGAAGCTGTCCAGCTACGCGAAGCGGGCATCAGGCAATCCATCGTTCTGCTGGAGGGCCCCCACGAGGCGGGCGAGCTGCCGGTAATCCGGGATCTGGGGCTGGAAATCGTGGTTCACCACGAAACGCAGATCGCCATGCTGGAACAGGCAAACACGGCCCAACGTGTCTCTGTCTGGATGAAGATCGACAGCGGGATGCACCGGCTTGGTTTTGCACCGGAACATTTCAGGGCGGCATGGCAACGCCTGCACAGCTGCGCCATGGTCAAGCCCCCGGTACGACTCATGACCCATCTGGCTGCTGCCAATGAACCGGCGAATCCCATTACCAGGGCACAACTTTCCTGTTTCCGGGAGATCTGTCTGAATATTTCTTCCGAATTGAGCATTGCCAATTCTGCCGCCATTCTGCAATGGCCGGACAGCCATGCCGACTGGGTCCGACCGGGACTGATGCTGTACGGGGTTTCTCCGTTCGCCGGACATCTTGGGGAGGAATACGGGTTGCATCCTGTGATGACCTTGCAGTCTGAACTGATCTCGATTCAACATCTGAAGGCCGGAGAACCGGTTGGTTATGGCGCCAGCTGGCGTTGTCCTGAAGCAATGCCGGTGGGAATCGTTGCCGCCGGGTATGGCGATGGATTTCCGCGCCACGCAAAATCAGGCACCCCCGTTCTTGTCAACGGGAAGCAGGTTGCCCTGGTAGGCCGGGCCTCCATGGATATGCTGACGGTAGACCTGCGCCGGCAACCGGATGCAAAGGTGGGTGACCCGGTGGTCCTGTGGGGAGAGGGTTTGCCTGTCGAGAATGTGGCGCAACAGGCGGATACGATCCCCTATGAATTATTATGTGGCGTACACAAGCGTCTTGAGTTTGTAGAGCGTGGCTAAAACGAAGACCCAGTATCACTGTACCGCCTGTGGCGCGCTGGCACTCAAATGGTCCGGGCAGTGCCCCGATTGTGCCGCCTGGAACACCATGACAGAGGAAGTGGTGGATACCTTTCCGGCAGGCAGACCATCACGCTTCACGGAATACCTGTTCGAACCGGCAGAGGTTTGTTCTCTCAGTACCGTCCCTGTCGATGTGAAAGCACGTCTTGTCACCGGCCTGCCCGAGCTGGATCGGGTGATCGGAGGGGGCCTGGTCAGGGGATCAGTGATATTGATCGGCGGTGATCCCGGTATTGGCAAATCCACCCTCCTGCTGCAAACCATATCCGGTCTGAAAAAAAATAATGAGATGAATACCTTGTATGTGACGGCTGAGGAATCCGCACAACAGATCGGGCTTCGTGCGCAACGCCTGCAATTACCCCTGGAGCAGATACGCATTCTGACAGAAAACAACCTGGAACGGATCCTGACGGCGGCCGGCAGGGAACAACCCCAGGCTGTTGTCATCGATTCCATCCAGACCGTTTATACCGAACTTCTGCAATCAGCACCTGGTGCCGT
>MGXK01000105.1:11280-23451 GCA_001802375.1 Gammaproteobacteria bacterium RBG_16_51_14
CGGGGCCAAGAGTACTTGAACACATGGTAGACACGGTGCTGTATTTTGAGGGTGACAGCAGCAGCCGTTATCGCATCGTCCGTGCGGTCAAGAACCGTTATGGCGCAGTCAATGAACTGGGCATCTTTGCAATGACAGATAAGGGTTTGCGTGAGGTCAGTAATCCCTCTGCCATCTTTCTGTCACGTCATGATGAACAGGTGCCTGGCAGTATTATCATGGTAACGCGGGAGGGGACACGCCCCCTGCTGGTAGAGGTTCAGGCCCTGTTGGATGCGTCACTATTGGCTAATCCGCGTCGTGTCATACTGGGACTCGAACAGAATCGACTGGCGATGCTGCTGGCGGTATTACACCGACATGTGGGTGTTTCCACCGGGGATCAGGATGTCTTTGTCAATGTCGTTGGCGGGGTCCGCATCAGTGAAACCGGTGCCGATCTCCCCATCCTGCTGGCGATCCTCTCCAGCTTGCGCAATCAACCATTGCCCAGGGAACTGGTGGTATTCGGAGAAGTAGGCCTGTCCGGTGAAATCCGCCCGGTACAAAACGGCCCGGAACGCCTGAACGAGGCAGTAAAACATGGATTCAAACAGGCCGTTGTCCCCTTTGCCAACCGGCCCCGGCAGGCGGTCGGGGGGCTGGAAATCATGGCAGTCAAGCGCCTGGCAGACGTACTGTCCCTGTTTCAGGACCCATGACTAGAACCTATCTCAAAATTGCTGTGCTTGCCGATACGGCGTTAAAAAAGGGCTCAAAATGCTCATTTACTACCGTGTAAACTGCGCTTTCTCGCCCATTTTTGCCTGGTCTCGCCAGCGCTCGCTAATTTTGAGATAGGTTCTAATCAACGCCTAATCTGCCTGCCTGGACGATTCGTGTGAATGGGCTGTGATTCTGGCCAGTTTAACGGCATTATCAGCGGCCTGGGTGATCTCGATGGTGTAGTTATCAATACGTAAACTGGTGCCTGCTTCAGGGATATGCTCCAGTTGTTCAAGGATCAGGCCATTCAGCGTCCTTGGCCCCGTGGCGGGCAATTTCCACTTGAGCTGGCGGTTAATTTCCCGAATGGTTGCTGTGCCATCGACGAGGTACGAGCCATCCTCCTGCCGGCGGATATCCAGATTGAATGCCTGCATGTCCGTGGTGAATTCACCCACGATCTCTTCCAGGATATCATCAAAGGTCACCAGGCCCTGGATCACCCCGTATTCATCGACAACGAGTCCAATCCGTTTTTTTTGTTGTTGAAAATTTTTCAGTTGGGTGTGCAGTTGTGTCCCTGCGGGGACGAAATAGGGTTCGGTGATAATCTTTTTCAGGTCCTCCGGGGAAAACTGGTCCACGTCATTCAGGATGCGCGGGATTTGCCGGATATGCAGCATCCCGATGACATTATTGATATCACCATGGAATACGGGAATACGGGTGTGCTGGCAGTGATACAATAAATCAAGTATTTCACTTGCCGAATCCTCGATGTTGATTGCGACCATCTCATTGCGCGGCACCATGATGTCATCAACGGCCACGTTTTCCAGTTCGAGGATGCTGATGAGCATACGTTGATGGCGTTGCGGAATCAGGGTACCGGCTTCCCTGACCACGGTACGTAGTTCTTCGCGGGTCAATGGCGCATCCATTTGCTCACTCGCATGAACCCCGCCCAGCCACAACAATCCATTGGCAACCCGGTTGATTATCCACACTCCCGGATAAAGAATTTTCATCAACGGCGCAAGGATATAAGATGCGGGAAAGGCGATCCTTTCCGGATGCAATGCGGCAACGGTCTTTGGCATGACCTCGCTAAAGATCAGAAAGATAACGACCGTAATGACAGTGGCGACCGCCGGGCCGATATCACCAAGTAACCGGATGCCAATCACAGTGGCAATCGATGCCGCCAGGAAATTGGCCAGGTTGTTACCCAGGAGCACCAGTCCTATCAGGCGATCAGGATGCTTCAGGAGCTGCTCGGTCTTCAGTGCGCCCCGGTGCTTGGCTTTAACCAGATGGCGCAGGCGATAGCGGTTAAGTGCCATCATTCCGGTTTCAGAACCGGAAAAGAATGCAGACAGGATGAGCATCAGGCCCAGAAGCCCGACCAGTACCGACAGCGGTATCTCGTTCAAAAAAGATCTACCTCATCTTGTGCGATAGGGATATGTGGGTACTGGTAGGGGGTGTCAAGCCATTATATCGTATCAGCTTTCATGGTCGGGGATGATATTCCCTCTACAAGTCTGGTTACACCCTGTGCAGGATCAGTTCGAGTACCAGTTTTGAACCAAAATAAGCAAGCAGGAGCAGAGTAAAGCCCCCCAGTGTCCAGTGGATCACTTTCTTGCCGCGCCAGCCAAACGTCCAGCGTCCCCATAACAGACTGCCGAAGATCACCCAGGCCAGGATGGACAGTGTCGTTTTGTGAACAAGGTGCTGGCTGAATATATCGTGCAAAAACATAAAACCGGTTGCCAGACTCAGGCTCAACAAAAAGAATCCATACACCAGAAACTGGATCAACAGATCTTCCATTACCTGCATGGGTGGCAGGATATGCATTATCAGTGTCGGCTGCTGGTTATGTAACTGGTGTTCCTGGAATGAAAGAACAAGCGCCTGTACAGTGGCAATCGACAGCAGGCTATAGGCGAAAACGGAAAACAGGATATGTACGCGCAGGGCATTCGTTAATGAACTGATCAGGTTGTGGCTTTCCGGCATGATGGTTTCCAGCAGCAGGCACATTGCCGTGATTGGCATCTGGATAACAAGAATATTTTCAAGCGGTTTGGTTATGGCGGTCAGTACAATGATCAGGGTGATCACCCATGCCATCATCGATATGGCATTGTAAAAACTGAGATCCAGGACGTCGTGGAGAAAAACCGTGTGATACAGAACCAATGCATGGAGAAGCAGTGCAATTGCACTCAGAACCATCGTCGGGGGACGGAATTTACCCAGGGTTTCCCGGGCAAAAAACAGACAATAACCAAGCAGGCTGGCGGCCAGAAGATAAAAGACAGTCGACAGAAAAATGAGTGCTGTGGTGCTCATGAATCTCCCTCTACCGGTTGGCCCGAAATCATTATCTGCAATTGTACATCAGGGAAATACTACTGGTGTTTAATTCAATACGCCAGCCGGGAAATCCATTTTCTGCAATTGGTCAATTCCTGCTAGAATCGCGGCTCCCGTTAATCAGGTAACCGGATAGTCCGTCTGTCATTATGTTTGATCATCTCACAGAGCGAATGGCCCGTGTGGTCAGGGATCTTCGTGGCCAGGGCCGCCTGAGCGAGGAAAATATCTCGGAAACACTGAGGGAAGTCCGCATGGCCATGCTGGAAGCCGATGTGGCACTGCCCGTGGTCAGGGATTTCATCGAGCGGATACGTTTGCGTGCGGTTGGTCAGGAGGTCATGACCAGTCTCACTCCGGGACAGGTTGTCATCAGGATTGTCCGTGATGAACTGGTATCATTGATGGGGAATACCGGCACGGGTCTCAATCTGAATACGCAACCACCCGCCGTCATCCTGCTGGCCGGCCTGCAGGGCGCAGGTAAAACGACCAGCGCAGTGAAGCTGGGCAGGTGGCTGCGAGAGACACAGAAAAAATCGGTCGTGACAGTCAGTTGTGATATCTACCGCCCGGCAGCCATGCAGCAGTTACAGACATTGGCCGCTGCGAATGGCATTGATTATTTTACCGGTAATGCACGCGGGACAGCTGTCCAGATCGCAGCAGAGGCCCTGACCAGTGCACGCAGGCAGTTTGCCGATGTGCTCATAGTCGATACTGCAGGTCGTTTGCACGTCGACAAGGACATGATGCAGGAGATTCAGGACCTGCACGCAACCCTGAAACCCGTTGAGACCCTGTTTGTCATCGACAGCATGATGGGCCAGGATGCGGTTAATGCGGCAGGCGCATTTAATGCCGCCCTGCCATTGACCGGTGTGATCCTGACCAAGACGGACGGTGATGCACGGGGCGGGGCAGCATTGACCGTGCGTCATGTCACGGGCAAACCGATCAAATTTCTGGGTACGGGCGAGAAGAGTACCGGGCTGACCCCGTTTTATCCGGAGCGGATGGCAACCCGTATCCTGGGCATGGGTGATGTGCTCAGCCTGATCGAAGAGGTCGAGCAGAAGACAGACAAGGAAAAGGCGAAGAAACTTGCCGGAAAAATCAGCAGGGGGAAAGGGTTTTCACTGAAAGATTTCAGGGAACAGCTGCAACAGATGCGCGGTCTGGGTGGCATCTCCGGTTTGATGGACAAACTGCCCGGTCTGCAGGCGATCCCGGCCGGTGTCGCTGCGCAGATCAATGAAAAAGAGTTCGTCAAGCTGGAGGCCATTATTGATTCCATGACGATGAAGGAAAGAAGCAGACCCGATATCATTAATGGTTCCCGCAAAAAACGGATAGCCGGCGGTTCCGGGACCCAGGTTCAGGATGTGAACCGGTTACTGAAACAGTTCAACCAGATGCAGAAAATGATGAAACGCTTCTCCAATAAAGGGGGTATGGCAAAAATGCTGCGTGGTTTTGGCGGCAAATTGCCACCGGGTATGCGTTTCTGAATTCAGAATCAATACGGGTCATGGGCGGTGCCGGTGTCAGTTCTGGGTCTGGTATACGGCGATAAAACGATCAACGATCTGTGAGGTATAAATATAGATTTTCGGCAGATCAGTCTGTGCCAATCCTCCAACCAGGCCGTCCGACCACGTCTCCACAGAGTAGTACGCATTACTGCCCGGTGCCAGTGCTGCCTTGCGTCTGACGGACAGATTCAGTCCTATTGAATAATATAAATCATTGGGCACCACTCTCAGCCTCAGTTCAATCAATGCCGCTGCCGGATCTTCGAGTGCCTGCTCAAGACTGATGACATTGATGCCAACACCCTGGAGACGCTGTGTAATCTGTTTCTCCAGCTCTGTTTTGGAGACACCATAACGGGAGATGTCGGCATAGTAAGGTGCATCCGGGGGGTCAATATTGATGGCCACGGTATGGAATCCTTTCAGGCTGCTGTTGGTAAATCCCTGGGGGTCTGCGCCCGGGGAACCGGCATTGGTCTGCGCGCTGAAGATCCCCAACAGGATACTGTATATCATGCAGGTACATTTGCTCATGCGTCGTCTCCTCACCATTTCTTTGAGTGCCGGTTAATTATTGATCCATCCCTGTCCGGACACGTTCATTATAGTTCTTGGCTGGTCGATGTATATTTACTATTTGAAGCTAAACACGGAAAGTGATGGTTACTGCCTGGGTTCACCCTGAAATGAATTGGTTAGCGTCAGGATGACCGTGTTTTTCCGAGTATCAGGATAATACTCACAACGATAAGAAAAATGAAGCAAACCAGACTCCACTCGGGGATGCTGATCCCGAGGAACGTCCAGAGTACCTCGGCGCATTCGCCGGAGCCGGTCAGCACCAATTTCAGGGCCTCGGCAAAGGGGAAGGAGTCCAGCATATATTCCAGACCGGGTCCGCATTCCGGCACCTGGTCCGGGGGTAAATGCTGCAACCATACCTGTCTGATGGCAACACCGGCGCCACAGAGTGCTGCCAGTATCATCAGGCCGCTGTAGATTCGATTCATGAGCAGGCCCGGGCCATGGATAGCCGCAATCAGGGCAATCAGGGCGATGCTCAGATAAGCGATCCTCTGCAGTATGCATAACGGGCAGGGTTCAATACCCTTGACATGTTCCAGATAAAGACCGAAGCCAAGTAGTGATATACAGGCGATAAAAATAGCAAGATAGATTGTTCTGGTTGCCGGCATGCTAATTCCTGTGCTGGATGATTGATAAGATACCGATATGGTAACCTAGTTTTCCCCCGTGTCTAAATAGCCTTGCAGAAACTGGGGTAATCGCCGGTACAGCCAATACTCGGCTTGCCATGGGTAATCACCACCGATAAAGCCGACATGACCACCGGATTCACTCAGTTCGAGAGTGACCGATCCGGAAAGTTCGGATGCATCAGGGATAGCGGCCTGTGTCATGAACGGGTCATCCCTGGCATGCACGATCAGGGTGGGTACGGTAATGTGTTTCAGGAACGGTCGTGAACTGCATTCAGCATAATAGGTGTCCCCATCTTTAAAGCCGTGTAATCTGGCGGTGACATGATGATCAAATAAACGGAAGGTATTCCACTGCCGGAGGTTCTCCACAGGGAAGGGTGCCTTCCGGTGCCGGAATTTGTCCTGCATCCTGGTCTGTAACCGGGTTATCAGATAGTGTTGATAGAATCTGGAAAAACCCCTTTCCAGTCGATCCGCACCGATGGAGAGATCAAAGGGGACAGACACCGCGGCGGTGGCATCCAGCATGGCAGCATTGCCATATTCACCCAGATATTTCAGCAATACATTACCGCCCAGGGAAAAGCCGATGGCAGAAATCTTTTCCCACGGTTCGCGGTTACGGAGTGTCCGCAGGAGAAAACGCAGATCACCGGTTTCCCCCGAGTGATAACCACGTGCCTGCCGGTTGTGCTCACCGCTGCAACCCCGGAAATGCATAAACACACCACGCCAGCCGCAGGCATGGATGGCCGACAGAATGCCCATGGCATAATGGGAGTGGACGGACCCTTCCAGTCCGTGCAGCACGATCACGATCGGCCCCGCTTGGTTGCCCGTCCAGACGAGGTCGATAAAATCATCATCAGGCAGTTCCAGGCGCTCCCACGCAAGTCCAGGGGCCGGTGAAAAATGCAAAAGACCGGGCCAGATGGTCTGCGCATGTGCACCGGGTAACCACCAGGCCGGCTTGAACGCACTCCGGGTAATCATCACGGGGAACGGATGGTCAATCAGGGGGTGATGTCGTATCGAGGAAACGCTCCAGCAATCCGTGATAATGATCGATACGACGATCGCGGAAATAGGGCCAGCTGCGCCGCAGGGTCTCGGTTTTTTCAATATCAAGATCAGCATTGATGACGGCAGCCTTGTCTGTGCCCGCCGTGGCGAGTAATTCACCCTGTGGTCCGGCGATGAAACTCGATCCCCAGAAATCGGTACCGTCTGTGTTTCCTGCCGGATCGGTTTCGTGCCCGATCCGGTTGCTGACCAGTACCGGCAGATGATTGGCTATGGCATGTGCCTTCTGGATGGTTATCCAGGCATCGAGCTGTCGTGCCTTTTCCTGCTTGTTGTCGCCAGGTTCCCAGCCAATGGCGCTGGAAAACAGTAACACTTCTGCACCCGCCAGTGCCATCAACCGGGCGGCCTCGGGGAACCACTGATCCCAGCACACAAGGACGCCAAGTCTGCCAATGGAAGTCGAGACGGGGACAAATCCCTGATCGCCGGGTGTGAAATAATATTTTTCATAATAACCGGGGTCATCCGGGATATGCATTTTCCGGTAGGTACCGGCAATGCTGCCGTCCCTGTCAAGCACGACGGCCGTGTTGTGATAAATACCCCTTGCGCGTTTTTCAAAAACAGAAGCAACAATCACGGTCTGCCTATCACGTGCCAGTATCGCCAGTGCCTCCGTGGTGGTGCCGGGGATGGGTTCGGCCAGGTCAAAATAACGCCCGTCCTCACAGATACAGAAATACGGGAGGGTATGTAATTCCGGCAATAGTACCAGGTTGGCCCCGCGCTCCGTCGCCTTATTGATGCCATCGATGGACTGCTCAAGATTCTTTTGATAATCACCCTGGCAACCATGCTGGACGACGGCCGCCTTGATCTCGTTTTTCACATCAGGACTCCTTCAGGCAATTGCATGGTTACGCAATGCAGGCTGCCATATTGTTTAATGAGTGGTCTGCAATCAATGCCAATGATACTACGGCCGGCAAAACATTCAGCAAGGACGTCCAGTGCCACTTCATCAGCAGGGACGTCATAGACAGGAACCAGAACGGCATCGTTAATAATCAGAAAGTTGGCATAACTTGCCGGTAAACGCTGATGGTTGTCATCCAGCACTACGGGCAAGGGTAATGCAACCAGGTGATAAGGTTTCCCATTGTCCTTTGGTAACGACCCTAGTTCGGCTTCCATACGACCCAATGATGCAAAATCCGGATGATGGCTGTCTTTGCAAGAGGTATAGACCAGGGTATCAGCGTTGACAAAACGGATCAGGTTATCAATATGGCCGTCGGTGTCGTCACCCTGGAGATGGCCATGCTCAAACCAGAGGATGCGTTTCGCACCCAGATACCTGGCAAGTGCTGATTCAATCTGTTTCCTGGTATGGGCCCTGTTTCGCGATGCTGACAGCAGGCAGGAGGTCGTCGTCAGGAGGGTCCCCTGTCCATCTGTCTCAATACTGCCCCCCTCGAGCACAAAATCAATACTTTCCACAGGGGTGGCGCCAAAGGCATTTGTCTTGTGCAGCCGGGTCGTTATCCGGTTATCCAGCCCGGCAGGATATTTCCCGCCCCAGCCATTGAAAATAAAATCCAGCAGGCAGGGTTTGCCCTCCCGCATGACCGTGATCGGACCATGGTCACGCGCCCAGATGTCATTTGAGGGCGCAATAAAAAGCCGGTAGCGATGCGCCGGGATGGCATGATGTTGTAACAGGGCATCGACATGGTTTTTATGGGCAGTATCATGACAGGCAATCACCAGCAGCTGGTGCCGGCTGGTATGGCGGCTGAGTTCGACAAAAACACGATCAACCGCATCCAGGGTTTCATGAAAGTCTGTCCCGCCATGGGGCCAGGTCAATAACAGCCCGGACTGGGCCTCCCATTCCGCAGGCAGGCACAGGGCAGGCTCAGACATGCAGGGGACAGGGCAGGGGCTGGAACGTCAGGGGTGAATTATCCTGCTGTTCCGGAATAATCTCTGCTGATTCCGTTTTGGCTGTTTCGACCACCGCCAGCATCGCATGGCCGCCTGCCGGATCCGGTGCGATGTTGATTACGGTACCGACGGCCCGTTGATCACCCCGGCTGAACAGATGCCGGCCCGGTTGGATAGCCTCTCCATTTTGTGTCCTGGCAAGGCACAGTTTGCGTTTTAATTGTCCGCGCTGCTGCAAACGCGTAATGATCTCCTGGCCGGGATAACAGCCTTTCTGATAGCTGAGACCTCCCAGGGAATCCAGATTCAGCATTTGTGGCAGAAACATCGCCGCGGTTGCTTGCGTGATCCAGGGCAGGCCGGCCAAGATATCAAGCAGGGCCCAGCAATGTGCACCTGCCGGCCTGAACCCATCGGCAAGTTCATGCCACGCGGCTTGCATGGCCTCAACCCCGCCCAGCAGGATGGAACGTGCTTTGTCTGCCGGCAGGGGCAACAGGGTGATGCCCTTGTCGTGTTGTATCGGCCTGGCAGGGTCCTGGTTACTACCGGGCATGGTATTCATGGCCTGTGACAGATCGGGGCCGGATATACCCACCCGGACCAGGGATTCGCTTTCATCCTGCAGAGTGACATCGGCACGAAGAATATATCTCTGCAAACCCTGCATGAAATAGGTCTTCATGTCTTGCGGCAACAACAGGAGAAAACCTGCATCTGGTTTCAGGAGCAGAAAATTCGCCAATACCTGACCCCTGGGATTGCACCAGCTGCTCGATTGCAAATCCGTAGCAGTGAGCGCATGGATATTGCTGGTAAATTGGCCATGCAGAAAATCAGCTGCATCCTTGCCGGTGATCCGGATTATGGCAAATTGTGACAGGTCAACCAGGATATGCTTACCGACTGCTGACCTGGTTTCTTCACCGGGATTGCCGAAATCCGCTGCCATCCCGTCCTTGATATGGGCACCCGCCTTTCGCAGGAAGGAACTCCATCGTGAATGCATCATTGTGTCCTATTCGGCATCATCGGGCAGGATCTTGCATGAGAGTGCATGATTATTCCAGTCCTGATTTTGCATCGCGAAGCAGTGGGATGATCCGGTCAAATTCCCCTGATGGCGGTTCTGATTTGCCCGTGATCCAGGCGAGGATATCCGGATCAGCCTGGTCAAGAAGTTGATCCAGGGTGCATTTATCTGCAGTGGAAAGCTGGTCGTAATATTGGTCAATAAATCGCTGGAACAGGATATCCATTTCCAGGATTCCACGGCGGCAGCGCCAGAGCAGACGGGAACGTTCGGACATTAATGATGTTTGTTTGCTAAAGCCAAGGGGCCGTTCCGGCGGACAACAATACCATCCGGATTTTTTCCATGACCTTGATCTGGATCGGCTTTCCCTGGCAGGTTTTGCTATAGTACATGGCGCAGTATGTTTTTTATAGAAATGGATTTCAAGGAGCTTGTATGGACCATGGCCGGTAGCCTTAATGCCCCTGTTCGCGTTCCCATCAGGTTGTCACGATGGCTGTTGGCAGGCCTCAGTCTGACGCATGCCGGTGCGATTCTTGTGTTATGGCCGGTAGCCCTGCCGCTCTGGATAAAATGGATCCTGCTGGTGATGATCGGTACCGATTTTGCCTGTGCGATGCGCAGGCATCTGTTTTTTTCCGGGGACGGCCCGCCAGAACTTTTGCTTAACTGTGAAGATGAATGGTTTATCACCACAGGAAAAGGCGAAACCTGCGAGGTGCAATTACTCACCGGATACTATGTGCATCCATGGCTGGTGGTGTTGCCATTCAGGGGGGATGCCGGAAAGCATACTGTCATCCTGACCCCGGATATGATCGATGCCGATGTCTTTCGACGCCTGCGGGTACGCCTGCGCTACAAAAAGGGATAACCCCGGTGCCCTGCCGGTACAGGCCCTGATCAGGTCGTGTTGTTGCTGCCCGCCTGATTGTGATTGCGGACCCACGCAATGATTTCAAACGGGTTGTAGACAAAACCATCGGCGCCCCAGACAGCGGGATCTTCCTCCTCTGCAATATAGCCATACATCGCCACCAGCGTATGCATGCCTGCCCTCTGGCCTGCCTCAATATCACGCTGTGCATCACCGACATAAAGGGTGTGGGATGGTTTGCATCCAAGCAATTGACAGGCATACAGCATGGGGGCGGGATGCGGTTTGCGTTGTGGTGTGCTGTCACCACTGACAATACAGCCAGCCCTGTGATCGAGGCCTAGTTCCTGCATCAATGGTTCGGTAAGCCAGGATGATTTGTTGGTGATCACGCCCCAGCCCAGCCCGTCGGCCTCAATGCGGTCAATGACTTCATCCATGCCCGGGAAAAGACGCGTGGCGTCGGCAAGGCATCCGCGGTAGAGCGTCAGAAAGCGGTCCCGCAGGGTCGGGAATGAATGGTCGTCTTCATCGATGCCGAAGGCGTGACGCAGCATCGCATTCCCGCCCAATGATACCGTTGGTCGAATGGTTTCCAGGGGGAGTGGCGATCGATTTTGCTCTTCCAGGATTTGATTGAGTGCAGTGGCGAGATCCGGGGCAGTATCAGCCAGCGTCCCGTCCAGATCAAAAAAAACAGTGTTAATCATGTTGTCTGTGATCAGTCAGCGACCAGTACGGCATGCAGCAGGTAATTGATATCCGTGTTACGGCTGAGTGCACAGGTATCCAGCAGTGGCAGATAGATCAGACCCGTAATATGACGAACGCTCAGGTGTTGCCGGCGGCACCACGCCGCCAGTTCGGAAGGGCGGATGAATTGTGCATAGTCATGGGTGCCCCTGGGGAGTAACCGGAACAGGTATTCTGCGGCAAGGACAGCAAGGGCATAGGCCCTGGGTGTGCGATTCACCGTGGAAAAAATGACATGCCCGCCGGGTTTGACCAGTTTGGCACAGGCGGCAATAACCGATTCAGGGTCCGGAACATGTTCGAGCAATTCCATACAGGTGACCACATCAAAACTGCCTGCCTGTTGATTGGCAAATTTTTCCGGTGTGGTAACAAAATAATCAATAACAAGGTCGGACTGCCTGCCATGCACACACGCCACGCTGATCGCATCCTCACTTGCATCCAGCCCGGTGACGCTGGCGCCTTTCCTTGCCATCGCCTCGGCAAGGATGCCTCCCCGCAACCGACATCAAGGACCTGTTTTCCATCCAGGTGGGCCACGCCATCGATGTAGGCCAGTCGTGCCGGATTCATCACATGCAGGGTCTTGAGCTGTCCTTCCGGGTCCCACCACTGGTCCGCCAGTGCGGAAAATTTGGCGAGTTCGGCCTTATCGAGGTTTTCGTTCATCTGTTTGTACGA
>MGXK01000105.1:23469-24953 GCA_001802375.1 Gammaproteobacteria bacterium RBG_16_51_14
TTCGGCCTTATCGAGGTTTTCGTTCATCTGTTTGTACGAGTTATAAAATTTCTTTCTATATCAAAAGATTAATTATATGCAACAACCTGTTGAATATGCGATATTTAATAAAACTAATGACATTACACAGCAGGTGTTCGGCATGGGTACAGGATAAAATCGTGTATTGGATTTTATTTGGGCATGTTGTAGGCTTGGATTCTAAAGCATCGTTTGGCTATGACGCTATTAAAAATACTGATGTTTTGACACCGGGGCAAATCCCTGAAGGAATAACAATGACAAGAAAAATCATATATGGTTTCAGGCTGCTTTTCTCTCTTGCCTTTCTCATGCTTGTCTCAGGCTGTGCGACCACCGGGGGCACCGATAGCCGGGACCCGTTTGAGGGATTCAATCGGGGCGTCTTCAAATTTAACCAGACGGTCGATAACGCCCTGTTTACACCGGTAGGCAAGGTATACAAGGCAATCACACCGGAACCCCTGGACAAGGGGGTGACTAATTTCTTCAGTAATCTGAATGATATCGCTGTTGTCGCCAATGACCTCATGCAATTCAAGCCGGGCCAGGCCGTAGCCGATGTCGCCCGTTTTGTATTTAATTCCACGATCGGTTTGCTGGGGGTGTTTGATGTTTCAACCGGGATGGGATTACCGAAACACAATGAGGATTTCGGTCAGACACTTGCCCGCTGGGGCGTAGGTTCCGGCCCCTATCTGATGGTCCCCTTGTTTGGTCCCGCGACCTTGCGTGATGCGGCAGGGTTTGGTGTAGACAGGGGGATCCTGAATCCCGTATTTTATGTGGATGATACCGAAACACAGGCTGGTTTGCTGACACTCAACTACGTTGATTTCAAGGCCGATCTGGCAAGTGCCGAAAAACTGCTGGAAGAGGCGGCCCTGGATAAATATGAATTTGTTAAAAATGCCTATTTTGAAAAGCGGGACACCCTGATCAATGATGGGGAAGTAAAGGCATTGCCGGAAGAGTAGGCCCGTTATCTCCCGGAGACGGTAGCCGTCCCGAACTGGGAAAATCAAGGGGTTACCCACAAGTCGTCGACCTGTCAATGTCGGCAGCCCAACTTACATGGGCTAACCCCGGATATGTGCGTATAATACTAGCCTTTCCCTGATTTTCCGGACACCTTTCAAGCATAATATGCAAAGAGAGGCGCCAACAGCACGGAAAGGTCTGTTATGAAAAACAACCATGCCCTGACCCCCTTTCTGGACGCCTGCCATGAGGCTGGCCTGGCACCCGAACCTGTTTCTTCTTCAACCCTGATACCGGCCACTGTGTTCGAGGCAAAACTGGCGCAATGGCAGGCACTGGCGCTGGCGGCGAAAACGGCCGGCATGCGCTGGTGCGGTTTCTGGGCACAGGAATCCGGCACCGGCCTCGAGGCCTTTTCCTGTTTTGAACAAAAAGGTGCCTATCTGATCCTGCGCTGTCAGCTCAGAATAGAAGAAACCCTG
>MGXK01000105.1:24989-25696 GCA_001802375.1 Gammaproteobacteria bacterium RBG_16_51_14
CCGAGCGCCATGCCCATGACCTGCTGGGGGTACGCTTCGACGATCAGCCCGATGCCCGGCGCTGGACCCGGCACCAGGCCTGGGGCGAGGCACACTATCCGCTGCGGACGAACTTTCAATGGTCGCCACCGGCTACACCGACCCCGCCGGATAATCACTACCCCTTTGTGCAGGCCCAGGGCACCGGGGTGGTCGAGATCCCGGTCGGTCCGATCCATGCCGGGATTATCGAGTCGGGTCATTTCCGCTTCCAGGCGGTCGGTGAAACCATTCTGAATCTCGAGGAGCGACTCGGCTACACCCACAAAGGGATCGAGAGGCTGGCCATGGGACGCGATGCCGAAGGCCTGGCCCGTCTGCTGGGCCGTGTCTCCGGTGATTCGACGGTGAGTCATGCCTGGGCGGGCTGTCAGGCAATGGAACGCGCCGTGGGCCTGGTGCTGCCGGAACGTGCCTTCTGGCTCAGGGCGATCCTGGCCGAGCGTGAACGGGTGGCCAATCATCTGGGCGACATCGGGGCCATCTGTAACGATGTCGGCCTGGGCTTCGGTTATTATCAGTTGACCCGCCTGAAGGAAAAATGGCTGCGTGAAAACAAGTCCCTGTTCGGTCATCGTCTGCTCATGGATCTCGTGATACCAGGCGGGGTAACGATGGATGTACCGGCACCGGCGGCAAGCGCCATGCGCGAATCGGCCGCGCGGCTC
>MGXK01000105.1:25706-25836 GCA_001802375.1 Gammaproteobacteria bacterium RBG_16_51_14
TAGCGGAGATCGTTACCATTCTGGAAGATTCCGAGTCACTGGAGGACCGGCTTATGGCAACCGGTCGCCTGACACCGGAAGCCGCTGCCGCACTCGGCGCCGTGGGTTACGTCGGCCGGGCCTCCGGTCA
>MGXK01000105.1:25842-26111 GCA_001802375.1 Gammaproteobacteria bacterium RBG_16_51_14
CGATGTGCGCCGGGACGCACCCTATGCCCCCTATGATCGCCTCGAGGTGCCGGTCCCCGGCTACCGGGCCGGCGACGTGGCCGCCCGTGCCCGGATCCGGGCGGATGAGATACAGATCTCCCTGCAACTGATCCGCAGGTTGTTCGAATCGCTGCCACCCGGCCCGCACCGGATCGCATGGAGCGGGGCGCAGGGAGGTTGCGAGGGGATGGGTTTCATCGAGGGCTGGCGTGGCGAGATCCTCACCTATGTCCGCTTTGGGGAGGATG
>MGXK01000106.1:0-2456 GCA_001802375.1 Gammaproteobacteria bacterium RBG_16_51_14
TAGTTTGATGGCCATTTTATATGTACTCCCTGTTACCGGGTATTATATAGGGACAGTTGAAGTCATTTGTTTTATTGTGATACCAGCGATCTCGTAAGTCATGATCTCCCATTCTGGAAGGTGATCGTTGTATGAATCTTGTTCTGGTTTTATTCTCCGAAATTTGTATTGTCAGAAACCTGTCAGATTGTTCTGATCTCTTCAAGATATTTGAATTTAATGAACGAAACTCACTGAATATCTGCCTTTAATTTGTATCCAGTCAGGAAACAAGATCGTTCCGGATTCTTTATTGATAGATATACTCGATTAATAAAACGCCTTGGTATGGGACAAGTCTTGAAAAAAAGCCCTTCGGGGAAGGGCTTTTATTGTATTTGTTGTTACGCTGAGTATTTTTTTAAAAAGTATAACGCATGACCAGAAACCCGGAGTGACTGTCATAATTGTTTTTCACATCAAAGTCATATGCTGCCCTGACATCGATGTTATTCTCCGAATAGATCGCAAACGAAGTCCCGAGATTGAGTCCGGCATTGGCGGGTTCAAACCCGCGGGTCGCAAACGAGGCGCCTCCGCCGGTAAACGTGGAGGTATTGACCTGCTCCTCATCCAGATGTTCAAGAAACATTGCAATGTGGACTTCCGGCACCATCCTGAGATGATTGCTCATCTCTATTTCCTTGCGGACTGAGATGCCCAGGTTGGTTTGCAGGGAATCGTATGATTCATCCTGCACCTTGAGATTGGCTGCTCCGGCACCGGTTTCGGTATAGTCGTCTACATCGAGATAAACATAGTGAAGACCCACGTAGGGGGTCAGATAGGAATTGGCATAAACCTGATACTCATGTCCCAGTGCGGCCTTGATCGCTACCTGGTCGGAATCATAGTCTGATTTGGCTATACGGTTCACCGCACCGACATTGATATGGCGTGTCCCGTCATAGTCATTATTGGCATAGGAAACGATACCATCCAGATACCATGGCCCCGTTTCATAACTTGCATAGAGTGCCCCCTGGTAGCTGTCGATATCCGTGTTGTTACTGGAGCCTTTGGTATCTACATCGGTGACGGCATAGCTGGCTGCAATACCGAGACGCAGGTTGTCCGTGAGTAAGGTATCTGCTCCAAAGGCAGCACCCACGGTATCTGCATCATAGCCATTAATCCTCTGCCTGCTGTCCTGATCAACGGTGGAACCGAATCCTTGCAGCCACATGCCAATCTCACGCAGGCCGTATGCATCACCAGCCGCCATTCCGTTCATCATGCCACCGCCGGTGCGGACACTGGCCAGGCGCGTGTCAATCGTGTTAACAGCAAAATGATGCGCGGCCAGGGTGGTGCTTTGTACAGCCCCGCTCATATCCGGCGCCAGGCTCTCCAGTGCGGCGTTATACTCTGCGGCGGTACCAAGGACTCCCATGGCTGCTGCCAGTTCTGCATCATTGACCAGCATCCCGCTCATGACATTATTCACCGCTGTGGCATTCGGGGTAAGCCCGGCCAGCAGGAAAGCTGCTGAATTGACGGAAATGCTCAGATCGTCGCCATTGGTGATGGCCGTAAAATCAAAATTCGGACTGTTGTCGGTGACGGTCGGAACAAGGACGCTACCACCCGCACTCCCGTCAATTACCATATACGAAGTGCCGGCGATCAGGGTGATGCCGCCAACATCTACATTCACGGCGGCGCCAGGATCCACAGTGGCAGTGCCTGTCGCAATAAGCTTGCCGGCATCATCCGTTGTTGTACTGTTGATCATGGTGTTGAAGGTGGCGCCGGACGCCAGGTTGAAGGCGCCGGTAACATTCATAATATTGCCTGCCACATCCAGGGCGCCACTCACACCCTGACCCACAGTCAGGTTGCCGGTGTGGGTGAAGTTTTCGCTTACGTTCATGCTGCCACCGTCATTGATCGTCGTGGTCGCAGTGATTCCATTTGCGCTCGACTTGTTAAGGACACCACCGATGATAAGGCTGGTTGTGTTTGCTGTCTGGTCGAGGGTCAGGGTCGAACCAGTATTGACCGTAATCGAGGCCAGCGAGGTCGCACCAAGTGCCGCATCGGTGTCATAGTTGCCGGCGAAGACCAGGGCCCCCTGGTCTGCCGCCGCGCCGTCAATGGTACCTATACCCTGGTTGACCAGGGTCAGGGTGCCGCCTGTGTCGATGGTGGTGGCGGCATTGATGGCGCCGCTCCCGGACTGGGTAAAGGTATCGCCTGCACCCACTGCCAGGGTAGTCGCGGTCAGTGTGCCGGAACTCTGGTTGGTGGTGCCATTGGCGGTAAAGGTCGTAGCATCGGCATTCTGATCCAAAGTCAGCGTAACGCCGTCATTGACCGTAATGGAGGCCAGCGAGGTCGCCCCAAGTACCGCATCGGTGTCATAGCTGCCAGCGAAGACCAGGGCGCCTTGCCCGGCAGCCGCCCCGTCAATGGCG
>MGXK01000106.1:2508-2723 GCA_001802375.1 Gammaproteobacteria bacterium RBG_16_51_14
CGGCATTGATGGCGCCGCTCCCGGACTGGGTAAAGGTATCGCCTGCACCCACCGCCAGGGTGGTCGCGGTCAGTGTGCCGGCACTCTGGTTGGTGGTACCGTTGGCGGTAAAGGTCGTAGCATCGGCATTCTGGTCCAGGGTCAGCGTAACGCCGTCATTGACCGTAATGGATGCCAGCGAGGTCGCCCCAAGTACCGCATCGGTGTCATAGTTG
>MGXK01000106.1:2830-17567 GCA_001802375.1 Gammaproteobacteria bacterium RBG_16_51_14
ACTGGACTGGGTGAAGGTCCCGCCCGCGGCAATATTCAGGTTGCTCCCTGCCAGGGTCCCGGCAGTCTGGTTCACGATACCACTGGTGCCTTGGCCAACAGTATGGGTAAGCGCCAGGGAATTCTGGTCCAAGGTCAGGGTGACGCCGTCGTTGACGGTAATGGAGTTCAGTAAATTACCAACTCCCCCAAGGGCGGCATCGGTGTCATAGCTGCCGGCAAAGACCAGGGCCCCCTGGCCGTTAGCCGCCCCTTTGATGGCACCGGTACCTTGGTTGACCAGGGTCAGGGTGCCGCCCGTGGCGATGGTTGTAGTGGTGGAATTGATGGCGCCGCTCCCGGACTGGGTAAAGGTATCGCCTGCACCTACCGCCAGGGTGGTTGCGGTCAGTGTTCCTGCACTCTGGTTCGTGGTGCCGTTGGCGTTGAACGTAGTGGCCGAGGCATTCTGGTCCAGGGTCAGCACCACACCGTCATTGACCGTGATCGAGGCCAATGAAGTCGCGCCCAGGGCGGCAGTAGTGTTGTAATTCCCGGCGAAGACCAGTGCACCCTGGACGGCCCCCGCCCCATTGATGGCACCGGCGCCCTGGTTGACCAGGGTCAGGGTGCCGCCCGTGGCGATGGTCGTAGTGGTGGCTGCGATGGCACCGCCCCCGGACTGGGTGAAGGTCGCACCCGCATTGATATTCAGGTTGGTCGCCGTCAGGGTTCCGGCGGATTGATTCAGGGTCCCAGCGGTGCCCTGCCCGACATTGACCGTGAGCGCCGCCAGGTTATGTCCCAGGTTGAAGATGGCACTATTAGCCACCGTTAAGGCGCCTAGGGGTCCGGCGCCGGGGGGGTTGGCTGTACCAAAGCCGGCCTGACTCGTTACCGTCGTCCCACCAAACACAATAATGTTCCCCTGGCCAGACCCCAAGGTGACAACTTCAGACGAGGGTGCCTGACCGTTGAGTATCAGGTTACCGGCAAAAGTGCCATTGAAAATGACTTGAGTAGGAATTAGTCCCGGAGCAACTATACAGTCCGAAGCGTCAACAAAGGCGGTGGCACCATTCGTGCAACTATCTGCTGCCTGTACAACCATCGGGATACTCAACAAAATCAGTGTCAGTGATAGATAAGCAGGTTTACGTTTCATGGTGAGCCGGTATTCCCCAGTTATTGTCAGCGATGTTTTTACGATTTAAAAATCAATTATCTTTTTATTTACAAAGTGTTATCAGTGTTTTTTATATTTATTCATTAAACAAAATAGCGCTCAAGAAAACACAAAGATGACTTCATAATATAAACACTCAATGCAATAAAATAAACACAATTAATCAATTATTTTTTGGATACACAATCACATAAGTATTTCCTGATAATCCGTTAATTTTTCTGAAACAGATCCCGGCATTTGCTGTCAGGGAACTACTGTCTTTATCGCAGAACACGTCTTCTGGATAATAATGGATAATCCAGTTGTGAATATGATTTCTGATTGAATTGTTCAGCTATCTGATTTTTTCCAGAACTATAACGTACAAAATTAATCGGATAACCTATAGACGCTGATTGCAGTCGGGATTGATGATTGGAATATGCAGCACTGGCTAACTATCGCGTTTGAAAAATCAATCCGGGAACGCGCCTGTAAAGTCGCATTACTCATCGGGACACTGCTGGGGATAATTAATCATGGGGATACATTGCTTTCCGGGGATATTCCATTGAAGGAGTGGGTACAAATTGTCCTTACGTATCTGGTGCCCTACGGGGTGTCAACCTATGCAAGCGTCCAGACGGTCCGCCATCATGAAATCGGGGGTGGGCAGAAATCAGAATGAATACCTATGAACCACGGTGTAGAGGGGTGATTTTACGGGTTTAGAGGTCAAAGCGACTTTTACCCTGTACTTTTGTTTAATTTGAGGATGATAAAGGGTATGAAAATGATGATGAACAGACAGATAAAGATTACGTTGTCGCTGGTACTGACAAGCCTGATGTTATTGACGATATCCAGTTGTTCGTCGGCGGCAACATCGCCACAA
This sequence comes from Gammaproteobacteria bacterium RBG_16_51_14, assembly GCA_001802375.1. GTDB lineage: Bacteria > Pseudomonadota > Gammaproteobacteria > Eutrophobiales > Eutrophobiaceae > RBG-16-51-14. Next base: position 4,872 of record MGXK01000106.1, read on the forward strand.
CAACAGGTTGAGCGCATCCAGGGAAAGGCCAAGGCAGCGAAACAGGGGGTCATTGACTGGAAGCGCTCCGGCAAGGACCCGTCAAAAATGCTCAAACTGATGTCGCAGGTAAAACCTGCGATGGATAACAAGGATTTCAACAAGGCCGAGTCGATGCTGGACGAGGTGCTGGAAATGCTGAAGCAGGGGGACGGGGCGGCAACCGCCAGTCGAACTGTTCCGGCCGGCGAATCCGTCACTGAAGAATTCGGTGCCCCGGAAAAGGTGAATATCGTCGATTATTCCGAGGACGCGATGGAGCCTTTTATATCCCGGGACGGGAAATATCTTTTTTTCAATAATCTGAATGATCCGCATATCAATACGAATCTATACTATGCGGAAAGAATTGATGCCCTTAATTTTAAATTTAAGGGAGAAGTAAAGGGAGTAAACAGCAAGGCACTGGACGCTGTGCCGACCATGGACGAGCACAACAATTTCTGTTTCGTATCCACACGTGAGTTCAGTAGTACCAAGATAACCCTTTTTTGCGGGAGCTTCGATAATGGCGAAGTGAGCAATGTACATCCGATTGGCGATACCCTGAAAGAAAAGGAAGGTTTGTGGCTTAACATGGGACCGGAATTAAGCCCGGATGGGAATACGTTGTACTATACCGAGAGTAATCTGGATCCAAAAACCGGGATACCCAAGGTATTGGATATCGTATTTGCTGTTCGTAAAAACAGTGCATTTTACAGAGCAGACAGTTCCGACGAGATCATGAAGAATATCAATACGGATGAACTTGAATATGCCCCTTCCATATCCAATGATGGCCGGGAACTCTTCTTCACAAGGGCAGGACAACTGATCGTTGGTAATCAATCGGCGGGATCCGATTTGAGGATCTATATGGCAAAAAGAAATAATCCGGGTGAACCATTCGGTAAACCGGGCCTGATAGGCTCCATTGCAGGATTCGTCGAAGGTCCAACGGTGACGGGGGATGGCAAGTCCTTGTACTATCATAAAAAAGAGGGTTCACGTTTTCATATCTTCAGGGTAACCAGAAAATAATCACTAATTTGGGGTTGTAAGAATTACCATTGATCCGTTTATACTTGTTATTCCACTCTTTAAAATAGAGTGCCGGGACGCAAATATCCGGACAGTGAATTGATAGTCGTTAATGAAATAAAAGAATACTTTTGACGACTTGTCTTGCATAGATTAACTTGCCATAAAAATTATTCTCTCATTATTATGGAGATACATGAAAAAACAATACCGGATGTAAAGCTGTTAATTCCAGGGTGTTTTGGTGATGACCGCGGTTTTTTTATGGAAACATACAACCAGAAAACCATGCAGTCACTCGGCATCAATACGGTTTTTGTACAGGACAACCACTCCTATTCCAGGGACATATCGACGCTCCGTGGCCTGCATTTCCAGGCACCACCTCACATACAGGCAAAATTGATACGGGTAGTAAAGGGATCGATCCTTGATGTTGCGGTTGATATCCGCAAGGGTTCACCATATGAAGGCCGTTATGTCGCAATCAAACTCAGTGCTGAAAACAAGAAACAGTTATTCATTCCAGGTGGTTTTGCCCATGGTTATTGCACACTCGAACCGCACACAGAAGTACTCTATAAAGCTTCTGACTTCTATTCACAGGAGTGTGAACGTGGAATACGATGGGATGATTCCGATTTTGATATCGAATGGGGTGTAGATGAACAATCTGTCATCTTGTCCGATAAGGACAGCAGCTTGCCATTCTATTCAGAGCTGGAATCCTGGTTTAGCTACTCTGGCTGATAAATCTGTTTCCGGGTATGGATTGTAACCGTCAATATATTCCGGGTGTCAGGAAGAACATCCTTATAGACTCCCCTTTGTGTAATCTTGAGATTATAAAATCAGATATATTTACTGCATTCCTCATGACAAAGAGGTGCTGTCAAAAAAACCGGAAATTCAGTACGGGGGGATTTCACCTTGGTAGCAATCGTATTTTTCATTGATCTCCTGACATAGAGAGGATAGAGGGTAGATGACTATTGCAGGCAGGAAAGTAGTAATCACAGGCGGGTCAGGCTTCATTGGATCTTCCGTGGTCCGGCATCTGATCAGCCATTCAGATGATTTCATCATCAATATCGATAAACTGACCTATGCGGCCAGCCCTGAAGCACTCGCCATGGTGGAAGGTAATCCACGTTACCGCTTCGAACATGCTGATATTTGTGATCGAGACAAAATGGAAAGACTGATTTTCCACTATCAGCCGGATCTGATAATGCATCTTGCGGCTGAATCCCATGTGGATCGTTCCATTGACGGGCCAGCCATATTCATAGAAACCAATATTGTCGGAACATCGATACTTCTGGAAATCGCCCTCAAATACTGGCAGGGACTGGATTCTGCATCAAAAGAAAAGTTTCGCTTCCAGCATATTTCCACAGATGAAGTCTATGGTTCACTGGGAAACCATGGCAGGTTTACCGAGGATTCACCCTATCGGCCGAACTCCCCCTATTCAGCCAGTAAGGCAGCCGCTGATCATCTGGTATCCGCCTGGCATGAAACATATGACTTGCCCGTACTGATCACAAATTGTTCCAATAACTATGGATTATATCAATTCCCTGAAAAGCTCATTGCATCGACAATTATCAAGGCAATTCTACAGGAACCGATCCCCGTTTATGGTGATGGCAGTAATATCCGTGACTGGTTGTATGTGGAAGATCATGCACGGGCACTGGATCTGGTTTCACGACATGGGATCGTTGGTGAAACCTACAATATCGGGGGTGATTGCGAGAGGAAGAATCTGGAGGTGGTCGAGACGATTTGTGATTTTCTGGATGAACTCAGTCCCGCACACAATGGTGATTCACATCGAACGTTAATCACCTTTGTTACTGACAGACCGGGCCATGATTTCCGCTATGCAATCGATTTTTCAAAGGTTAAATGTTCCCTTGGCTGGTCACCGCAAGAAACCTTTGAATCCGGATTAAGGAAAACCGTTGTGTGGTATATGGAAAATGAAGGCTGGTGGAGGCATATCCTTAACAGCCGTTACGAAGGACAACGACTGGGCAAGGTCTCCACTGCCTGACTGGTTCCTGTATGAAAGTGCTGATCACAGGGGCAGGAGGGCAGGTAGGTCGGGCATTGAGCATGGCGGTATGGACGAAGGGGTTTGATGTCGTTCCGCGGTCCCGCCAGGAAACTGATATAACCAGTATCAGGAGCATAGCCAGCTCACTTGATGCAATTACACCTGGCATCATCATCAATTGTGCAGCATATACTGCGGTGGATCAGGCCCAACATTCCCCGGAACAGGCACGGACAGTTAATTGCAATGCTGCTGGATATCTTGCAAAGGCCTGTGCCGGCTCTGGTATTCCCCTTGTCCATATATCGACTGATTACGTCTTTGACGGCAAGAAAAATTCTCCTTATACGGAGACGGATCCCGCTGCTCCCGCCAATGTTTACGGGGAGAGCAAACTCGAAGGTGAGGAACGGGTTCGTGCCTGTTTGGGCGCTCATATTATCATTCGAACATCGGGGGTATTCAGTGGGGATGGAAATAATTTTGTGAAAACCATGTTGAAGCTGGCAGTGCAACACAGGGAAATCAGGGTGGTAAACGATCAAATCTGTTGTCCGACTGCAGCCGGGGACATCGCAGAAGCGATCATCAGGATTACCTCCGCCATTACTTCATCACAAAACGCCGGGCATTGGGGTACCTATCATTTTTGCTCAAAACCACCGGCTACCTGGTTTGATTTTGCCGCAGCGATATTCGGGCTGGCAGGTAAAAAAAACCACCCGGTTCCAAAACTGATATCAATCAGGAGCGCCGAGTATCCATCCCCGACCCAACGACCCCCTTATTCCGCACTTGACTGCAGCAAGATTGCACAACAATTCGGGATTGATCAACCATACTGGCTTGATTCGCTTGGGCAGGTAATTGAAGCATTAACAGGTTAACGAGGTATTGCATCCATGAAAGGCATCATACTCGCAGGCGGGAGCGGGACCCGGTTACACCCAATCACGATAAGCGTAAGCAAACAGCTTCTGCCGGTCTATGATAAACCGATGATCTACTATCCCCTGTCAATACTGATGCTTGCTGGTTTACAGGATATCCTGGTTATCACAACGCCGGAGCAGGCCTCACAATTTCATGATTTACTGGGTGACGGATCGTGTTGGGGAATCAACCTCGAATATGCGGTGCAACCATACCCTGGTGGCCTGGCCCAGGCTTTTATCATCGGGCAGGAATTCATTGACCATGGCCCCTGTGCATTGATATTGGGCGATAATATCTTTTATGGTCATGACTTGTCCCGTGAATTGAAAGCTGCCGTTGAACGGAAGCAGGGGGCAACCGTATTTGCCTATAAGGTACGTGAACCACAACGTTACGGTATCGTTGAGTTTAACCCTGAAGGTAAAGCTGTCAGCATTGAAGAGAAACCTGCAAAACCTAAATCACATTATGCGGTTACAGGGCTTTATTTCTATGATAATGATATCGTAGATATCGCCAGGGGGATCAAGCCATCTGCGCGGGGGGAAATGGAAATTACAGATGTCAATAACTGTTATCTTGAACGCGGGGACCTCTATGTTGAAATCCTCGGGCGTGGCTATGCATGGTTTGACACCGGCACCGCGGAATCACTCCTGAATGCAGCGGCGTTTATTCATGCTGTTGAAGAACGTCAGGGCATAAAAATAGCGTGCCTTGAGGAAATTGCCTATAGCAAGGGTTTCATTGACATCATGCAACTGGAAAAAACCGTATTGCAACTGTCAAAAAGCAATTATGGAGATTACCTGAAGACGCTGGTAAGTGAAATAAAGAATGGGGTTGATCCTCTTTTACGGAAGGCTTGAACCAGTTATTCTGATACCGGTAACAAGCAGGGATCAGGTCTGCAGTTTTGCGAGATGTTTCTGGGCCTGGTTCGCGGCTTTTTTACCACTCATGATGGCCTCATCACTCCAGAAGTACGTCCACAAGCCATAGCGCCCTCCAGGGACGATATTAACGCTCTTCAGCCAGTCCTTGATGAGGGGTAAGGATGCACGCCGGTGTTCATCGTAGATACAATAACCATAACGGATATCATAGGTACTCCTGGCGATTATTTTATCATCCGCTTTTAATACCCGGGTACGTTTCAAGTCCGCAATCACACGCTCCGTGATTGCTTCCCTGTCTGGAGGATTATCCAGGGAGTAGGAAACCTCTGCTGATACCGACGAAGTGCCTGGGGGCGCCATATCGGGCGAAAAATTATGCGGGAAACTGATGCGGAAAAAACTGATATCGTGTTCAGGGAAGTGTATCCAGTGCTTGTCGGTGAGGTTCGGACGATTAATGCCGAGATTCACAACCAGGATGCTGTTGGTCCTGAGTTTGCTGATTGCCCCGGTTATTTCAGCAGGCATTCCCCTGGTAATCCTGGCGAGCTCAGGCAAGGGTATTGTATTGAGGAGTACCCTGTATGAGACTTCCTTGCCATTTTCAAAAATGATTTTCTGTTCAGCAACATCAATCTGGCTGGCACGGTAGTCGAGGTAAAGCCTGTCTCTAACCTGGTCGGACAGGACCTTGGCCAATGCCCCGTACCCGTGCTGCCCATTTGGATACCGGAAGATTGCATTGGAACCCACCTTGGTATTACGGCTGAAAACTGCCCCGCGTAATACCTGCCGGGTGCTGGATTTCGGTACCTTGTTACCAGTCCATTCATAAGTCATTTCCCTGGGATGGACGCCCCAGAATTTAATACTGTAGGGGATCAGAAAGGTATCGGCAAAACCCTTGCCGATGGTTTTGTACATCCATTCATGGTAGTTGGTCGGAGGCGGGTTTTTGTCGCGCTGCAGGTAGTGCCACACACAGTGAAAACGTTTTGCCAGCGGCAGCCCGGTGGAATTGATCTGGAACGGGAATGCGGTGTAGCGGTTGTGCGCGAAGATATGGGCATGCCGTTCACGGATGGCAAAATCAACGCCCAGTTCCGTGAGCAGGTCCACAAGTTTATGGTTCTGTGTCTGCAGGACATGAATGCCGCGATCAAACAGGAACCCGTCAACCCTGTCCGATGCGGCAATTCCACCGTAATGATCAGCAGCCTCGTAGACAGGTGCGCCGCAGTGGTAGCTGGCTGAAAGACCGGCAAGACCTCCGCCCAATATAACAATATTGTTTATCTTGTCAGAACATTCATTCATTATATTCAATCAGCATTATGCTTTGTATTTTGTCGAATCCGGCAATGATTTTGTTGTCATATGAGTTGACTTCTGCGTGCATACACAGAAGCGTCTTTGAGACAATATAATATATTTATCATGGATTAACCTACTGTTATTTATTCAGGAAATGTCAGTGAATTTCTGTCATGACAATGGTAAGGGATCGCATGTGGAAACCAGGAATCAGTGCATATCAGGAAATATTATTGAGGATCTTCTGTGGAATGACGGGGTCAGGTTTGACGGTGCCCGATAACATACATTATGCTCAGTCATCATGTTGATTTACGGTTATACGTGACATGGGCCGCGGTTTTTTGTTGAAGTACTGCAGGAGGAGAAATAATCATGCAATTGCATAACAAAAAAGTCTTCATCACGGGATGTGGGGGAATGTTGGGTAATGCGATCTATCCGTATTTCAAAGCACGTGCACCGGAGATACTGGCAATTGATATCGTGATTGAGCAGCATGAAAAAGACTGGCTTAACTATCTGGATGTGCGTGAACCGGAACAGCTTAAAAAGGCCTTCAGGGAGTTCCAGCCGGATCTGGTGCTGCATCTGGCAGCGCTGGTGGATGTCGAGAGATGTGAGCAGGACCCGGCAGATGCGGAAAGCACCAATGCGACCTCAACCAGAAACATTGCAGAACTGTGTGAACAAAATGGGGTCACCATGGTTTATATCAGCACAGGGGGGGTGTTTGATGGTAAGAAAGACGGTTTTTATACGGAAGATGATCAACCCAATCCCATCATGGTCTATGCACAGACCAAATACGATGGCGAGTTAGCGGTCCGTGAGGTCCTCAAGAGGCATTACATTATCCGGCCGGGCTGGATGGTGGGTGGAGGGCCCAATATTGACCACAAGTTCGTCAAGCTGATCCTGCAACAAATCAGGGAGGGCAAGAAAACCATTCACGCTGTGACTGACAAGATTGGTACACCAACCTATACCCATGACTTTGCCATGACCCTGTTTGCCCTGCTGGAGACGGATAAGTACGGTACCTACCATATGGTGGGTAAGGGCGCCGGCACGCGTTTTGATGTTGCCAGGGAAATTGTGGATATCTGCGGTTACTCGGACGAAATCAAGATGGTGGAAGTGAGTTCCGACTATTTCACAAAGGATTTTCCTGTGCCAAGGCCGGACAATGAGAGGCTGATGAACGCCGGACTGGAGGCCTTGGGTATTAACAAGATGCGTCCATGGCAGGTTGCGATCAGGGATTACATCAAAAGGGAATACGCCGACTATTGCAAAAGATAACTTTTATTGATCTCGAAGAAAAATACCTGGCTACCAGTCTTTTTCGAAAGTTCAGGTAATGAGATAGAACACCCTGTCATTCATTTTTCCGTCCAGTAAAAAGTGATCACGCAACGTGAAGGTTCTGCAATTCCGGGTTTGTATTCAATCCACATAAAGAAATTACTTTGCAGGCGCTATCGCCTGGAAATAAATACACCGGGATTTTTTATGTGAACACGGGAATTTCCAAAGAAAATGTTCCGACGATTTCCCTGATTGTTGTCACCTGGAACTCATGGAATGATCTTGACCGGTGTATGCAATCTGTCTATGCATCAGATTTTCAGGACCTGGAAGTAATCGTCATCGATAATGCATCAGTGGATGAAACCTGTGACAAGCTGAAAAAATCTTATCCCCAGGCCACACTGCACCGGAATTCAACCAATCTGGGACACGCCAGGGGCGTAAATCAGGGCTTTCGCCTGGTGCATGGCAAATATGTGATGGTACTCGATGTGGATACAGAATTTCCTCCCAATATGATCAGGGGGATGCTGGAATTTATTCGTGCACATCCACAAGTAAGCCTGGCCACACCCAGGACCCTGAATACCGATGGGACCATCCAGGAATCAGCACGCAATTTTCCAACCATGATGAATGGTCTTTTCGGCAGGCAAAGCCTGTTGACGCGGTGGTTTCCCAACAACCGTTTCTCCCGCCGTTACCTTGTCCGTGATTATCTGGATGCAACCAAACCTTTTTCTGTGGAACATATCAGTGCTGCCTGTATGTTTTTTCCTGCGACATTACTGGACGAGGTTGGTGGATGGGATGAGCAGATACCCGGTTACTGGATCGATGCCGACTGGTGCATGGCCATAAAAAAGCAGGGGAAACAGATATATTGTGTGCCGGAATTCAGGATCACTCACCACGAGAATTTTGCCCGGGGAAAAAGGAAGAGTGCCCGTCGTATATGGTTGTTTCATTATGGGGCTTATCAACTTTACAACAAATGGTATTGTTGGGGCAGGTTGGACCCGCGTTCGCTTTTTGCCGCGGTGATGCTTGCCTCACGTGCGGTATTAATGATTATCGGCAATATCGTATCCAGCGCCCTGGAACAGATCCTGAAAAAAATTCGTTTCTAACTGCAACTTGCATAACAATTTTATTTAAATTTCGCAGTAATATAATTGGGTAAAATATTGCTAACCTACTGAAATACAATATATTATATATTCTAGACTGATTCCAATTAATTTACTAATTTAGTGTATACTAAGTCTAAAGTAATAACCTGAGGGTGACAGGAGATATTGGGATGACAAGACAAATGATCAGATGCGTACTGGCATTTCTGTGCGTGATGTCGTTGTCCGGACTGGTTGGGGCGGCAGGGGTGGCCAAGAACACACCCTTCGGTGTAACTTTTACTACGGCTAATTTCCAGCACGGGGTAACCCTCTCAGACCAGATTGATACCTTCAAAAATGCCTCGCAGGTAGGCAGTACCATCATGTTTGTTTACCTCTGGGGTACCAGCAATGCGACTGAGCTGAACGATCTGGGTACCCGGGTGGCCATAGCCCGTCAGTTTGGTCTGAAGGTTTTTATCCAGTTCTCCTCGGTAGCACGCGGGAAACCAACACCACCCGATGGTCTACCTGAAACGTGGACCAGGGCAGAGACCCGGGATCGATATGTCCAGGACGTAATGCAGGTAGCACGTTTAAAGCCCGATTATCTGAACGTCAGTCCCGAGGTCAATATCATGGCCTATTTTCAGCCGGATGAATTTAACGCATACAAGGGTATCTACCCCAATCTCTATACCAAGGTGAAGTTGATCACACCGTCTACGCGTGTCGGGGTATCCTATCTGGATTTGTTGTGGGTAGGCCGCAATCAGGCTGGTCTGCCCGATGAGCTTGGGACCCGGGATTTTATCGGTATTACTACGTATCCGGATAATGTTTTCGGATCTGTTGCGGAAATCCCAACAGCGTGGTACGGACTTATCCGTTCTGCATATCCAAATGAACCGATTATCTTCAACGAGGTCGGCTGGGGAAGTGTCGATCCCAGTTCCAACGCCAAGCAGGCCGAATTTGTCGCCGCCCTGCCGGGGTTGTTCAGGAACGTAAAACCGGAACTGGTGATATGGGCGTTGTTACATGAGTCTGGATATTTTCAGGTAAGGTACCTCAGCCAGGACGCGCTGGATTTCCTTAACTCCGTGGGTGCTGATCCAGATGTATTGTTTGCAAAATTCAATTCGGTCGGTCTCATGACCGCTAATGGTACAAAGAAACCCGCCTGGTATGAAGCCATGTTACTCAATTTCAGTACTGCCGGACTATAACCGGTATATTGACAAGTAGGTATTATTACAAAGTCGATCTAAAGTTAAGGCAAATACCAGACCACAGTGCAGTACTGGTATCGTACGTCTTGGTCACGTATGTACTGGAAGATTCAAGAGTATCGGTGCGGGATAAACAACCGGTTGTCTGGTTCAATCCCCATCCATTCTCAATCACTGAAATGCTCCTGATCGTCCTTGACGGACGGCGTTCTGATGGTCAGGACCAGTGAATCAACCTCACTGTACCAGGAATGCTGAACGCCTTCCCTGAAGATGACATAGTCACCCTTGCGCTTCAGGGTGACTTCCTGCCGCCATCCAGGTCCCCGGAACAATGCGACCAGGCTGCCTTCTATGAGAATGGATATTGTTGTTGCTGTGTGATTCAGGGACCAGCCGTTGGCGCGGACATCACCGGCAGGATGTACTCCCCACTTGATTTCTATATCATCTCTCTTGCGTAGTCCATATTCTGGGCCGACAAAATGCCCTATAAACCAGCCCCTGTCCTGATCATCAGAGGCATTCCCAACGGTGATACCGGGTGTTTCCAATCTTTTAGTCAAAAGAGGTAAATCTTGGTAATCAATGTGATGGTCGGGACAAGATAAAGGGTTGTGGTATTGACTGCAACCACAACCCTTTTTTACGGACTACTACTCACCATATTTTGCAAAAGTGAGTAACTTCTCGATTTCGTCAGCATCGTGTCGATTTGCAATAATCATGTCCTCATTAACAAAATGCAGGATTAGATTATTATTCAATGCCGTGTTAATCAGGTCCGTGCGGAAAGCCCGTTCCTCTGGCAAGCAATAAACGCTGTACAGAATAGCATTACACGTCAAATCTTTAAGAATATGCTGTAATGTCGGCAAGTGTGTCATATCTTCCAGATCGAAATACTCAAACTGGTAGTTCAGACTGTATTTCTGCGCATATTCGTAAATCATGTAACGCTGCAAATGGACAGGGACATTGCGGGTGGCTGTTGTCGCGTTATGTATATAGAGAACATTGCGTTTGCCATTATTAAAGTTTCCGCTGCGCTGTGCCTCGGACTGTTTTGCCCAATTCTCCTCTTCCGCCTCGGTATCCGCGATAATCTTGAAATAACCGCCGGCAATCTTACGTGCCAGCAAATTACCAAAACGTCCTTCGGCGACCCGGAAATCCATACTGACACGCGTTTTCCCGGTCACGTTGACAAAATTGCCATGGATATTTTCCTGGGAGAAAAATACTGCCTTTCCGGAACAGGCCTTCAATGGATAACTGTTCTTGCCAAACTCCCTGGTCATGGTAGCTACATCATAACGCTTCGCAATTGCCTCATTGACCAGTACACGCGATTGATCAATATCGATTATCTGCATTGATGCCGTATACATATCATCGGCAGTAACATCGGTTAAAGGCATCCACAGGCTGTGTGATGCAGGTCCATGGCCATAAAAGATGCCCGTGTGAAACGGGAAAATCGATGATGGCTTGTTCGGAAGCATGATGCGCACATTCATGTATCGTTGTACTGCGACCGGGAATTGCAGATCACCTTTGGGAACCACCACATCGCGCACATAATTGTTGACCATGCGTTGAAATTCAGGGGCATTGGTGGCCTTGCACAGATCTTTCGTCAGCACGAAGACTTTATCATCGGGGACCACTTCGTGGAGCCGGGTCAGGTCATCAAGTACGTAGCCCAGCTTGTTGACGCGGTCAAGAATCCATTGTGCGAAGGGATACTTCTTGTCATCATAATCAACGATATTGCCGTTCCAGTAATTCTGTAAATTCCTTTCCAGTTCCTCATTGAGTCCTTCCGCAGAAAAATACTTGTCATTAAATTTGGTGTTCACATTCTGTTGGTTGATCATTGTCACCTCCGTTCAAATTTGAAAAAAATAGAAAATTTCATTTAAATTCTTCGTAATTTGTATTATTGATAATTTGCTGCTTTTAATCAAGACTTATTCTAAATTGGTTAATATATATTTTATATCATATAGTTACATATTGTTTATCTTATATTTTGTTGTTAATGGTATGTCTGGCTGAAAATTCGGGACATAGTTCCGGTTTAACAGATATATCGTATTCAGAAGAGTGTGGAACAATGGCCACACTACACTATATTTTTTATACAATGGTGGTACTCCATGTTTGCCGGAAACTTACCAAATTTTTTTGTGGTCGGGGCACCGAAATGCGGTACTACTTCCATGGACAATTATCTGAACCAGCACCCGGATATCTTCATGTCCCAGGAAAAGGAGCTCCATTATTTCGGGTCCGATATTAAAAGATACCCGGAGTTTTATTGTTCGACCGAGAAATACGAGGCGGCCTTTTCGAATTGGGACAAAGAAAAGAGGGTTGGTGAGACTTCTGTCCTGTACCTGTACTCTCGGCTTGCTGCAAGGGAAATCAAGGCGTTCAATCCTGATTCCCGCATCATTATCATGTTGAGAAACCCGGTCGATATGCTGGTTTCCTATCACGTTCATCTGTATTACTCCGGTATCCAGGACACCGCCGATTTTCGAAAGGCCCTGGAGGAAGGCGAGAAACGGCGATTTCCTGTCCCTGTTGATGAAGATCAATTCACACCGGAATCCATAGCCAATACGCTGGACCTGCGTGTCTATCGCGACGTGGTCAAATATTCCGAGCAGGTCAAACGCTATTTCAATATCTTCGGCAGGGAAAATGTCCACATTATTATTTTTGACGACTTCAAGAAGGATATCGCTGCT
>MGXK01000107.1 GCA_001802375.1 Gammaproteobacteria bacterium RBG_16_51_14
CGGATGAACCGATGTCGCCCATGAATATACGCGCCGGAGGAAAATTGAAAATCAGAAATCCGGCGGCCGTGGCGGCGATGATCATGTTGACCGTCAGAAACAAGCTGTGCCCCACCATCCATCCCATTGCGGCAAAGGTACCGAACCCGAACGCCGCCATGCCGCCGGCGAAGCCGTCCATCCCGTCCATGAAGTTGTAAAGATTAATCGTCCAGACGATAAACAGCGTGGAAAGCGCCGCGCCAGCGACATAGGACAATTCCCAGCTGCCACCGGGAAGTTCGAATCTCTGATAATTAAAGCCGGCAAAAAGAATAATCGCGGCGGCGAGCGCATGCGCCACGAGACGATATACAGGCAGAACGCCAAAACGATCATCGAGAAATGACACAACGGCGACTATCACCATGCCAAGCGCAACTCCCGCCAGACCTCGATCAGGATAGGCCAATGTCACGACCGCGCCACAGGCACCGATGGCGATAAGAATCGCCAAACCACCGCCGCGTGGCACGGGCCGGTCATGCAAAGACCGGTCGTTGGGGTGGTCCAATATATAAACAGCGGAACCGGGATTACTGAATCGGCGCGTAAGGAAGGCCGAAATCGCCATGGCAGCGACGGCAATCACGATAATAATCGGGGGGCTCATCCGATTTTTTTGAACTCCGCCACCATCTCGGACAACGATCGCTTCAGCGTGTAAGCCGGCCGGTAATTCAGCTCCCGGCGGATTTTATCCGAACGGTACGACGCCGATCCGGTCAGTTTATCCAAAGCATCGGTGTCTATCACAAATCGCCGGCCGCTCAGGTAGCCTACCGCATCGCCCACGCGCGCGGCAAAACGTAACAAGAAGAGCGGTATGGTCCAGCGCGGCACCGGGCGCTTCAGTTCCTCGCAAATACACTTATATATCTGGCGAGTCGAATACGCCTGATCATCGGTTACGATATATATCTTACCCACAGCCAAGGGATTGGTGGCGGCCAGTAACGCCGCTTGAACCACATCGCGCACATCCACCATGGAGCGCCGGTTCCCCGTGTCCGGCAGCGGCGGAAATCGTCCGCGTGCGACGGCTTGGATCATCCTGGGCAGATTTCCTTTACAACCAGATCCGTAGACCATGGGCAATCGAAATACGGTTGTTGATAACCCATGCCGGCTGGCATCAAGCACAAGTGTTTCAGCTTCAAGCTTTGTCTTGCCATATGAGGTAACCGGTCGACATTCTGCCGTCTCGCCCAGGCAAACATCGCCACCCTCACCCATCGCCTTCACGCTGCTGAAAAACAAAAATCGCCTGACGCCGGCCTTGATTGACTGCTCGAGAAGTGCGCGTGTTCCATCCACCGTTACCTGCCGGTTTATTTTTTCGCTTTTACCATCCGGTTGATCAATCGCGTGCGCGTATCCACCCAGATGAAAGACAATATTCATGCCCTGGCAAATGCCTTCGAGCGTGGCGGGGCATGCCAGGTCTCCCGTGATTACCTTGCATCCTTGGCCTCCGGCGGGAGCGGCGTGCCGGCTTAAAACAGTAACGTCAGCACCCTCCCTGACAAGGGCATCAACCAGGCGGCGCCCGATGAAACCAGTACCACCTGTCACCAGCACGGACTGGCGCTGAAGATCACCAATCATCCTTGGCGATGCTTCTGTCATGAATCACCAAGCGGTTATCAACACTATGCGCAAGATAACCACGACACCTTCAGGAGGGTATCGACCATACCGTCCGATTAATATAATCGACGTAACTCAGAACAACCCTGAGTAGCTGCTTGGAAACCGGCCCGGCATCATAATCTTTCACCATGGGTACCACGCGAATATCCCTATCATGCTGTGAGATAATGACCTTCACGGCATCAAGCACACGTTCTTTTTTTAACCCAGTCATGATGAGAGTGCCGACATCCATTCCTTCAGGGCGCTCATGTGCATTGCGAATGGTGATTGCCGGCAGATTCAGCAGAGACGCTTCCTCGGTAATCGTGCCGCTGTCCGACACGACGCAAAGCGCATCCATCTGGAGCTTGATGTAATCGTAAAAACCGAACGGTTTGACAAACTGAATATTCTTATTAAGTTCACCCAGCTCCAAGGCATCCAGACGTTTTCTTGTCCGCGGATGAGTGGAGACAATTATCGGGAATTTGTACGTAGTAGCCAGCGCGTTGAGCGTCTCAACAAGGTCCAGCAGGTTGGCCGGTGTGTCGACATTTTCCTCCCGGTGAGCGCTGACGATGAAGTACTTGCCCGTTTCCAATCCCAACTGTTGCAACGCGTCGGACTTCCGGATTCGGGGCATATAGAAATCCAGCACCTCCCGCATGTGCGAACCGGTCTTGATAACGGTCTCCGGCCGGATTCCCTCGGCAATCAGGTACCGGCGGGCATGCTCGGTAAGCACCAGGTTGATATCGCTGAGGTGATCCAGAACCTTGCGGTTCAACTCCTCGGGAACCCGTTGGTCGAAACAACGATTTCCCGCTTCCATATGGAACACCGGAATCTTGCGGCGCTTGGCTGCGATCACCGCCAAGCACGAATTCGTATCGCCGTACAACAATACGGCATCCGGCCGCTCTTTTTCCATCGCGGCGTCAGCTTTCATGATCACCTGGCCGATGGTTTGCGCGGCATTTTCCCCGACCGCCTCCAGGAAATAATCCGGTTTTCGTATTTCAAGATCCTTGAAAAATACCTGGTTGAGCTCGTAATCGTAGTTCTGTCCGGTATGAACCAGAATATGTCGGGTATGCCGATCGAACTCCGCGATAACGCGGCTCATTTTGATAAGCTCGGGCCGCGTCCCGACAATCGTCATGACCTTAAGCATGAAGCTGCTCCTGAATGAAATCCAATTTCAGCAGAATCGCCTTCACTTGCTCTATGCTCAATCGCTCAGTATTGTGCGACGTGTAATCATCGAGATGCGAAATTCTTTCTTCACCGTCGCTGAAGAACTTGTTGTAGTTTAGGTCCCGATTATCCGCCGGGACGCGGTAATGGCGTTCCCTATTTTCCGCCCTGGCCATCTCTTCACGCGAAACCAGTGTTTCATACAGCTTCTCGCCATGACGCGTGCCGATGATTCGAATCGGATTATTCTTGGCGAAGATTTCCTTGAGGGCCTGCGCAAGATCAGCCATGGTGGAAGCCGGTGCCTTTTGCACGAAGATATCACCCTGGGCTCCGTGCTCATAGGCACGCAGGACCAAATCTACCGAATCTTCCAGTGACATAAGGAAACGCGTCATATTGGGATCCGTGATGGTCAGCGGCTTGCCTGCCTTCAATTGCGAAACAAGCAGCGGTATCACCGAGCCACGCGAAGCCATCACGTTCCCATAGCGGGTGGCACAAAGGACCGTTTCACCTTCGTTCTGCATCCGCGCCTTGGCCACCATAAACTTCTCCATCAACGCCTTCGATAATCCCATGGCATTGATCGGATATACCGCCTTGTCGGTGCTAAGGACCACGACGCGTTGAACGGCATTCGCAATGGCCGCGGACATGACATTCTCGGCGCCGAATACATTAGTCCGCACTGCTTCCGATGGATAGAACTCGCATGATGGCACCTGCTTGAGCGCGGCGGCGTGAAATACGTAATCCACGCCCTTCATCGCCTGGTTAATACTGTCGTAATCGCGCACGTCTCCGATGTAGAACTTCAGCTTGGCTGAATTCAAGTCCAGGCGCATCTCTTCTTGCTTCTTCTCGTCGCGGCTGAATATGCGAATCTCGTTGACATCGGTCGACAAGAAACGCTTGAGAACGGTGTTTCCGAATGAGCCCGTGCCGCCGGTAATCATCAGTATTTTGTCTTTGAACATAATCTCCGGTTCCACAACTATTGATAGGAATGCATTAATTCGATCAGCTCAGGCCAGTCAGGTGCAACATACCCCGTCGCCGCGCGGAAGCGATCCGTACTCAACGACCGGTCGATCCTTAACTGATCGTCAGGAACGATCTCGATTGACTTGTTATATACCTCGGCAATCAACCGCAATAAATCATATTTCGCAATCGGACGCCCGCCGACGTGATACAAGCCAACCAAAGCGGGCCGCGGGATCACAATATCGCGTATAAGTTGGGCAAAAACAACCGAAGGCAAGCCAGAAAAGATGGCGCGGGTAAAGCCCTGGCACCGGTCACGTTGAGACAAGAACCAGTTAAGCAACCCATAGGCGCTCTGCAACTCATGTCCAATCGTCGACGTACGCAGGGTAATCGTGTTCGGGTAATAGACTTCGCCCAATGATTTTGACTTGCCATAGATATCCGTGGCATCCGCAGGATCGTCCTCTGTATAGTCCCCCTTATTACCGGAAAAGACGCAATCCGTGCTAACTTGTATCAGGCGAGCACCCGCGGGACCACAGAGTCCAGCCAAACGGTGCGGCAAGAGTGAATTGATCGGAATCGCTAACAGCGGATCGTCAGCGCCCATCACGTGCTTGGTCAAACCAATACAATTGATGACAACATCAGGGCGAACTTGGCCGAATACCTTGACCAAGGTATCGTGATTTTCCACATCAACCTCTGTTATCAGGCGTCCGGCAATCTTCGGAGAAAAGAATCTTTTTACCGCTTCCGCCCTTACCGTTCCAAAAACCTCCCAATTTTCATTTTCATTGAGCACGCGGATCATCGCATGCCCGATCATGCCGTTGGCGCCGAGCACAAGAACTTTCATCGTGAATTTACCGTAAATGTAGGCATAAGGTAGCGACCGGGAGAATCGATCGATTGACCCATCGTTCTCGACCAAAATCAATCATGATCGGGATTTGCACAAGGCGACCCCCTTTCCCAGATCATTAAGCCACCCGTCCAAACGCTCAAGCAGGACGTTACGTTCAAAATGTATCTCGAAATATTGCCGTCCACGCGCACCCATCGCCTCCCTTTCAGCTCCGCTCATCCGATACATCTCCAATACGGCATTTGCCAGCTCCTCCGGATTTTCAGCGGAAGGCGTAAGCCCGGCGGCGGCTTCCCGGACAATACGCGCGCCCTCGCCATTTATTCCTGCAATGATAGGCTTCCCGCAAGCCAAATATGACTGCACACGACCCGGAATCGTAAGCTCCAGAATCGGCTCGTTCTTCAGTGTCACCAGCATGGCATCGGCGAGGGAAAAAAACCTTGGCATTGACTCCAAAGGATGCCTGCCCAGCATATGAACAGTCCCGGACAAGCCACGTTCTGTAACCTGCGCACGTACCCATGACGCCATGCGTCCATCGCCAAGCACAACCCAGCGTATATCGGGATACAACCTTAAACGTTCAGCTGCCGACAGAATAGTTTCAAAGCTCTGCGCCGAACCTATGTTCCCTGCATACATGACACAAAATCCCGCCGGCACAAGGGTGCGTTCCACCGCATCCGATGGCAATGTTACCGGTCGATACAGTTCTTCTGCACTGTTAGGGAAATAGGTGATTCGCTCCAGACTTACACCTAGGCGTTCTATCAATGGACGAAATGCCTCCGATTGCACCAGAATCCGGTCAGTCCCTCGGTATATAAACTTCACCATCCTCTCAATAAGTCGCAGTATCCAGGCAGATCGAATTCCTCCGGTGGCCGATACGCTCTCGGGCCATAGATCCTGCACCCAGAGCATAATCGGCACGCCGCAAATCCATTTTAGGACTATTGCTGGCAAAGCAACGGTAATCGGAGATGGCGCATACACAAATATAACATCGTACTTGTCACGGCATGAAAACGCGGCGCTCAACGCAGCAGCGAACGCGAAGGAGAAGTAATTCAGAGCCAGACGGAACCCCCCCGCTCGACCACGTGGCAAGAGCGGTGCACGAATCACCTTCATGCCTTCATGCATCTCGCGCCGCTTACTGAAGAAACCATACCCGCCATAGAAACGGCCAGATGGATAATTCGGTTTGCCAGTCAAGACTGTAATCTCGTGCCCCCTATCTTTCATACCAGTGGCAAGATCGTTGATTCGAAAGTTTTCCGGCCAGAAATACTGCGTAACGATGAGTACTTTCACAAAGAATACGCTTCTTCGATAATGCGACTAAGGCCAACGATCAGTGACGTCGCAGGTTTCCACCCAGTCGCACGTAGACGCGTTGTATCAGCACATGAATGCTTGATATCGCCGTGGCGCGCCCGATCATAATGTACATATATATCTCTCTCCGTCAGCGCCTTCAGAGCAGCAATAACATCATGCAAAGACTGGCTCGACCCAGTGCCTACGTTAACTGGTCCACCAGCAAAGCTGGGGCACTCTAACGCGCCAGCTATTGCCGTGACGACATCGGTTACATAAATGAAATCCCGCGTCTGGCTACCATCACCGAATATGATGATCGGCTGACCCGCCATTGCCCCAGCCACAAATAGGCTAATGACCCCAGAATATGGTGAAGATGGATCTTGCCGAGGACCGTACACATTAAATAACCGAAAGATGGTCGTGTCGAAATCGAAGGTACGGCGATAAAAAGAAAGACACTGTTCCGAGGCAAACTTATCGATCGCATAGGGTGTCAATGGCTCCGGAACCAGGGTCTCACCAACCGGTAAAGAAGCGGGATTTCCATAGACGGCAGCGCTCGAGGCAAACACGAGCTTCCTTACACCTACCTCTCGGCAAGCCTCCAACACATTCAGAGTCCCGGTGAAGTTGACCCCATGGGTTCGCACCGGATCATCAACCGAGGCCTGCACGGAAGATACTGCAGCGAGATGAACTACGGCGTCCACCCTATCAAGAGCCTGTACCATTGCTACCCGGTCGGTTACACAGGAACGGACAAACTGAAGCTCAGATCGCCCTAAAGGTAAATTATTGACCTTGCCTGTAGACAAATCGTCAACGACGACAACCTGATGGCCCAGTGTTAACAGTAGGTCCACGAGATGAGAGCCGATAAATCCGCAGCCTCCTGTGACTAGAATTCGCCTCATGCGTTGTGATCGTACTTGCTCATCACCATCTGTATGAAATCAAACGTATGGGTGGCACATCGCTTCCATGTGCAGTCGTCTCGCACGCAGCCCCTAAGACTATTCCACATAAATTGTAAGTTCCGACCAGCCTATCAGCATTGTTGCCTGTCCAGCTTGTGCGCCCCCGACGTTACAACCACTACCCCACGCTGATCTGTAAGCAGTACTAGCGTACCCATAATTCCGGACTCCAACATCACAATATACATTGACTCCTGGCGCGGCGGGTTTACTCCGCACGCCGTGTACTCTAGATATATATACGACGATATAGTGTCTTTACGAAAAAACAGGAAGGCATGGTGGTCGGCTACAACCTGAAGAAGCTATTGCACCATTCCCACTGCTACCACGTGAGGTTTGGCGAAGACTCTGCTGACAGAACTGCCTCCCAAAAATAAAGATTCTAGTTGCTATGGAAGACTTTCGGCCAAAATATTTTTTGGCAAAAATGAAAACTCTTGCTATTTCTGCCCACCCAATATTGCCCCAACAAATTCCTGAACATTTTGTAAGTCCAAGGGCGGTTCTTCTATCTCGAGGAATCGTTTTACTGCCCTCGCTATAGAAATGGCTGAATTCGGATCAAAGGTCTGCTCTGGATCGACCAAATCGCGTATATAATCGAGTTCTGGTGCCAACACTGGCAACCCAGCTTGCCTTGCTTCAACTAACGGTAGCCCGAATGATTCGATTGTTGAAGGATAGATCAGTGCACCGGTCTGCTCATATAACTGCGTTATCTGAACATGTGGCAGATCTCCAACATTCTCTACTTTAAGGCCGAACCTCTTGGTTTGTTGCTCAACCCACAAGCACAACTGCCAATAGCTTTTCTGATCAACTGTAATTTTCAGCGCAGGGAATACACCCTCTTCAGCCAATATGCACCACGCCTCAATTAACCTCCGATGGTTCTTATGGGGCTCCCCTGACGCCACGTATATAAAATCGAATGCCTTCCCTATTTTCCCCTGGCGAACCTTCCTCACATAGCCCCCGCAATCGTCCACAAACGGCATAACGCGCACTGGAACCTTCCCCTTCGTTTGTGCGACCAGCAAACGTTTCATTGTTGGTGTTTGCACAATAAGCACATCAGAGTTGGAAACTCGTCCAAACAACCAACGGCGTTCCACATACAGTTTCAATCGGTTCTTTAGCGAAAACCTAGCGTATCCCGCATCGTCTACCAAGTGACGGTTCTGAACAAAAACAATAGTGTGTCCACGCAGCTTGAACAAGGGGGGAAGATTGCCGAGACACAAAACAATATCGCCTTCTTCAACATTATTAATGAGCCAACATTCCGCGATAAATCGTTGTAACACAGAACGGATGACCCGCCGTACTTGCACGTTTTTCGGTATATCATCAGGCAGATGCATTCTGCTATCCAGATGCAAAATGGATTGCATATCGCTAGGTAACGAATTCGCTATTGCCGTCAATAGGGCGCGCCCTCCCCCTTGATGGACATTTGTGGCATGAACAAATAGACGATACACCAACACAAACTCCTATCTTTCAAATCTTTATTACTCCCAACGCTTCCACGGGTTGAGCACATAACGGCTGAGGCGACAACTATCCTGACAGCGTGGCTGCTCCCCCTATATGCGTCATAAGACCGAAACTGATACCTCAAGCCGGTTAGTTCGTTCAATACGCATTCGTCACCTCCCAATCATGAAATTCTGTTTTTAGATGGCCCATTGAACGGTCAGGTTGCAGCCAATCCCGCTCCAATACAACCAGAATTGTAGCTTGAAGTGTGTTTCATGTTATCCCACTAGTCGCATTTGCCCAATACCTGATTTCCGCCTCAACAACCGAATCGCCAGATTGACACTTGCTAGCGGTGATATCCGGTGTGATCGATACAGTAATTTCGCACGTGTGGATTGTTTCTTCGCGTAAAGCGCCAGCATTGTGATCCTAAGTGCAGCATCCCGTTCAACTTCAGAAATGAATTCTTTCGGGAATTGATTCTTCGCTTTTGCTAAAAGATCAAGTATCAAGTCCGCCGCATCAGCGATAAGATTATTATCAACTCTACCTGCAGAGCGCAGGCAACGAACTAGTTCAATCTCTACCTTTTCACCCAACACGACATTTATATGTCGTTGGGCCACTAGTGTGGATGCCTGGGCATGGGCGCCCTCCCACGTCTTTGTCATATTTTGTTCGTGCTTTCTTAAGTGAAGAAATTGACCGGGAATGTTTGCAAACTTTGTCAGCCTGATAAGTCGCTCCCAAAGATCATAATCTTCGGCATAAGAGGCTTCCTGCGAATACCCGCCAACTTCATTGAAGATCGCCGCCCTCATTATGACAGTTGGATGTGCAATTGGGCAAAAGAACGCCATGGCCCATTCAATTTGCGAGTGGGCCAATGGAAACTCGTAGGCAAGCCCCAGCTCTCCTTGCCCATTCATTATCTGGATGCCAGTCCCAAGAACGCCCACATCCGGATGCTGCTTCAGATAGTCAATTTGCGTCTCAAACCTACGCGGATCTGCTATATCATCATGATCCATCCGTGCAATATATTCACCGGACGCAAGTGCTACGCCATCATTTAGTGACTTGACCAATCCATCATTTCGATCGTGGCGAAGGATTTGTATCCTATCGTCGGTAAAAGAACCGATAATCTTCGGAGTCAAATCGGTTGAGTGATCGTCTACAATGATCAGCTCAAAATCACAAAACGTCTGACGCAGCACGCTTGAGATTGCTTGGGCAACATATAGCTCCGAATTAAACGTTGGAAGAATGACACTTAACAATGGCATTGCTGGCTAGACCCTTAGCCATTTTGCAGGACAAAAATCGGCTGTGGCATATCTCTGTGTACGAAACCAATTTTTTGGTGCAATTACAATTTTGTTATTGCTCGCGTTCAACCAGGCGCCCCACCAACTAAACGAACTGTTTGCGATAATATGGTGATCACACATGGCCATCAAGTGAAGGTCTATATGCGGCGCTTCCGTGTTTCCCGCAACAAAATGCATAGGTTGTGAGAATTTCAGATTCTCCCGGGCCCAAACGGCATCATCGGAAAACACTACTAGCCGGAAATCCTTGCCTAGGCCTTTCTCAATTAGCTTAACCGCATCAGCATAATAGCCAGCGCCCAAGACCCCATGAGTGGCATTTGCTTGGGAGTTGGTGACATAATCCCCTCGCCGCACGTGCAGAGATACATTCGCCAGCCCGTCTGACATCAGGGTACTAGAGGCAGAATGTAGTCGCAGTTGGCTGCGCAATTGGAAATCTGCCCGAATCAGTGCTGCTTCTTCCTTGAAGTACGACTCATTCTGCCAATAACCATCTAAATAAACCTTAGTAAAGATGCCGAGCGAATCAGGCCGAAAAGACAAGTCTTCGTGCTCATTCAAAATCGAAAAGCCACCAAGTCTCAAACACTGCTTGTTGTTAATGCCAATCTTTCTCAGTGCCGCCCAAATATTCCCACCTGACGTCAAATACCATGGGGCTTGTTTTGCTTCGAGCATAAACTCACCAAGTCCATATCTGTGCTGTTTGTATCGCGAGAATACTGAAACATCTAGCAACAGATTTGAATTTGACCGGCGTGATATAGCGCGCCCACAGGCGTACTGGAACATCTGATTCCCCAAGCCGCCAACAATTCGAACGACGACGATTCCTTTAGCGTTAGTTGCCACTAAATTCCCGTCGAAAGTGTTCAACAGTACGCCACGGCCCAGTTTCGAGGGGCACTTTTGGCTCCCATCCAAGCGCTAATCTTGCCATGGTAATATCGAGCTGACGCTGACGAGGATCATCTGTTGGAAGCGGCTTAAAGCATGGTTTCGATTTGCCGCCCACGAGGGACACAATCTTTTCCGCCGGCTCAAGGATGGCAAGTTCTTGCGGGTTACCCATGTTTATCGGGCCGGTAACGTCTGCTGAAGATGCCATCATCCGGAGCATTCCATCCACAAGGTCGTCGACGTAACAGAAACTCCGAGTCTGGTCACCGTCGCCATATATAGTGATGTCTTTCCCCTGAAGTACCTGCACAATAAAATTACGGCTCAACGCGGAATCGTGTGGGTGATTTTTGCATGATCCGGGAGCGGTAGCAAAAAATGCGTAATGATCTTCATGGCCAGGTACTG
>MGXK01000108.1:0-1508 GCA_001802375.1 Gammaproteobacteria bacterium RBG_16_51_14
TTTTCTTTTTTCGCATTTGCGGTTGGGTTGTCGTTTACAGCCAGGAAAAATCAGTAGGGACAGCATCAATTGATTAATGTGTTTTTTACCCCGGCAACAGTTGGCCATTGTTACCGACATGATTCTACATCCTCCTTCCTTGAGATCGTGTTTAACGTGGTATTAGAACAGTCGCACTCGCTGTCATACAGTTGTTTACTCTCATCGGCACTGACCAGGGAGATAGTGCGGCCAATGCGGTGAATGTAATCTTCCGGGACGTTCGGCAGGTCGAAGTTGACTCTCTGGGAGAGTTGATCGACGTCTATGCCCTGGAGGCGATATCGGTCGCCACCAGTATCTGGATTTTACAAAATCAAAGGGTCACCCATTAACCGTCTCCGGTCAAGAGGGCAAATAAACTACTAGTATTCACCCATCAGGTACAAGGTCAATTCGCAATAAAATAAAAACACGATGATCTTGTCCAAAATATATATTAGTTGACAAAAGTTGACAACAATGTGAAAATCTTGTCCGCTTATGGAGAAGACCCTCAAAACTGATGTTATTAAGCAAGCCATGGAAGAGGCTGGCCTAAACCAGACTGCGCTTGCGAAAAAACTCAATGTCACCAAAGAGGCGGTTTCTAAATGGCTGAGTGGCAATAAATTCCCCAGGCCAGATAAATTATTAATGCTGGGTTTGGAATTTGGTCTTTCACTAAACGAACTCACTGAGCGCAAGCCTGACAGGTTTGAACCAAAAATTGCCTTTCGCAAGAAAGGCAATGCAAAAACAACCGAAAAGCATATTAAAAAAGCAAAAGAAATGGGTTACTTGCTTGAACCCCTCGTTTCTTATTTGCCTTATGATAAATATACTCAGCCTCCTGCACTGA
Organism: Gammaproteobacteria bacterium RBG_16_51_14; assembly: GCA_001802375.1. Lineage (GTDB taxonomy): Bacteria > Pseudomonadota > Gammaproteobacteria > Eutrophobiales > Eutrophobiaceae > RBG-16-51-14. Next base: position 881 of record MGXK01000108.1, read on the forward strand.
AAACCCCAAAAGTTGAATATGAATATATTCAGGGTGTCGTATCAAAAGTCAGAAAAGACATTGGCCTTAAAAAGGATTCAGTTGTTGATTTTGGTCATTTAATCAAGCGCTTTAATGAATTGCAGGCGGTAATCATTCCCGTGATGTGGGGAAAGAAAGACCGGCATGAAAATGCACTGCATATTTATTTACCAAGATCGATGACGACCTGGGTTTATATTAATCTTGACACTGAGATGCATGATTTCAAGTTTTGGTTGGCTCATGAACTTGGTCATGTCTATTCGCCTGATTTGAATGATACAGAAGCAGAAGATTTTGCTGATGATTTTGCAGGCGCATTGCTTTTCCCGAAATGCCTGGCTGAGAAAACATACAATGCATTAACAGCAGTGGATAGTAATAAGTCCCGTATTAGTGTTATCAGGGACTATGCCAGGGAACATACGATATCCATGATCTCGGTATTGTATGAAGTCAATAAATTTGCTACCGAAAATAAATTAGAAAAAATTGAATCAGGTGATGATCTGTTCAAAGCGAATGCTACTCTACATAAAGAATATAAAACTGTCAGTGAATCATTGTTTTCTGACGAATTACCGAGTGCTTCAGATTATATCGAACT
>MGXK01000108.1:1548-3066 GCA_001802375.1 Gammaproteobacteria bacterium RBG_16_51_14
AAGTCGTATCTGGTAGAAAACGGAAAGTCTGCGGGATACATCCAATGCATACTTGATACTCCGCTACTTGATGCAAAGGAACTGCATGCGGAATTATCTTAATGCCACAATCGAAGATACTACTGGATAGCAATTCTTATTTCAGACTGGCAAAAAGTATTCATCCCTTATTAGATAACACATTTGGTGACAAAAATTATTGTCTTTATGTTTTGAATGAACTTGATCATGAATACGATAGAAATTCATTGCTCAGGAAAAAATTTAATTGGGTCAATGATGATGAATATTATCAAAACAGAAAGAAAAGAATCCCGGTATCAAGGGCTGATAAAAAAAGAATCGAATTAACAATAGACTACCTGATCGATTATAAAATTTCTAATGGATTAGGTATATCAAAAGTGGATATAAAATGCCTGGCTCAGGGCTACGTGCAAAATATACCGGTAGTAACAGATGATCGGGATATGCTTGAGGTTGCGAAAAATTTTGGAATATCGACTATGACGACATTGGAATTAATGTCGTTGATGTTAGATTGTGGGCATATACAAATGAAGAAAATTAGAGAAATCGTTGCATATTGGAATTATATCGGAGACAAACCGGCTAATTTTGCAAATGATTATAATAGACTGTTCAATAAGAAGTGATTGAAAATTCGGTGCCAGGGCAGTTCCATCACTTCCCCAAACTGATATCAACCGCCGTGAATCATCATGAAATCTTGTCTATTTCCTCCCAGAAAATCGCCAGTGTCAGGTCTTGAAATTTGAAATATCATGACAAGTCAGGAGGAACCGGGAAGAATGATTGAATCTGCAAAGCGATGTTTAAATGATGCTGAAGTTGAAGGATTATTGAAGTCACCATAGGTAAAGATAAGTTGATGGCGGGTAGATTAAATCCGTCAAATTCGATGGTATTGGAAAATAGACTGAAATTATGAAACTTTTCACGGATTGTTTTGGAAATACTGTCCGGCTTACTGAAGAGCGCTTGGCTCATATACTGGACCATCCTGAAATGAAGGAAATGGCGGCTGAGATTGAACGGGTATTACGCCAGCCGCAACTAGTACGCCGTTCCCGGTCAGATGTGACGGTACGTATATTCTACGAGTTTTATGCGCAGACCATAGTAGGTGGCAAATGGTTATGCGTTGTGGTCAAATATGTAGAGGATGATGCGTTTGTTGTTACGGCCTTTTTGACCGACAGACCTAAAGCAGGAGAAGAATTATGGCCAATAAAGTGAATGTCTGGTTCGATGCGGAGGCGGATTTCCTGGAAGTCCGTTTTTCAGATATTGCTGGCTACGAGAAAGCAACTTCAAATGATGCGTTGATGGAACGGGTTGATGCTCAGGGTAATGTGATCGGTTTCAGTATTCTGGGCGTGAGCCGGTTCAAGAAAGATAAACCTCTCATCGCTGAACTGACAGCGGATTAGAAAGCTTGTTCGGCGAAAGGACAGTCAACAATCGTTTATGTCAGTAGTTAAGAGGGATACCTCA
>MGXK01000108.1:3122-4494 GCA_001802375.1 Gammaproteobacteria bacterium RBG_16_51_14
AACTGATATCAACCGCCGTGAATCGTCATGAAATCCTGTCTATTTCCTCCCAGCGGTGATAGGCGTGTTCCAGGTCTTTCCGGATCTGTTCAAAACGGGCCAGTGTGGCGATGATGGTGTCTTTATCCTGCTTGTAGAACTGGTCATTACTGATTTGCGCTTCTATTTCTCTCTGTTCCCGTTCCAGTGATTCAATGCTGGCGGGCAGGGATTCCAGTTCCCGCTTTTCCTTGTAGCTGGATTTCCTGCGTGATGTTGCCGCAGGTCTTTCCCTGGCGGTTTGCTTTTCCTTTTTCGCATTTGCGGTCGGGTTGTCGTTTACAGCCAGGTGTTTGCCATGCCGTAACCAGTCGCTATAGCCCCCGACATAACGCTCTATCCTGTTGCCGTCCTCAAATACCAGTACGCTGGTGATGATATGATCGAGAAACTCCCGATCATGGCTGACAACAATTAATGTGCCGGGGTATTCAAACAGTTTTTCTTCCAGTACTTCCAGGGTTTCCACGTCCAGGTCATTGGTGGGTTCATCCAGTATCAGTAAATTGCTTGGGCGGGTGAAGAGCTGCGCCAGGATGACGCGGTTGCGTTCACCACCGGAGATGGCCCTGATCGGTGTCATCACCCGTTTGGCGCTGAAGAGAAAGCCACGCAGATAACCAATCACATGCCGGTCCTTGCCATTGATCTTGATATAATCACTGCCATCACCAACGACCTCGGCAATGGTTTTATCGGGGTCCAGATCACGGCGCATCTGATCGAAATAACCGATCTCCAGGTTGGTGCCGGGTTTTACGGTCCCGGACCGGGGTTTGATCTTGCCCACCATCAGGTTTAACAAGGTGCTTTTGCCGATGCCGTTATTGCCGATCAACCCGATCCGTTCACCACGGCTGATCTTGAGCGAAAACTTGTTGATGATCTGTTGTTCACCATAGCCGTAACAGACCTGGTGCATGTCAATGACCTTGCGCCCGGATTCCTGTTCAGAGGATTCTATATGGATACGTGCACCGGGCTGGCGTTTGAATTTTTGCCGCTCTTCCTGTTCCCTGCGCAGCGCCATCAGGGCGCGTACCCGGCCCTCATTACGGGTGCGTCTTGCCTTGATGCCCTGGCGTATCCACACTTCTTCCCCGGCCAGTTTCTTTTCAAACAAGGCCTTGTCAATATCCTCGGCATTGAGGAGTTCTTCCTTGCTTTGCAGGAAATTCCTGTAGTCGCCGGGCCAACTGCTGAGTCTGGCGCGATCCAGTTCAACAATACGTGTGGCCAGTCGCTGCATGAAGGCGCGGTCATGGGTAATAAACAGGACACTGCCCGGGTAATTGCGGATACGTTCTTCCAGCCATTCAATCGTGGCCAGGTC
>MGXK01000108.1:4535-16205 GCA_001802375.1 Gammaproteobacteria bacterium RBG_16_51_14
TGGAGACCAGGGCGCGGGCCAGGCCGACACGACGTTGCCAGCCGCCGGAGAGTTCGCTCAGTTGCTTGTCGATGGGCAAGTCCAGTTCAGACAGGACGGTATCCACACGCTGATCAAGATGCCAGCCGCCTTCGGCCTCGATTTGATGCTGCAGTTCTTCAAGGTTGCGCAGTCCCCGGGCATCCAGTTTTTGTGTAGCGTAGCGATGATATTCCTCATTGAGCTGTCGCAGGTGTTCAAGCCCTCCAATAACAAACTCATGTGCGGTTTTGTTGAGATCATCCGGCAGTGCCTGTGTCAACTGGCTGATGCGCAGATGCGATTTCCTGATGACCTCGCCGGAATCAGCTTGCAGTTCCCCGGTAATGATCTTCAGCAAGGTTGTTTTGCCTGCGCCGTTGCGCCCGATCAGGCATATCCGTTCATTATTTTCGATAACCAGGCTGGCATCGCGCAAGATCAATTGGTCACCAAATTCAAGTGAGAGCCTGTCGAGGGTAATTAGTGGCATAGTGGACGCGGATTATACCTATAATTAGAGACAGGTTTATTTTCTGTATATGAACAGGCGGGTAGTGACCGGAATGAAGATCGGGCAAAATAGAATGAAATGGCTTCTGCCTGTGGTCGTTTGCCTGTTGCTGGCGGGTTGTGATTTCACCGTCCCGCTTTCGGGCAAGCCTGGAATGGCCATCGATAAACAGGCGGTTGGTCTCTGGCAACGGGTATTGCCCGATGGCGATACCGAGCGCCTGCTGGTGATGGCCTTGAATGAAAGGGAATATGTCCTGTGCTGGCCGAAAGGCGCAGATACGGAACTTTTCGCCAGGGCGCACCTGTTTGAATATTCCGGCAGGACGCTGGTGCAGTTGCAGTGGTTCGGCAACTCCGAGGGCGCCGCCCCGGATGATGATCGGGTATTTCAGATCGCCGCCTATAGCGTGGCCGGGGATGTACTGGAGATCCGGATGCTGAATGCCGATGTCACCGGCAAGGATTTCCGGTCATCCGACGAGCTTGCGAAGGCGATTGAGAACAACCATGACAATCCCACCCTTTACAGTGAGGTAATGATATTCAAAAAGGCACGGGTAGAGAATTAATTCAATGGATTTTTCTGAATTGAATAGTGGTTTGGGTTTTATAGTTTATGTCGTGTTTGGTGCTATTGGTTTGGGTTATTTTGTGTATGGCAAAAAACAGAAGATGATTGTTCCACTGGTTTGTGGAACTTGCCTGATGTTCTATCCGTATTTCGTCAGCAGCCCTGTCCTGCTGGTGACCACGGGATGTATTCTTCTTGGCATACCTTATTTTATAAAATATTAGGATGCATTAATAAATGAGACCAAACCGCTGTCCTTAACAAGGCAAAACTACCTGTGAGGTATCCGGACATGCCATTTCAGACCATTTTGCCGACGTCGGGGAAATGGTCGATCTGGGCTCGGGCAGCCAGCGGGATATTGGTTATTCCGGGTTCTGATTTTCTCCTTCTTTTTTAGGCCCTGATACTGTTAAGTGGAGTGATTGTCAAATCAGCAATTGGACAATTGGTAGCATGCCTTGATGAGCCTGTATCCGCGTTATATTGAATCCCGGCAGCCATGGGATATCGGTAATGCCAGATTCTATTACGCCGCATGAGAGTTTTCCGGCTGTTTGATCAGACTTTCCGCCGGGATACCAAGTTGATTATGCAAGCGCCAGATCATTTTCAACGTTAATGGCCGTTTGTGATTCAACACTTCATAAACGCGGTTAAGTTGGCCAATCATAGGAACCAGATCTTTAGGGTTGAGATCCATCTGTTCCATCCGGAATCTGATTGCCTCGACCGGATCGGGCAGATCGAGCGGGTAATGTTTTCGCTCATAGGCTTCAACCAGTGTTACCAGCACATCAAGACGTTCGCCTTGAGGAGTGTTGGTTTTGGCAGTCATCAGGGATTCAATTTCCTTTAATGCCACCCGGTAATCCGCCCTGGTTTTAATGGGTTTGATGTTCATCTTTGCCTCTATCAAATGGTTTGTGCATCTATTGCATCGTACTGGGCGTGAGTCCCGATGAAACGTATATACACCACCCGGTATGCATAATTAATCCAGACTACCAGCCGGTACTTGTTACCAGCGATATTGAAAACCACCCGTCCATCCCGAAGAATACTGGCATTACGGAAATCCCTTTTTACATCAGCCGGAGTTGACCAATTGGCCTTCTGGACATGCCGGTACCATGCCAATGCCGGTTCCCTGGCATCCATAAGGGCCTGGTTGTTTTCCCAACAGGCCTTAAGTGTCGAAAGAGCAATAACACGCACTGATCAATGATAGTCCCATATTGGGACTATGGCAAGGATCATTCTGTTTGCCTCTGATTTCCGCTTCTCCCGTAATTTCCCATATCAAAATTCTGTAATTATTTTCAGTTCAGTTGTCGAATTCGGGTACTTTCGATCGACTATATGAAAAACATAACCAATTCGCCATGTTACGGAGACCGTTATGAAATACATGCTTTTTTGCTGTAACAATATAATAAAAGCGACCAAATTTACGTCATGACCGATTCAGCCGCCGGGCCTTTGCTGAATTCACGGACTTCTATAACATGCAAAAGGATTTCGAAAAATAAGGTTGAGGCCGAATTTAACCGCATGCTTTCAAACATCATACAAGGAGAGTAACGCATGAAAACAGAACTGATCTACACGTTAACAGAAACCTTTGAGGCCCATGCCCAGCAGACCGAGGGCGGTATTGAGTATTGGCTCGCTCGCGACCTCCAGCACCTTTTAGGTTATACGGAATGGCGAAACTTTACCGCTGTCATCAGCAAGGCTAAAACGGCTTGTGAGGTGTCTGGCCATGCACCCCAGGATCATTTTGTTGACGTCAACAAAACGATCACTATGCCGAAAGGCGCAGAAAAGGAAGTCCCCGATCTCATGCTCACCCGCTATGCCTGCTACCTCATAGCCCAGAACGGTGATCCAAAAAAGCAGGAAATCGCCTTCGCCCAGACCTACTTTGCCATCCAGACCCGCCGGGCCGAACTGATTGAGCAACGCCTACTGGAGGCCGAACGGGTTTCCGCCCGCAAAAAGCTCACGGCGACAGAGAAAGAATTATCACAGATCATCTACGAACAGACCGGCGGTAACCAGGATTTTGCCCTGATCCGCAGCAAGGGTGACCATGCCTTGTTCGGCAAATCCACCCATGCCATGAAGGCACAATGGAAGGTCCCCGATAATCGTCCCCTGGCTGACTTCGCGCCCACCATCATCCTTAAAGCCAAGGATTTTGCCACGGAGATCACCATCTTCAATACCCGCGAACACAAACTGGCCAGCGAAAAAGACATTTCCAGTGAGCATGTCAGCAACAATGAAACCGTCCGCAAAGCGTTACTCGAACGCGGCATACGTCCCGAGAGTTTGCCTGCGGATGAAGATGTAAAAAAGGTAGAGCGCCGCCTGGCAACCGAGGAGAAAAAATCCTTGAAAAACCCTGATGCTCTGGATTCCTGAATTGATCGTTTCTCAATAATCCGCTCCATTAATTGATGACTGATTTCTTTTCAGCAACATCAGCCAGCCAGGCGCTACTCCCGTTTTGATTTACGGGTGGATGCCTTATTATCTGGTGATGAAAAAGTTACTGCGTTGGATTGTAAACGTCCCGGTTTCCCTGGCACTGGTGGTGTTGTTTCTGCCGCTCCTTTATATCCTGATGCTGATGATATTGCTCTGCCTTCCCACGGTTTTGCTGGTCGTCTCCATTGTTGAAGACCGGGAAGAATACAAGGTCCGTACACTCAGGGAGGTTGCGATACGGTTTTGTCTGATTTTTATGGTCGTGCCATTGGGTATATTGGCCTTTACCGCGCCCATGCGCTCGATCCTGGTGGCCGAATGCAGTTTTTATCCACCCGCCCTGGTTGCACTCGATGAAGCCCATCAATGGTTTTACAATCTTTTTATCCCATGGTTCGGGGAGTTATTTCCGTTCTGGCTGGATTTTTACTGGGGGATCTTCGGTGTTTGCGTCATCTTCGCACTGGCGTTGATGGACAGCATCCGTCGCAACATGCTGGTGACCCAGATTGAAAATTTACCCACTTCCACGGCCCATGCAGCGGCCATCGGCCTGGTGGAACTGAAGGGGAAGGCGGTCCCGATTGATGAATCACACGAAACACCAATCATCCGCTCATGGATGGAAGAAACAAGTGATGGTTCTTATACGTCACGCACAAGCACCACCCCGTTTTATCTGGATGACGGCACGGGCCGGATTCTGGTCGACCCCGCAGGCTGCAAAGTGGATTCCAGGAAATTGTTATTCGATATCAATCTACATCACGCCATTCTCGGGAGCCATACCTCCGAACGCGGTTTTCCTGAAAGCCGGTTGATGCCCGGTGATGAGATTTATGTCCTGGGTAATTTGCAAATCAATGATCATCATGGCACGGACAAGGTGATCATCAAACCGAAAAAATCCACATGGATACAGCCGGAAATCTACGATCTGTTCTTCGTCAGTAATACCAGCGAGGAAGAACTGCTCGCAGCGTTTAAAAAATCGATCAAGCGTGGCTGGGCCGGGGTCTTTATGTTGATGGTAATCACCGGCTGGTTGGCTGTCTACGCCTGGACCAATATCACCCAGATAAAATACCTTGAACTTGAGGCGGCGCCGGCATTGTTTCGACTCGTTACCACACCGACAAACCTGGAACGTACATTTGCGGTTGAAGGACTGGGTACTCACCCAACCATGCACTGGATTGAACTGCTGAGGAAGGGTCATGACAACGGCCATGCCATCATGCAGGCGCTGGAAGTGCAACGCCTGGAAACACTGGCGGTGCCCATCCTGCAGGAACAGGCCCTGGATATTGATCATCCGGCATTCGGAACGGCGAGTTACTGGACGCAAAAACTGGAAGCCGCGCCCGCAGGGGACTGGGGCTTTGAATATTGGGGCAACGAAGAGGAATATGTACAAAAAGATCAGACTATGGTTTTCAGGGTATTACTTAAATATAAAAAACCGCAATTATTCGCCTCCTATCGTGCCTGGTTCGGTAAATCCAGTCCCGGTTCTCTGGAATTAACAAATCGCTACGTCGTGTTTGAATTTACCAACAAGAAAACCGGTATCGTCAAGCAGATGGAATTTTTCGCCAGGGAGGGCTGGAATAATGTCGATGATGTAGAGCTGTTTGAACATTTCCTGCCGGGTGAATATCGCTTCGATATCTATGCCAAACGGCTATATCGTGGCGGGTTATTTGATATGGGCAGCCGGAAACAGGAAGCAATCGATATTCAATTTTAGTTGGTGGTTGTCAGTTGTCAGTGGTTGCTTGTCATTTAAAAATCCGTGCGTGTTGTTCGCTTGAGGTACCCGCCGGACTTACCCGGGCTTGGGTTTTGTTGCCATGCATGGCCGCGGCATGGATGTTGTCGCCGCGATTGATCCCAGGAAAACTCCCGGTCGAAGATCTGGATATCCAGTTTCCTCCAGGCATGTTGGGAGTGGAAGAAGTGGTATAACGTATAACTATATTTATACATATACTTGACATACGTATAATTATTATTACACAATTGTTGTGTATTTGTATAAATATAGTTATACATATGAAAGCGAAATACAAACAGATTGCCCGTGAACAAAACAGTAAACTGATCGAACAGGCAGGCCAACTAGTCGATATTATCCAGCCGAAACAAGGCTGGATCAAGGCTGTACGCTTGGCCCTGTCCATGTCGGGCGCGGCTTTAAGCAAACGCCTGGGTGGGCATCGCAGCACAGCGTCTTATCTGGAACGATCAGAACTGGATGGCAGTGTAACGATTAATAAGATGCAGCAGGTGGCGGAGGCCATGCATTGCCGTTTTGTCTATGCAATAGTGCCGAAGGAAGGCTATGGTGGATCGATTGAAAAAATTATCGAGCAACAGGCCGAAGGGTTTGCCCGTAGTATTGTCGAGCAGACTTCGGTACATATGATGCTGGAAGAACAGCAACTGACCGGGCCGGATATCGAAAAAGAGATTCAACGTCTGAAAAAAGAAATCATTGAAGAGATGCCCAGGGAATTCTGGGAGGTTTAACAGGGAGTAAAACTGATGGATTATCCGGAAGGCGCGACGCCATTAGACCCGAATGAATCCGCTGGTCTGAAATTTCCGCATATTCGGACACGCGGTGAGTTGGACCAATTGGAACAGGTGAATATTCAGGATGGATTGCGTTGGCTGGCCAGGCAGAAGAACCCGGATGTGCTTACCGAGCAATTTGTCAGGCAGTTACATCAACAACTGTTTGGCGAAGTCTGGGAATGGGCCGGTACCTTTCGAAATACCGAAAAGAGTATCGGTATTGCTCCGGAGCAAATAGCAGTGGCCTTACGGAATCTGTTGGATGATGTTCGATATTGGATAGAACATGAAGTCTATACACCCAGGGAGATTGGCTTACGTTTCCATCATTCCCTGGTTAAGGTACATTTGTTTCCCAATGGCAACGGCAGACATGCACGTATAATTGCTGATGCTTTATTGGAAAAGAACCTGCATGAGAAGCCTGTTGATTGGAGCGACAGGAGTTTACAAAATGCAGGCAGGCATCGTAGCGAATATATCGCTGCACTGAAGCGGGCTGATACGGGTGATTATCAAGCCTTACTGGATAAGTTTTCTGTGAAAGAGTTATAGAATCAATCCGGTGCAGGTCTTGTGTAATTAGAGGTGGGCAGATTCTGAGGGATCCCCACAATTTTTTAATTTTCTTGATCATTAGCGAAAGGAAAGATAACAGTTTCATACGTTATCTGCATTTGCATCCTACCTGGGGTTCATTACCAATGATGTATGACTACACCACGAATGACGTTGACAAGATCGAGGTGGAACAAATCAATACTTAATAAGTCCCAATATAGTACCCATATTGAGACCTTTATTTGGATGGGATTATTGTATATTCAGGGACGTACTCCAATTTGTTAAACTCGACTATCCTGTCCAGGTATAACTAACCTTTTTTAGGGGGGTCAAAAGGTTTCAATTGGCCGCAATATAACCTTGCAATCAGCCGATAGGTAAGGTTCCGATCGGTCGAATAAAAGCGACGCGGTCAGGTCTTCGGTAACTGCTCGATTATGTGTTTCAGACGTTGCTCTCGACGGCGTGTTCCCGACGCCGTTTACCTCGGTCGTTGTTCCAGACACGACTCTACCTCCTCCATCCATGGAGTCGTCCCCCATACCCACAGGGCATAAATACCCACAGGGCATAAATCCTTGGGGTCGTACCTCCTGCCTACCCGCAGGGCATAAATCCATGCAGTCGTGAATATTGAATTTTGATAATAATAAATGTAAATCAGATCAGGCATGTTTTTTAGCATAAGCAAAAGGGGCCGGAGACTGAGTCCCCGAAGTGCTGGAACAGCCGTAGTGTTTATTTATCTGAAATTAGCGACTTTTCGTGCATCCTGCTGGCTCGCAAGGTATTCTTCATAGGTGCCCCGGAAGTCCACCAGGCGTTGATCCCTGATCTCAATGACCCGGTTGGCCAGTGAAGAAACGAACTCACGGTCGTGACTCACGAAGATCAATGTGCCTTCATAATGCTCCAGTGCCAGGTTTAACGCTTCGATGGCTTCCATGTCCAGGTGGTTGGTAGGTTCGTCCAGCAGCAATACATTGCTTTCCAACAATATCAACTTGCCAAACAGCAGCCGATTTTTCTCACCACCGGAACAGACCTTGACCTGCTTTTTAAAATCGTCCGTAGAAAACAATAGACGCCCCAGCGTGGCACGCACGATCTGATCGTCGTGGCGAGGTTTACGCCACTGACTCATCCAGTCAAATAAGTTCAGGTCAGAACCAAACTCAGCAGCGCTGTCCTGAGGGCAGTATCCCGGCGTTGCATTTTCTGCCCATTTTATGGTGCCGCTCCTGGCAACGAGTTCATTCATGAGGCAACGCAGAAAGGTGGTTTTCCCCACGCCGTTTTCACCGATCACTGCCAGGCGTGTGCCTGCCTCCAGGATCATATTGCCGTTTTTGAATAGAGTCTCATTGTCGAAGCCATGGCCTACCTTTTCCAGGACCAAGGCCTGACGGTGCAGCTTTTTCTCCGGGTTAAAGCGGATGAATGGGCTGACTCGACTGGAAGGTTTGATGTCATCGAGCTTTATCTTTTCAATTTGTTTAGCGCGAGAGGTCGCCTGTTTGGCCTTTGAGGCATTGGCCGAGAAGCGGCTGACAAATTGCTGAAGGTCGGCGATCTGTGCTGTCTTTTTGGCATTTTCTGATTGCAGGCGTTCGCGGGCCTGGGTAGAAGCGGTCATAAAATCATCGTAGTTGCCGGGGTACAGGCGCAATTCACCATAGTCGATATCTGCGATGTGGGTGCAGACGGCATTGAGAAAGTGTCGGTCATGGGAAATGATGACCATGGTGCTCTTACGTTCGTTGAGCACTGACTCCAACCAGCGAATGGTGTTGATGTCCAGGTTGTTGGTCGGTTCGTCCAGAAGCAGAATGTCAGGGTTTGAGAACAAGACCTGGGCCAGCAAAACCCTCAGTTTCCATCCCGGGGCAACCTCGCGCATGGGGCCGTCATGCAATTCTTGCACAATGCCTGCGCTCATGAGCAACTCACCCGCACGGTTTTCGGCGCTATAGCCATCCATTTCTCCGAACTGGATCTCCAGTTCAGCCACTTTCATGGCATCGTCTTCCGTCATTTCCGGTAGCGCGTAGATGCGGTCCCGTTCCTGTTTTATTGCCCATAACTGCGCGTGTCCCATGATGACGGTGTCGATCACGGTGTACTTCTCGAAGGCAAACTGGTCCTGATGTAATGTTCCCAGGCGTTCGTTGGGGGTGATTGAGACGTTGCCGGCAGTCGGTTCCAGGCTGCCATCCAGAATCTTCATAAACGTGGATTTGCCACAGCCATTGGCGCCAATGAGGCCATAGCGATTGCCGCCGCCAAATTTGACCGAAATATTTTCAAATAAAGGCTTGGCGCCAAACTGCATGGTGATGTTTGCGGTGGAGATCAATGGAGTATTCCTGAGTAAGTGAAAACGGGGTACTTAATGAGGGGGCGTACTATAGGGGTTTGTTGCAGCGACGTCGAGCTAAATCGTGTAAAAGGGTTTTGCGTAATAAATCTTCTCCAATACGATGCCAGAGTCTGGCGGAATTGGTTTGAATTGCTTTATCCATCCTGTTAATGCAGTTTTTGTACTCTAAACTTACGACCTTTGATTTTACCTTCTGTTAGAATCTTCAAGGCCTGTCCGGCAACAGGGCTTTCCACAGCCACATAAGCAAGCTTGTCGAAAATATCAATTTTTCCGATTTGGTTACCCGACAGCTCGGTGTTTGCAGTTAACGCACCTAAAATATCACCCGCTCGCACCTTGTCTTTACGACCTCCCTTGATACACAGTGTTACCATCGGCGGACCTGGTCTGAAGTTTTTCTGTGTTTTATGTTCAGGGGTTTGAAGTGAAGCTGTTTTATCAATGCTGACCGGACTATTTTTATATTCTTCTATCGCATCGACCCTGAATTGTTCAGATGCCATGAACAAACTCAGGGCTAATCCTTCCTTGTCAGCACGACCCGTGCGCCCGATACGGTGAATATGTACTTCTGGTTCCGGTGATAGCTCGAAGTTAATTACGGCATGTAAATCATTTATATCCAGACCACGTGCAGCAACATCCGTTGCAATAAGGATCGGACTGCTTTTATTGGCAAACTGTACCAGCACCTGGTCACGTTCTCTTTGTTCAAGATCACCGTGCAAGGCCAGCGCCTGGAAACCCTGTTGCCATAACTCTTCAGCCAGTTCCTGGCATTGTTGTTTTGTATTACAAAATACCAGGCTGGATTCAGGTCGATAATGTTGTAACAGGGCAACTAATGTTTTCGTTCTTTCGCCGTTTTCTATTTCATAGAAAACCTGTTTTATTTTTTTATTGTCATGCACGCTTTCTACGCGAACATCAACAGGATCGTTCTGGATGGCATCACTGATATCTTTTATTTCATCCGGGTAGGTCGCGGAAAATAACAGGGTTTGTCTTTGCCGTGGCGTCTTATCAATAATGCGCATGATGTCTTCATGAAAACCCATATCCAGCATACGGTCGGCCTCATCCAGCACCAGCGTTTTTAATCCATCCAGTTTTAAAGTTTCTTTTTCTAAATGCTTCAAGATTCGCCCCGGTGTGCCAACGACGATATGTGGGTTATGTTCCAGTGAGGCCAGTTGTGGGGCCATCGGTTTGCCACCACACAAGGTGATGATCCTGGTGTTGGGTACCGCACGCGCCAGGCGACGAATTTCAGTGCTTACCTGATCGGCCAGTTCACGCGTTGGGCAAAGTACCAGTGCCTGTGTCTGGTATGTTCGTACCTCAAGTTTGTGTAGTAAGCCAATTGCAAATGCAGCCGTTTTGCCAGTGCCCGTTTTTGCCTGAGCCAGCAAATCCTTGCCTTTTAGAATTGCAGGCAGGCTTTGTGCCTGTATCGGGGTCATTACCTGATAATCCAGTGACTGGATATTGGCTAAAAGTTCAGGCCCTAAGAATAAACTTGAAAAGGGTAGAGATGAGAAGGCTGTTGTTGTCATGTGGACCTGGTCTTTGTTGGCAATCTTTGCTGGCTTATCGGGAAGGTGGCGCATGATAGCATTAAAAAAAACGAACCGTTCCAGTCTTTGTTCTCGCTATAAGGGGGCAGGCAGGTCTAAATGGCATCTTTGTCAGGTTGAAATCAAGTAGGTCCGCTGGTTTGATCCGGTGGGATCGTGCGCTCTGTTGATAGTGCACGATTATCTTAGGTAAAAAGCGCCTTCGGTGCTCTAATGAATCATGTTTTCTGTCAAATTTCCCGCTAGTATGACCTTTTAATAAACGGAGAAAAGCCATGGCTTTACAAATATATATGAAAATGGATGGAGTGTTAGGTGACTCAAAAAGTTACCAACACAAAGGTTGGGCCGATGTGCTTTCCTGGAATTGGGGCATGACCAGCAATCGAAGAATGGCGAATGACATAGATGGCGATAAAACATCGTTAAATGAATTATCCATCATCAAATCTATTGGAGTTGACAGCGCAAGTATCAGATTACTATACGCGCAGGGAAAAACCATACCAAGCGTTGAACTCAGCATCACACCGAGTGTGGGTAAGAGAGAAGTCCAGACAAAATACGTTTACATAAAGATGGAGGACGTGCTGATAAAATCCATTGTCACCGGTGGTGGTGTTGATGACTCTTTTTTTAAAGAGCATATCACCTTGCTTTATAACAGGATCAGATTTGAGTACAGCCTGGATGCCGTGTCCAGTGATGACAGTCCAGATGGCACTGTCAAAGATTTGAATTTCGGATGGAACATTCCCGGGAACGCGGTATGGAAGAAATAATTAAATGGGGTTGGTGACAACAAAAATAATAATGCTGTATACAACCCGGTACTTTCCATGTCGAATCCGGTATCGATCTTGTCCGGACAGTTATTGGAGACCGGGAGGCCGTGGATTGCAGGAGTGTTGTTTGATTTTTTTGTGCGATGTGCTGGCGATCTTTGTTCCGCGAGATGGCCGCTA
>MGXK01000109.1:0-1977 GCA_001802375.1 Gammaproteobacteria bacterium RBG_16_51_14
CAAGGGGATGATCATACGGCGGAATAAACGGGATGCCCCTCTCCTTCGCCAGTTTGAGCGCCTGTTCACAGGACTCATCATAGGTATTGCCATGCAGTATCACCTCTGCCTGAAGATGCCTGACCGCCGTTATCTTGATCTCGGGGGTGGTTTTGGGCATGACAATGGTGGCCCGGATACCCAGCTTCTGCGCCGCCAGTGCAACCCCCTGGGCATGGTTCCCCGCGGATGCTGCAATCACACCCTGTTGTTTCTGGTCGTCCGTCAATGTGGCCATGAGATTGAATGCCCCCCTCAATTTGAAGGAAAAGACCGGTTGCTGGTCCTCCCTTTTCAAGCGGATATGATTTGCATATCTGCCTGACAACCCGTACGCATAATCAAGCGAAGTCTTCCTGGCCACGGCGTATACCCGTTGGCCGGCCTCTTCAATCAATTTTTTGTATTCCTCCCGCATCGGCATAAGATAACATCTAAAGGAGCTGTAAAAAATTTCAATCACCTAGGACTATTGTTTGGCACAGGACCAGAAGAAACTGCAGGCTGCGAAGGCGGCCCTTGATTACGTTGCAGACGGCATCGTGATCGGGGTTGGCACGGGGAGTACGGTCAACTGCTTTATTGAACAGCTCGCCACGATCAGACACCGTATCGAAGGCGCCGTTGCAAGTTCAAACGCAACAGAGGCGCTGTTACGCCGGCATCATATCCCCGTGCAACCGTTGAACAGTGTCAACGATCTGCCACTCTATATCGACGGCGCAGATGAAGCGACAAAACACTGCCACCTGATTAAAGGGGGAGGCGGGGCGCTGACCCGGGAAAAGATCGTCGCTGCCGCCAGCAGAAAATTTATTTGTATCATCGATGACAGCAAGCTCGTTGACTGTCTGGGCTCCTTCCCCCTGCCTGTGGAAGTCATCCCCATGGCACAAAGCTATGTGGCGCGGGAGATCGTCCGGCTCGGCGGTCAGCCCATCCTGCGCCACGGGTTCACCACGGATAATGGCAACCTCATCCTCGATGTGCATAACCTGACGATAATGGAGCCGGCAAGGCTCGAAACCAGGCTGAATAATATTGCCGGTGTTGTGACGAACGGCCTGTTTGCACTGCGCCCGGCCGATATGCTGCTGGTTGCCGACGGGGACAAGGTACAGGTACTGACCTGAAAACGGTCATCTCACCACCACTGCCCGTGCGTCCGATATAATTTACCTGCTACCCGGATTTCACAGGTTCCCGAAAATTCGGACAACAACTTTGCATAGGATCATTTAAAATGAGGTCTACCTGAACAACACAACCAGTCCTATTTAAGGAGCAAGGCATGCTTTTTTACATTGTTTATGTGTTATCAGTCGTAGTATTGATTCTGTATTTCACCGGTTTTCTGGCACAACGCAATATGGACTGGGCCGTACTGGTCGCCGCTGTCGGGATTTTCGCCGTGAATATCCTCGATTTCATGAGAATCATCTGAGCTGGTTGTCTGGTCATTCATGATCGGACTGTTGCAGCGGGTAACACAGGCCAGTGTTACGGTTGATGATAAAACGATCGCCAGCATCCAGACCGGACTGCTGGTCCTGATTGGTGTTGAAAAAGGCGATACTGAGAAACAGGCGGATCGCCTGCTGGAGCGGCTGCTGGGTTATCGGGTGTTCCCTGACGGGGATGCCAGGATGAACCTGGGTCTGAAGGACATCAACGGCGATCTGCTCCTCGTTCCCCAATTCACCCTGCCTGCGGATACCCGCAAGGGCATGCGGCCCAGTTTCAGCCCGGCGGCAGCCCCGGAAACTGGAAAATTCCTGTTTGAGTACCTCGTAACCATGGCAAGGAGAGAACACCCCCGGGTGGAAACCGGCATCTTCGGCGCCGACATGCAGATCACACTGACCAATAACGGACCGGTGACCTTCTGGTTGCAAACCTGAGGTGGTTCCCGGTCAGTAAATTGTATGCCGCCATCCC
>MGXK01000109.1:2042-7968 GCA_001802375.1 Gammaproteobacteria bacterium RBG_16_51_14
ACCCGGCATACCGTCATCCCTGCACCCAGTCCCTGGGCTTGAGAAAGACCTCATAGAGTTCCGCTTCGGGGGTCCCCGGTTGCGGCTGCCAGTTATAACGCCAGTTGACCTGCGGCGGTAATGACACGAGGATGGATTCCGTTCGACCGCCTGATTGCAGCCCGAACAAGGTCCCCCGATCATAGACCAGATTGAATTCGACATAACGGCCACGCCGGTAGCGCTGAAAATCGCGTTCACGATCCCCATACGATGTATCCTTGCGACGCCTGACGATGGGAAGATAGGCCGGCAGAAAAAGTGCGCCGATCTTTTTTACAAATTCAAAACACCTTGCGAAACCCCATTCATTCAGATCATCAAAAAACAGGCCACCGATACCACGGGGTTCCTGGCGATGCCGTAAATAAAAATATTCATCACACCATTTTTTAAAACGGGGATACACATCTGCCCCGAATTCTGCACAGGCATCCCGCGCCGATACATGCCAGTACCGCGCGTCCTCTTCAAAACCATAATAAGGGGTCAGATCGAGCCCGCCACCAAACCACCAGACAGGCGCCTGCCCCGCCATCCCGGCAACAAAGAAACGCACATTCATATGCGTTGATGGTACATACGGGTTGCGTGGATGGATCACCAGGGACACACCCAGGGCCTGAAAACTGCGACCGGCAAGTTCCGGGCGATGTGCCGTGGCAGTCACGGGCAGTGCGTTACCGGAGACATGGGAAAAATTGATTCCCACCTGTTCGAAAACAGCGCCGTCGACCAGCACACGGGTGCGCCCGCCACCCCCGCCTTCTCTTTCCCAGGCATCTTCCCGGAAGCCTTGCTTCCGATCCTCCGCCGCGATCCCGGCACAAATCCCGTCCTGTAATTGCAAAAGGTAATCACGGACACTGTTAATATCCGGTATTTCGTGCACCGGAACCTGTTTTTCTGGACTCATTATCAGGGTATCCTACACCGTTTCTGCGATATGATGATTAGAAGACAGAATCCGCTTTGTTTCAACAACCAACGGGAAAAGGCCAGATGAGCAGCCAGCGCAGCGCCAGAATTGAGCGTACTACCAAAGAGACGCAGATCACCATCAGTCTCAACCTGGATGGTGCAGGCAAGGCCGATATCAACATCGGCATCCCTTTCCTTGAACATATGCTGGATCAGGTGGCCCGGCACGGGATGTTTGACCTCTTGGTCCAGGCCAGCGGGGATCTGGAGATCGATGCACACCACACCGTCGAGGATGTGGGCATATGCCTGGGTCAGGCCCTGGCCAAGGCCCTGGGGGACAAAACCGGGATCCGCCGTTATGGCTTTGCCTATGTCCCCCTGGATGAGGCATTGTCCCGGGTGGTGCTGGATTGCTCCGGCCGTCCCGGCCTGGAATATGCGGTAAATTACCCACGGGCGCGCGTGGGTGATTTCGATATTGACCTGTTGTATGAATTTTTTCAGGGTTTCACCAATCATGCCTTCGTCACCCTGCATATCGATAACCTGCGCGGCAAGAATGCGCACCATATCGCGGAGACCATCTTCAAGGCCTTCGCCCGGGCCTTGCGCATGGCCGTGGAGCAGGATCCGGGGATGGCGGGAATCCTGCCCTCCACCAAGGGATCATTGTAGCCTGTCGACAGAACCCCGGTACCATGACGTCAGTCGCAGTCCTTGATTACGGCACCAGTAATCTGCGCTCGGTTGCGAAGGCACTGGAATATGTCGCCGGCGACAGTCATCGCATCTTCATCAGTGACCGGCCGGAACAGATCCTGGCAGCCGATCGCATTGTGTTCCCGGGGCAGGGCGCCATCGGCCAGTGCATGGCGAGTCTGAAGAAAAAAGGACTGGATGAGGTCATCCGGACTGCTATCCGGAACAAGCCCTTTCTCGGCATCTGCCTGGGATTACAGTCACTCATGGAGGAGAGTGACGAGGATGGCGGCACACCCTGTCTCGGTATACTCCCGGGACGGGTAATTCGATTCCTCGATAACATCAGGGACAGCCGTGGCGACACCTGCAAGATACCCCACATGGGCTGGAACCAGGTCGAACAACAGAAAGACCATCCGCTCTGGCAGGGGATTGAGGACGGTGCGCGGTTTTATTTTGTGCACAGCTACTACGTGCAACCCGTGGCCGGGTCCGCTATCGCCGCGAGTACCGACTACGTCACCCGGTTTACCTCGGCGGCGGCACGCGACAACCTGTTTGCCACCCAGTTCCACCCGGAGAAAAGCCAGCGTGCCGGACTGACCCTGCTGAAAAATTTTCTGGCCTGGGACGGAATGTCCCCCTGACAGTTCCCCGTTTACATAAACAGCCTGTGATTTTCCCCGATCCAGCCTGGCGGACGGTCTATACTGTGTAAAAACAAATAAATGACATCTCATGGACCGCTTCGATCGCATCTTTGCGCTGCATAAAATACTGTCCAGTCACCGCACGCCAGTTTCACGCAAGGATCTGCAACGAAAACTCGAATGCTCACGGGCAACGATCAGCCGGATCATTGAAGACACCAGGGATTTTCTCGGCGCCCCGATTAAATATAACCGGCAGCGTAACGGCTATTATTACGACTCTTCGGAACAACCCGTCTATGAACTTCCCGGTCTCTGGCTTAACACATCCGAGATCTTTGCCCTGCTGACAACCCACCGGCTTTTATCTGAAGTACAACCGGGTCTGCTGGAACCTTATCTGAACCCGTTGAAAAAACGACTGGATGAAATTCTCAGACATCAGCATACCGGCAGCAGGGAGATCGCCAACCGCATCCGGATACTGCAGATGGCGCCGCGACCAACAAACATCGATACGTTCAGAAAGATTACGGATGCCCTGGTACGCAGAAAAAAGATCAATATCCTCTACCACGGCCGGGAACGGGACAAAACCACGGAACGCCGGATCTCACCACAGCAATTAGTCTACTACCGTGACAACTGGTACCTGGATGCCTGGTGCCATCTGCGAAAGGCCTTGCGCAGCTTTTCCCTGGACCGGATACACGTGGTACAGGCTGGAGATACGGCAATGGATATCAGCACAGAGAAACTGAAGGCACATTACCGCAGTGCCTATGGCATCTTTGCCGGACCGGCGAAACACAAGGCGATCATCCGCTTTTCCAGCAGTGCCGCACGTTGGGTCGCGGACGAGCACTGGCATACGGATCAAAAGACCAGGCTGTTGCCGGATGGCGGCTGGGAACTGACTGTTCCCTACAGCGATCCGCGCGAACTCGTCATGGATATCCTCAAATACGGCCCGGAGGCGGAAGTGATGAAACCGGCCAGCCTGCGGGAAATGGTCAGGCAATATCTTACAAAGGCAGTAAGCCATTACCAATCGGAAATGAATCCATTATGAAACTCGCCAGCTTTGAGGCCATTATCGTTGCCTTCAGGGATGCGGATGTGCGTTATCTGGTTGCAGGGGGGGTCGCAGTCAATGCGCATGGTTATATGCGGTTTACCAAAGATGTGGACGTCGTAATTGACCTGGAGCAAGGCAACGTATTGCGCGCACTCCGTGCACTGTCCTCTCTCGGATATAAACCTGTCATCCCTGTGAAGATTGAGGATTTTGCAAATGCAGATATACGACAGGAATGGATTGAACAGAAAAACATGAAAGTGATGCAACTCTTCTGTGATCAACATCAGGAAACACCGATTGATATATTTGTCACCCTGCCTTTCGGGTTTGAACAGGAATATGAAAAGGCCTATATTGATGAAGTCGGACCCGGCCTGATGGTCCGATTTGTACGAATCGAGACATTAATCAAAATGAAAGAAGCGGTAAACCGGCCGCGCGATATGGATGATGTACAACACTTGCGCTGGATACTCAAAGACAAGGGAAATGAAACAGATTGACTGGAGTGTGACTACCTGGGAAGGCTCCCGGCGCGAGCAATTACGCCGTGCCCGCCGGCTTACGCTCAGGGAAAGACTCGCTGCATTGGAAGATATGGAGGAATTTGCGGAATTTTTCCGTCAATCACGCAGAAAACGCAACCTCCCGGTCATTGAATCAGACCGGAAGTGAACCGGCTAATGCCAGAGACACACAAACCCGATTCTGACACTGACTCAGTAAAACAGGCATGGCGCGAACACAACCTGGGGCATTTTCGTTATTTCCGCTCATTGAACCTGCGGACAAAACTGGAGTCCATTCAGGGTATGGCGGATGTGGTCCGCCGCTTTCAGGAATTACGAGCGAAACGTAACTCCCAAAACGCCACAAAATGTGAAACAACCATGAACAACGGCATTCAAAATGAGATTTACTCGCACCGGACCGAAATTGCAGAATTCTGTAAACGTCATGGCGTGCGCAGGCTTGAGGTCTTTGGTTCAAGTCTCCACACTGAGTCGCCGCATGATATGGATTTTCTGGTAGATCTTGGGGAACGTTCCGCAAGTGATTATGCGGCAACCTACTTTACTCTTCTGGAATATTTGCAGGACCTCTTCAAACGGCCCGTCGACCTCGTTACACCCGCCGGACTGGAGAATCCATATTTCCGCCAGCGCGTTGAGCAGGAAAAGGCCTTGCTCTATGCAGCTTGAAGAACGGAAATATCTGTTCGATATTCAGCGCGCAGCGGATCGCATCACCCGTTTCTGTATGAATAAACAATTCCAGCAATACCGTTCTGATGAACTTCTTCGCTCAGCCGTCGAACGGCAATTTGAAATCATTGGTGAAGCATTATCCCATTTAGCCAGACTTAATCCGGAAGTTACAGCGCGTATTCCGGAGCACCGCCGTATCATTGCCTTTCGTAATATTCTCATTCATGGTTATGCCACGGTTGATGACCAGATAGTATGGGGTGTGATCGAAAACTTTCTGCCCGCTCTTCACGAATCAGTAACGGCTTTTCTGAATGACCAGTGACCAATAACCAATGACCATCTACCAATTAAAGATCACCCTGAAACACATCAGGCCACCGATCTGGCGGAGCATCCAGGTCGCCGGCGACACAAAACTCGGCAAACTTCACGATATCCTGCAAATCGTCATGGGCTGGGAAGATGGCCACCTGCACCAATTCGTTACCGGCAATGCGTCCTATGGCATACCCGATCCGGATTTCCCCGACAATCTCCGGAGCGAACGCAATGTGCGCCTTGATAAAATAGCCGGACAGGGCGACAGCCTGTCCTACGAATACGACTTCGGCGATGGCTGGGAACACACGATCAAAGTCGAAAAGGTCCTGGCCCCTGAAAAAGACCGGCACTATCCCGTGTGCCTGGACGGCAAACGCGCCTGCCCGCCCGAGGACTGCGGTGGGCCATGGGGTTATCAACACCTGCTTGAAGTGTTAACCAATCCTCAGGATGAAGAGCATGAAGAAATGCTGGAATGGTGCGGTGAAGATTTCGACCCCGAGGCATTTGCCCTCGTGGAAATCAACAAGATGCTCCGGCGGTTACGCTGAGTATCCAGGGCAACCCAAGGACCCCTGAATAGACAACCCCGCGCCGCAGGCGACGGGGTATCAAGGGCGTCATTCCGGCCAGGCGTAATGAACCAGCGCCACGGCACCTCATCCGTATACAGACCACAACGTTGATTCTCTCCTCAGTGACTCACGTCCTGAGCCACCACCTGTTTTATCCTTCCTCCCTGTGCAGGTTTGCCGTATGGCGGTAGCCTGCACGTCCAGACACCAAGGGAGGTCAACACATCATGCGGCACAATACAAACAAGAATATCGCGATTCCATTCATCACCATCCTGCTTGCTGCCTGCGCCACCGATCCGGACAAGATGCAGGCGGCCTATGTCTCACCGGTTGAATACCAGAACTATACCTGTGATCAGATCGCCATGGAGATGCGCCAACTCTCGCGGCGGACGAATGAACTCTACGGAGTACTGGACA
>MGXK01000109.1:8048-15273 GCA_001802375.1 Gammaproteobacteria bacterium RBG_16_51_14
GACGATACCCGCGCGGCGGAATATACGCGCCTGAAAGGCCAGCGCGAGGCACTCGAAACGACGGCCATCCAGAAACCCTGCGACCCCTCGGCCATACCGAAATTCGAGGAACCAAAACCAGCCGAACCGATGCCGCAACCGGACAGGGGCATGATGTTCCGGGGATGAGCGTCGCCTTTATATTTGTTGGATCATCTTGAAATCCGGCTGTTTATAACTGGATTGAATAGTATAAGCAATACGCAAAGAGAGTGAATTTACTGAATGGAAACAACCAGGAAAAATATAACGGGCGCTTGCCAATAGTAACCTGGTACGTTACACTGATACAAATAAATGGGGTTGCGTTTGATCAGATCTTTCCGGGATAAATGGCTTGAGGATTTTTATCTGCATGATCGCAGACATCGGAAAATCCCGGCTGATACAGAAGACCGCTTGTTTCGGAAGTTGCAGATTCTGGACGATGCTGTCAATCAACGCGACTTGTGTAGCCCGCCCGGCAATCATTTTGAGACGTTGCATGGCCGGCTGGCGGGAAAGTATTCCATCCGGGTCAATATCCGGTGGCGGCTGATCTTTGGCTGGGATGATTCAGGTGGTCATGCCGAAAATGTATACCTGGACGATCACAGTTATCGTTAGAGGAAACAATGATTATGAACATTACCAAGCGCCAACCGGTCAGTGTTGGTGAAATACTGACAGAAGAGTTTATGCAGCCTTACAGACTGACCCAGGCCGAACTGGCCAGGTTGATGGGCGTTAGCCGTAAAACAGTGAATGAACTCTGCACCAACAAGCGATCCGTAACAGCCGAAACAGCGCTGATGTTGGCAACGGTATTTGCGAATACCCCTGATTTCTGGTTGAACACGCAACAGCGAAACGATGTTTGGCACGTATTGAATTCAAAGCGGCGTGCCCGGCGTGTCCATAATGCCAAACCGCTGCCAGCCAACCGTAAGCGCACGGCGTTGCAGTCCGTAGCCTGAGTGCCTGCAACCCGCCGGTCATGAATTACCGGAAAATGTTCCCACACGTGTGGGGATGAACCGCTTGTACAGCGGCCGAGTGTCTGCATCATCCCGGATACGCCGTCTCCCGTTTCAGGCGTAACCAACAGATGAACATGATTCGTCATGAATACCCATGCGTGTATTCGGGGTCAGGTCTTTCATTGACACATTGATGCTGTTTGTGCTGTGGCTATGAAAACAGGGGCCGGATTCATGCGGGAATTATTATCACGTAACTCCGACTCTGTGGGATCTCTGAAACAAGGCCATCTATAACCAACGCCTTGGTACGGTTGAACCTGGGTTTGGCAATCATAGGGTCAGGATGGTTAAAAAATAAATCACTCCGGCCCCTTTGGCCCTTTTGGCCGTACAATCTCGATGCTGGCACTGAAACAGTTATCGATTCGTTCAAGACTGTCTTATCTTCAATCCATTGATGTGTCGGTTTATGCGTTCGATGATTTCTCTGGGCAGATCATAGTGCGCATGGTGGGATCCCCATGCCTGCATTACTGTATCTGTCGTTTCTTTTACTGTTTGCATGACAAGATATTCCGGGAGCGCCGCACTCGAAGCCAGACGCTGGAAATGATCCAGCGTGATATCTTCAAACTTCTTTGTCCGTGACAGGGAAAGCGCCAGACGGTCATTCGGAATATACGGTACGGTCGAAACAAGGTCATAGGCAGGAGATAATACAGGCGTTATCCCGTCGTAATAGATCAATGACCAGTTTTTCAGGTGCATATCACCATTGCCAATGATGATCGTAAAGACCAGGCGCCGGATAAAATCAATCAGGCCCGCCTCCCCGGTTAACGTCCACAGCATATTGGCGATGTTGGCATAGCTGACCTTGCCGTATTTATCCGCGGGATACTGGTTATACACTTGCGCAAAGTCTTCGATATGGATGCGTGAGCCGCCGGCTGCCCTATCAAAGCGTTCTACCGCCAGGGCCTGCTGCTCTGAAAATATGCCTAAATCAGGCAGTCCTTTTATATTTTTCAGTGGAACAAGCCGTGTTTCCGGGACAGGGATACCCACTGCACCGGCCAGATGAAGCATGGACCATTCATTCTGCGGGACCTGTGCAAAGCTTTGTGATGGTAATTTCACAATCCAGTCGCCCCCTACGCCGTGCACCGGGATGGTCAATCCACCCCGGGCTTCCGCTATGGCCGAAAATTTAAGCTGCACACCGGACAGGGAGAACCGGAATATTTGTACATCCTCCGGTTGCTTGTGTTCTGCTTCTTCTTTCTTAGCTGTTATGTGGTCATCGGACCGAACAAGCACCGCACCAGGCAGATCATCACCCAGCAATTGCAGCAATAAAAATTCCCGCTCCGGTTTGACGCCCCCGCGTTCTGCCAAATAAGTACGCATCTGACCTTCGGGCAACAGATTAGAAAAAAAAGGCGGCAGTTTTGTTTGTGTTGGCCTGAACTCCGTGATCAGGTTTCCAGCAGTATTGAAAAAGGCCTGGCTGAGTACCGGCCGCTGCGGGTTTTGAATGTAATCCTCAGCAAAGGAGAATATTGAACGATCACCTTCCAGTAAGGTCAACGCCCCTACCCGCACATCCCCCAGTAGAATTTCCATGTGGCCATTCATGGCTCGTCACCTTCATCCGGTTTCCACACGGGTTCTTGATCCCCTTTGCCTTCTATCACAGATCGGACGGCGGGCAACAGTGTCCTGGGGACAAGGATTAATTCGTGATCGACAATCCGTGCCATGTCCGCCATCGTGGACAGACGTGGATCCGTCACCCCCCGTTCAATACTGGAAATATGGCTTTGTGGCAGGCCAAGTTTCTTACCAAGTTCTGATTGCCTCAGACCTTTTTTCTGCCGCGCTGTCTTTAATTGCCCGATTATTGTGCCCATAAATATATGCTATTACATATATTTATTAATGTATATATTCTTTTACATATATTTTATTGCGAAAATGCCTTTCCCGTCTGTCATTCCGGAAACTACAACGAGAATATCCGGTATCCCCCTTCCTCCTCCTAAAGGGGAGGCAGGATGCGTACGGAATACAGGGTCGGGATGGTTAAAAATAAATCGTTCCGGCACCTTTAATACAAAATCATGTGTAGTTGTTTGTACTACACTGTAATATAAACTATTACAACATGCAGGTGAACGATATGACTGTGACGAGTATTCGGCTGCAACCAGAGATTGAAGCACCATTGGAAAAATTGGCCAGGAATCTGGATAGAAGCAAGAATTACCTGATTAATCTGGCTGTTAAGGAATTTATTGCTCGGCAGGCAATGGAGGAAATTCGTTGGGCTGAGACCCTGCCTGCCCTGAAATCCGTTCAAACAGGTAAAACAGTTTCAGGCCCTGAGGTATTGGCCTGGCTGGAGAGTTGGGGAACTGATAAGGCGTTATCCAAACCGGAATAATGGAAATTCAATTCACGCCGGAGTCCGTGGCCGATCTGGAATGGCTTCGGCAATTTTTAGTGGAGGCGGGCGCCCCTTATGCAAAGCGCATGGCTAACGATATCGTGCAAAGCTTGCGAAATGTACAGTTGTTCCCCCGCCTTGGATTACCGGTGCAGCGGGCGCCTGTCCCGGATGTGATACGTGATTTATACATTGGCAGGTATTGTGTGCGTTATCTTATTGCCATGGAGGCTATTTATATTTTGCGTGTCTGGCATGGCAGGGAAGATGAACGCAACAAGTTGCCCTGATAGTTCCTGTTCCCAATGATGAAAATCATGAATGATCCCATCCCCATTTCTGCTCTGTAGCACTATGCCTTTTGGCCTGCCCCAAGATTCACGTACAGATGATTAAGGTTGTATGATGAAACTGGAGGCAGCCAATGACAAGCCTGAATACCGATGCCGGGGTGATTTATTGTTAATCACTCAACGCCTTTCCACCATGTTATTTAATGTGCAATCTGAATCCGCTGCACTTAAAATAACCAAAAACGCACACAAAGCGGAGAGCAACCATGCCCAGATTGTCCTGGCTCATACTACCGTGTCTTTTCCTTATTTCACTTGAGCTTGGGGCGGCACGTATCACGCGAGACGAGGTGCCCGCCGGGTTACAGGACTGGATTGACTGGGTCCTGTTTCAGGAAAAGGCAACGAGTTGTCCGTTCCTGTATAACAATTTCGAGTCCCACCGCTGCGCCTGGCCCACCTCGCTTAATCTCAACCTCGCCGATCAGGGTGGCACGTTTCACATCACCTGGGATGTTTACCTGGAGAGCTGGATCACCCTGCCTGGCAACGATCAGTACTGGCCGCTTGAGGTAAGCATTGATGGCACGCCTGCGACCGTACTACCGCACAACGGCAAGCCTGCCGTGTTTGCCGGTCCGGGCCGGCATACCATCAGTGGCAACTTAATCTGGCGGCAGTTGCCGGAGACGCTCGCGATCCCTGCTGATACGGGACTGGTCAACCTGGAGATCAATAAAAGCATCATCACTTTCCCCGACATCGATACGGCGGGAAACCTGTGGATCCGTGCGCGGGATGCGGGAGCAAAGGCCGACGCAAAAACCGGCAACCGGCTGGATTTGCAGGTGTACCGGCATGTGATCGATGAAATACCGATGGAAGTCGTCACCGTGGTTGTCCTGGAGATTGCGGGCGAGCAACGTGAGGAATTGCTGGGCAAGGCCCTGCTCGATGGTTTCATTCCCCTGCGCCTGACCAGTGCGCTGCCGGCACGGCTCGAACCCGATGGCCGTTTGCGTGTACAGGTTCGGCCCGGGCGCTGGCAGATCGAATTGAGCGCGCGTTATCCGGCGGAAATCACGGCCATCGCCCTGGGTGCATCGCCAGATCCATGGCCGGAGGAAGAGACGTGGGCGTTTGATGCGCGCAATCATCTCCGCCTGGTAGAGATTCAGGATCTTCCGAGCATCGATCCGCGCCAGACACAACTTCCAGAGCAGTGGCACCACCTGCCAAGCTACGTGATCAAGCCGGGAGAGAGCATGCGCATGAAGGTTATCCGCCGTGGCGATCCGGAACCAGAGCCGGACAAACTGTCATTGAACCGGAATCTCTGGCTTGATTTTGGAGGGGAGGGTTACACCATCAGCGATAACATATCGGGCAGCATGACCCGCAACTGGCGGCTCGAGGCCAATACCCCCTTACGTCTCGGCCGGGTGAGTCTCGATGGTCAGCCGCAATTTATCACAAGGCTACCCGAATCACAGAAGGAAGGTGTCGAGGTGCGGCGTGGTCACATTGAACTGTCTGCTGACAGCCGCCACGAGGCGGGGATCCGAAAAGTTCCTGCCGTCGGCTGGGCCCAGGATTTCCAGCAGGTCAGCGCCACCCTGCATCTGCCGCCCGGCTGGCGGCTGTTTTCTGCACAAGGCATCGATAATGTACCGAACACGTGGATAAGTCGATGGACCCTGCTCGATATCTTTCTGGTACTCATCGCGGCGCTTGCCGTTGCCAAATTATGGTCCTGGCCTTATGGACTGCTGGCGTTAATCACACTCACCCTGAGCTGGCATGAACCCGATGCGCCGCGCAGTCTGTGGCTGCACATCCTGGCTGCGATCGCGTTATTGCGCGTCCTGCCTCCGGGAAGGTTCCATTGGCTGGCGAAGACGTATCGTAATCTCGCGCTGCTTGCGCTCGTTCTCATTACCGTACCGTTCATGATCGATCAGGTGCGCACGGGTCTTTATCCACAACTCGAACGGCCCTGGCAGCCCATCTATTCCGGTGCTATTGCCGGCGGTGCCTTTAACGCACCGGCCGAGGCTGTGGCACAAAAAGCGGTGATGCTTGAGCAGAGTGTGGTGGCGACGGCTGAATTGGCACCCGGGGCGGATATGGCATCCAGTTACGATCTGAGGACACTCAGTAAAGAGGGATCCTATAAACAAATGATCGAACAAAAACCGCTCGCTGAGATGGATCCCAACGCCATGGTCCAGACCGGGCCCGGGCTTCCCCACTGGCAGTGGACCCAGATCGCGCTGAACTGGAACGGGCCTGTCGAACGTCAGCAGGTAATGAAATTGTGTCTGCTCTCGCCCGCAGTCAATCTCGTACTGAACCTGATACGCGTGTTGTTGATTGCCGCGCTTGCCCTGCTTGTGCTTGGATTCCACTTCACCCCGGGACGCGGATTGAATCGTTACGCCGCGTCTGTTGCCGGAATGTTTATCCTGCTGCCCGCCTTGTTTTTTATTGCTGCGGATGCCCACGCGGATTTCCCGGAACCACCGCTCCTGGATGAACTGAAGGCACGATTGCTGGCTCCGCCGGAATGCCTGCCGGGTTGCGCACAGAGCCCGCGCATGACGATTCAACTTGCTGTAGATTCACTTTCCATCCGGATGGAAGTGCACGCACTTGAGGGCGTAGCGGTTCCCGTGCCGGCCCGGGCCGGACTCTGGCTCCCTGAGTTGTTGAGCGTGGACGGTCAACCCGCCACCGGGTTGTTCCGTGCAGAAGACGGCGGACTCTGGGTGCATCTGGATCCGGGTCTACACCAGATCATTCTCTCCGGACCCCTGCCTCCCGCGAACACACTGCAACTCCCGCTGCCGTTAAAACCGTACCGCGCTGACTATCAGGCAGAGGGCTGGCTGGTGGAAGGGATCTATGAAGACGGACAGGTAGGCGACCATCTACAGTTCACCCGCAAAGTGGGCAACCTGGCGGACAAGCAATTACCGGCATTACAACCCGTCGAATTGCCTGCGTTTGTGCGCATCGAACGCAATGTGCGCCTGGGTCTGGACTGGCATGTCGAGACGCAGGTGAACCGTGCCTCACCGCCGGGCAGTGCGATCGTGCTGGAGATACCGTTGTTACCGGGTGAGTCGGTCATTACAGAGGGTGTCCGGATCGAAGACAACAAGGTCCTGGTGAATATATCACCCTCCGATGAATCGATCGCCTGGCAGTCCGTTCTCGAGAAGACAGCGAGCATTACCCTGACCGCCAGCGACAACCCCGCATGGACCGAGATCTGGCGCGCCGATGTCAGTCCGATCTGGCACCTGATGCACGAAGGCATCTCTGTCGTGCATCATCAAGACCCCAATGGCCGCTGGTTGCCGGAATGGCGGCCCTGGCCGGGCGAGAACGTCACACTCGGGATTACGCGCCCCGCAGGTGTGGAAGGCCAGACACTCACCATTGATCAGGGCCAGATACAAACCACTCCGGGCAAGCGC
>MGXK01000109.1:15289-15587 GCA_001802375.1 Gammaproteobacteria bacterium RBG_16_51_14
TTACCCTGACCCTGCGCAGCAGCCAGGGCGGGCAACATACCATCACCTTGCCTGAAAACGCCAGTCTGCAATCCGTGACTATCAACAGAACCGCGCAACCTGTCCGTCAGAAAGGGCGCTCCGTCACCTTGCCGTTGACGCCGGGCACGCAGACGGTGGTTCTCACCCTGCGCAGTGACACTGGCGTTGAATTATTTTTCACTACGCCGGAACTTGATCTCGGCACGCCGAGCGTGAACAGTAATATCAATATCACGCTTGGAAATGAACGCGGGATCCTGTTGACCGGTGGACCAAG
>MGXK01000109.1:15594-15906 GCA_001802375.1 Gammaproteobacteria bacterium RBG_16_51_14
GGGTGTGTTGCTGGTGATCCTGTTGATCTCGGCTGGTCTTGGGCGTGTTGATCTCACACCACTCAAATCCTGGCACTGGGGACTCCTTGGCATCGGACTTACGCAGACACCCGTGTGGGTCGGCGCCGTTATCGTGGGCTGGCTGCTGGCACTCGGTGCGCGAACCAGAATCAACCAGGATATGAAATGGCACGTATTCAATTGGATGCAGGTGGGACTGGTCCTGCTGACACTGGTGGCACTGGCCATGTTGTTTGAGGCAATCAAACACGGCCTGCTCGGATATCCCGAGATGCAGATCAGCGGCAACAA
>MGXK01000109.1:15939-16117 GCA_001802375.1 Gammaproteobacteria bacterium RBG_16_51_14
ATCAGGATCGAAGCAACGCGATTTTGCCGAAGGCATGGATCCTCTCCGTACCACTGATGGCATACCGGCTACTGATGCTCGCCTGGGCCCTGTGGCTCGCCTTCGCCCTCCTCAAGTGGTTGCGCTGGGGCTGGACTTGCTACAGCAAGAATGAAATCTGGAAGCCAAAACCGAAAAT
>MGXK01000109.1:16137-16464 GCA_001802375.1 Gammaproteobacteria bacterium RBG_16_51_14
CAGGTGCCGGAGTGGTTGCTATTTAATCACTCCGGCACCTTTCCACCAAGGAACCATGTGCGTACGCGCCCGACACCCTTAACGTCCACCGGTTCGCGCGGTTCGCAGACGTAAAGTCCCTCCAGGCGTCGCATCGTTGCCTCGCTGATCTGAATTCGATCCGGCAGACCATGCGATTCCATGCGGCTGGCGATATTTACGGTGTCTCCCCACAGATCATAGATGAACTTCTTCAGCCCGATCACGCCGGCGACAACCGGTCCCGAGTTTATGCCGATACGAATGCTGAGATCCGTGTTATTGGCTCGGTTGTACGAAGCAACTGCC
>MGXK01000109.1:16488-17059 GCA_001802375.1 Gammaproteobacteria bacterium RBG_16_51_14
GCCTCGGCGTGGTCGACACGCGCCACAGGCAATCCGGCACAGACCATGTAGGCGTCGCCAATCGTCTTGATCTTTTCAACGTTATACCGCTCAGCAAGCCGATCGAACTCTGAAAACAGCTGGTTCAGCATCGCCACCAACTCGGACGGACTGGTCTTCGCTGACAACCGGGTAAAACCGACCAGGTCGGCAAAAAGAATACTTACTTCCTCGAAACCATCCGCGATGGTTTGCTGGTTGTCCTTCAATCGTTCCGCGATCGACGCCGGCAGGATGTTGAGGAGTAGTTGCTCGGAACGTTCCTGCTCGCGTACCAGGAGCCGATGCTCCTCCTCAAGCGCGACGCGTGCCTTCTCGCGTTCGATGATTAGAAAGCGCATGGCAATAAATACAACACAAGTGACGAGAAGCACGTTCTCAACGAACAGCAGGGCGACATTCAGGTCCGCTCCATACGCCACATCGGCCGCGCCCAGCACAACCACTATCATGGCAAACGCGGCGTACCAGTAGACTGCCCTGCGCGGCCCGTAGAAAACGAGCGCACACATCGGCGCAAGAAACGCCCACA
>MGXK01000110.1:0-1447 GCA_001802375.1 Gammaproteobacteria bacterium RBG_16_51_14
GCTGCTCAGATCATTCTCAAAATCCGAATACGAATAACTGGCCCACGCCCCGTAGCCCATCACCCCGTCACCCGCGTTCAGGCCCGACATCCCTTCCAGCATAAACCCGTTCGCCGTCACCCGCGGGCCCCTGCCAACCCCGTGCATGACGCTCTGCAACCGGGCACCCAGGTTCGAGGTCACCGCCTGCACCTGGCTGGTAAAATCCAGTACCGAGGTAAGGGTACTGCCGGGCGTGATGGCCGGGGTCACGGTAATATCGCCACCGCCGGAACGGGTGACCGAACCACTGCCGGAAAACTGGCAGAGATTTCCGCCTGTATTGTAGCCGGAGATAGTGAATGTTTGTGTGCCGGCGCTGGTGATGGTGGAATTGATTGTCGCTGTATCCGTGCCGAATTCACTGGTGTTCGTTACTGTAAACTCGATTGTGGTGGGCGAAAGAAAAAAGCCTGAGCCTGTGTTTGTCATAGTAAATCCGTCGCTCTCGACAGTGACCACCGTCACATCAAAATTCCCGTTGACCTGATTGCTGAAGGTGGCCGTTAGATTGCCGGAAGTAGGTCCGTTATCAACTGGATTCGAACAGGAAGTATCATTTCCTGAAAAAGTACCGGTATAGGTACCGGTAATATCCGGGTAGGTTGCATAGGCCGCAGCAGCGGGTAACAGCAAGACCAGACTGATAAGGAATGGAATAAAATGGGAGTACGAATACTGTATTCTTATGGCAGACGATAGTTTTTTATTCATTAATAAAGCGATTCTTCGCCCTCTGCTAACGGCAAAATAATAGCTTAGTATAGACTTCAAGTTAACAATGTATCGATTTAACATTTTAATATTTGATCTATATCAAATATCTATAATCTAAACCAAAAGAATGTTATTTCACCATCGCGTTTGATCTGTATCAGCTTAACGTTATGAGTGGTTAATCCTGATCAGACCAGGGTATCTCACTGTATTTGAACTTCCGTTATTGGCCGCTTTGGGACATACAGCTTCCCTTTTTTGAGATATTGATCATCTGACCATATCTGTCAGATCAAGTGACAACTACTACATTTAAAACAATGCCACTGACCGGGCATACATCAGGGCCGGTCTTGACTGGTTTTTCTGTCCGGCCATATGGAGACGATGACAATGACTACAAACAGGATGCCGCCGATGATCGCGATCAATCCGCCCAGCCCCATCATTGCCATGCCTGCCACTTCCGGAAATTGTTCCAGGCCCTGTGCCGCCCCGGCTGTTTTCCGTTGCACGCCGTAGCCGCCTGACCAGGCAAGGCCGGCGATATGCAGCAACTGGCCTGTCCCGTAAAAATACAGCTGGGCAACGGCGAGACGTGGTGAGGGTGTCCGGTATTTCAGCAATGGCAGCAGGTAATACGTTAAACCGAAGAACGCAATGGTGATACCGACGATGGAGCCATGGTAAT
>MGXK01000110.1:1485-15302 GCA_001802375.1 Gammaproteobacteria bacterium RBG_16_51_14
CCCAGTATGCCACCTGTGGCGAACAGGGTCAGGGAACAGATCAATGCGGCCCTGGCGATTTTCTGCCCGTTGCTTACGCCGGGACTGATGAGTACAGGACCGGCAACAAGCAGACCCATGGGTAAGGCACAAAGGCCTCCATAAATCATCAGATCGGTGAACCAGAGACGGTACGCCAGACTTTCAATATCCGTCAGCAGACAGATAACGGGGGCGATCATTACCGGCAGACCCGCGAGGACCAGCAACGATGCCAGGGTGCGCGGATGGGCAGGGATCCGGATACCGGCGATCCGGGCCAGCCATAACCAGACGACAAGGACCATGATGGTATAGGTAATCTGGATTACATGGCCAGCTCCCCAGAACAGAAATTCATAATAATACTCTCCGACACCCTCCACTACTGACCACGACCAGATGAGTATGCCAATGGCGATTGCCGCCGAAATGGCAGCCGCCATGTTGCCGGCGTTCAGTTCGTATGCGCCTTGCCACTGGTCCGGCTGACGGAAACCTGCCATGAGTTGCGTCAGTATCCGCAGCGCAAAACCGAGGGCAAAAATGAGCAGTCCCTCCAGAAAGAACCCCTGTTGCAGGACCGGGACATAGTTGTTTAACAAGGGACGCGCATCACCGGTAAAGGGTGCCAGCATAATCATCACCGTACCCGTTGCCGCCAGGCAGAGTGCCACCCGATCGATTACAGGTGATCCGGATGCGTTGCTGATACTCCAGAGTGCCGCAGTGAAGGAGAGAAACCAGATGAGGACAGAGAGATCTACATGCACGACCAGGGCGGTATGAAAGAAATCCACCCACGGGATGAGCTCCTGGATAACCGGTGTGCGTGACAGTACCAGTAAGATGGAGAACAGACCGGATGCGGCAACTGCACAGATACCAAGAATCAGCCAGCCCCTGGCGAGATGGATGGCGTGCTTGTCGGAAGAGGTAAGATACAGGGGGTATTCCATCCAGGTAGCCTTGTCTGACTCGTTATTTTACCCCGGGTCAGGGCAGAAACGGCAAACACTGTTTAGCTGATAATTACAACCTGTTCTGGTACTCGGGGGATTGCAGTCGTTCGTCCATGATGTCCGTTCCCGGTGAATAACCCTGCCCGCGTCAGGACGACATCGACAGTTGCAGTTTCTTCATTGCTACCTGTTCCAGCTGGCGGATGCGTTCCGCAGAAACGTTATAGTGCCCGGCCAGTTCATGCAGGGTTGCCTTTTCCTCGCACAGCCAGCGCCTTGAGATGATATCCCGACTGCGCTCATCCAGCGTTTCCAGTGCATCCTGCAGGCGTTGCTGGTTGCGGTCTGTCTGCTGTCCTGTGGCGATCATCTCTTCCGGACCGGGGCGGAAATCTTCCACATAGGCTGCCGGCGCAAACGCATCATCTTCACCATCGTCAGAGGCAGACCCGTCAAAGGCAGGGTCATGCATACTCAGCCGCTCTTCCATCTCCAGCACATCCCGTTCAGAAACACCCAGATCCCGTGCGACGGCGCCAACCTCTTCCTGATTCATCCAGCCCAGTTTTTTCTTGGCGGATCGCAGATTGAAAAACAGTTTGCGTTGTGCCTTCGTCGTCGCAATTTTGACAATACGCCAGTTGCGCAGGATAAACTCGTGGATCTCGGCGCGGATCCAGTGAACGGCAAAGGATACCAGGCGTACACCCCGGTACGGGTCAAACCGCTTGACGGCCTTCATGAGACCGATATTGCCTTCCTGGACAAGATCGGCCAGCGGGAGACCATAACCGCTATAGCCTCGGGCGATACGTACGACAAAACGCAGATGCGATAACACAAGGCGGCGGGCCGCTTCCAGATCGTTGTGTTCCCGTAAGTGGACTGCAAGCAGATGTTCCTCATCGGCGCTTAAAACAGGCACCTGATTGACCGACTGGATATAACTTCCCAGTGAGCCGGCCGGTAAGGCCAGTTGCATATTCATGAAATCACTCATTCTTGCTATCCTCAGCGAATCTGTTCTGATGATAATATTAGCACTCATAGACAGCGAGTGCTAATGTTTTTGAGTTGTCCACGCCCTCGGACCGGTTATATAACTGGTTGTATTTATAGTAAATTTAACTTGGATCGATCTCCCTGAGGTGCTTGTGTACGGAGACCCAGGAACCGAGGAGGCCAAGGGTCACACCGCAAGTCATCAGGGACAGGATGTTCTTGGCGGACAGACTGATCAGTTGAAAATCGCTTGCGTAGAGTTCGGACAGCACACTGACCGGTTGCATCAGCAAGCGCAGTGAAATTGTAATCAGTAGCCACGCAATCAAACCGCCACCCGCCCCGTACCAGAACCCGCTATACAGGAAAGGCCGCTGTATGAATGCGTCCGTTGCGCCAAACAACTTGGTAATCTCTATTTCCTGGCGTTTGTTGTAAATCGCCAGGCGGATGGTATTGCCTATAATCAATAAAACCGCAATCGCCAGCAATGATGACAGGATAATTACGAAACGCTTGATGATATCCAGCAAGGCGAACAGGCGCTTTACCCATTGTCTGTCAAACTGGGCGCTGTCGACCTCGGGCAATTGCCGCAGGCGGGCAAGTAATTGTTCATTTTCGTCAGGCGTAGCGATGGTTACTCCCGGCCGGATGACAAGGACGGAAGGCAACGGATTTTCACCGAGTACCCGCAATGCCTCTTCAAATCCTGACAGCCGCTGGTATTCAGCCAGTGCCTCTGCCTTGCTGATAAAGCCGGCCATGGCAATGGCCGGATCCTGTTCAAGGCGGTGGGCCAGTCCCTGCGCGGAATCATCGTCAATTTCATATTTCAGGAACAGGGTAATCTGTACTGAACTGTCCCAGCCGGTAACGACCTGCCGGGCATTTTCCAGCAGGATGTAAAACCCGGTGGGCAGGGCAAGCGAGA
Source organism: Gammaproteobacteria bacterium RBG_16_51_14 (assembly GCA_001802375.1). Taxonomy (GTDB): domain Bacteria; phylum Pseudomonadota; class Gammaproteobacteria; order Eutrophobiales; family Eutrophobiaceae; genus RBG-16-51-14. The sequence continues at coordinate 4,402 of MGXK01000110.1, forward strand.
TGCCGATGACAGCCACCGTTAACAGATTGCCAAACGGGTTACGTATCAGTTGGCCCAGACTGAATACAAAGGCCTGTGCATGTTGCAGGGCCCAGGTGGAGAAGCGCCGCTTGATCTCATCCATCAGGCTGGATCGTGATGATGATTTTTTCTGGCCTGTTCTCATGACTGCCCTATATCGGCTGCATTGGTAAGCAATCGCCCCTGCCGCAAGGTAATAATCCTTTTGTGCATGCGTTTGATCAGGTCCAGGTCGTGGCTTGCAATCAGGACCGTGACGCCGACCTGGTTAAATTGCTCAAACAGTTTCATCGTATCCCATGACAGGGCCGGGTCCAGATTGCCGGTGGGTTCATCGGCGAGAAGCAGGGCAGGCCGGTGTACCACGGCACGGGCAACCCCAACGCGTTGCTGTTCCCCTCCGGACAGGGCGACCGGATTGGAATTTGCCTTGTGCAATAAACCAACCTTGTCCAGCGCGGCCTGCACGCGTTTGCGGACATCCTGGTAGCGATAGCCGGCAATGACAAGGGGTAATGCGACATTATCGAAAACAGTCCGGTCGACCAGCAAGCGATGGTCCTGGAACATGAAACCGATGTTGCGTCTGAACAGGGGAATGCGCTGGTCTCTGACCCGTTCCAGATTTTGTCCATTGATGATGATCTGGCCACGCGTGTGACGATCAATAAGTGCGATCAGGCGCAGCAGGGTACTTTTCCCCGCCCCCGAACGCCCGCTGACAAAGGCCATTGCGCCTTGCGCAATATGCAGGTTGATGTTTTTCAGGGCCTCGTTACCGCCCGCATAGGTCATATGAACGTTGGTGAAGCGGATCATGATTCTATTGCCAGTAATGCCCTGACATAATCAGCTGCATTGAAGGTCCTGAGGTCACCGGCCTGTTCACCGATGCCGATAAACCGGATGGGTATGCCGAGGGCTGCGGCCAGCGCGAAAATAATGCCGCCCTTGGCCGTGCCATCCAGTTTGCTCAGGGTAATACCGGTGATACCAATGGCATCCCTGAACTGCCTGGCCTGTACCAGCGCATTCTGACCTGTACCGGCATCGATCACCAGCATGATTTCCTGTCCCAGATCGCTGTCAAATTTTGTCAGCACACGCCTGATTTTTTTCAGTTCCTCCATCAGGTTTCCCTGGGTGTGCAAACGACCGGCTGTATCGGCGATGAGTATGTCGATATTGCGCGAGCGTGCTGACTGCAGGGCATCATAGATGACGGCAGCCGCATCTGCGCCAGACTGACCGGCAATCACCGGGACATTATTCCGCGCGCCCCAGACCTGTAATTGCTCCGTTGCTGCGGCCCGGAAGGTATCCCCCGCCGCCAGCATCACGCTCTGGCCCTGCCCCAGAAAATGGCAGGCAAGTTTTCCAATCGTCGTCGTTTTACCAGTGCCGTTGACGCCAGTCACAAGAATGACGAATGGTTTTTTTGCAGCAGCCGGGATGAGGAGCGGTTGTTGCACCGGCGCCAGTATTTGCAGCATGACCTGCTGCAGGCAATCAAACAAGACGGTTTCACAACCCGCATTTGTGCTGCGCAATGCGCCTTTCAGACTTTGCATCACCTGTTCTGTACAGGCAATACCGAGATCGGCGGATAACAGGCGGGACTCGATTTCTTCCAAAAGCATGCCGTCCATGTTTTTCTGCCTGCTGACGGCATCGGTTAAACCGCCGAAAAGACCGGTGCGGGTCCGTCCCAGGCCGTCCCTCAGCCTGGCAAACAGGTTTGGACGTTCCGCATTGATTATTGGTAGAGTCGCTTTCTTGTTAAATCCGAACACAGGTGGTTATGGTATGGGTCAGAATGGAGGTATGTTGTATCCTAACATTAACTGTTTACGAACTACTAAAATGAAATTCACTCAAAGGAACCAACAACGGTAAGCCATCGCGAAATTATATGAAAAGCAAGAGATCAGGAATACAACTTACATCAGGAATTATTCTATTTTTATTATGGATCGGTTTTTTTTCCGGTTCCGCAGGGGCGGCCGGGAAAGAGTATGCACTGGATAATGGACTGAAGCTGATTGTAAAGGAGGACCATCGCGCGCCTGTTGTTGTCTCGCAGGTCTGGTACAAGGTCGGGTCAAGCTATGAACATGACGGTATCACCGGTCTGTCTCATGTGCTTGAACACATGATGTTCAAAGGCACGAAAAACCACCCGGCGGGAGAATTCTCCCGCATCATTTCAGCGAACGGGGGCAGTGAGAATGCCTTTACCGGCATGGATTACACCGCCTATTTCCAGACGCTGGAAAAATCCCGTCTGGCCATCAGCTTTGAACTGGAGGCGGATCGTATGCGTAATCTATTATTGCCGGCAGACGAATTTGCCAGGGAGATCGAAGTGGTGAAGGAAGAACGGCGCATGCGTACCGAGGATGACCCCGAGTCCTATACCCAGGAAGTCGCCATGGCAACGGCATTCCAGACCAGCCCATACCGTCACCCGATCATAGGCTGGATGAATGACCTTGAGGCGATGACGATCGATTCCCTGCATGACTGGTATCAACATTGGTATGCCCCGGCCAATGCAACGGTTGTCGTTGTCGGTGATGTGGATGCAGAGGTAGTCTATCAATTGGCAATACGTTACTTCGGTCCGCTTCCGGCCGGAAAACCGGTGCCGGCAGCTAACCGATCGGAAACCGAACAAAGGGGCCTGAAACGGGCCAAGGTCAAGCGTCCTGCGGAATTACCCTCCCTGCTGATGTTGTATAAGACACCGGTACTCCGCAACCATCCCGTCGATGACAGCAACACGGGCGACTGGGAACCCTATGCCCTGGAAGTCCTTGCCGGTATCCTGGATGGGGGCAACAGTGCCCGTTTCGCCAGCAGACTGATACGGGGCAAGGAGATTGCCGCCTCGGCCGGGGTCAGCTACAACCTGATTTCGAGGATGGATAATGCCTTGACCCTGTCCGGGACGCCCGCACAGGGCCATACCGTTGCGGATCTTGAACGCGCAATGCTGGATGAGATTGTCGATATACAGACCAGTCTGGTTGCTGACAGCGAACTGGAGCGGGTCAAGGCCCAGGTGGTTTCAGGGGATGTCTATGAACGTGATTCTGTATTTTACCAGGCGATGGTCATCGGTATGCTGGAAACGGTCGGCCTGTCCTGGCGTCTGGCGGATGAATATGTCGAACGCATCAGTGCGATCAGCCCGGAACAGGTCCGCCAGGTCGCCAGAAAATACCTGGTTGATGATTACCTGACCATCACCGAACTTGAACCGTTACCACTGGATGGCCACGCACCGCAGGACACAACGGGAGGGCAGGGACATGTACGCTAGAGGCCTGTTATGCCTGCTCTTGTTGATGGTTGCCCGCGTTAATGCCACGCCGCAGATCCAGCACTGGCGGACGGAGAACGGGGTGGCTGTATTCTTTGTCGAGACCCATGAACTTCCCATGCTGGACCTGCAGATCGTATTTGATGCCGGTAGCAGCCGCGATGGCGATCAAGCAGGCCTGGCCATGTTGACGAGTGCCCTGCTCGAGGAGGGTGCCGGTGGTCTGAGTGCCGACGAGATCAGCCAGCGCTTTGAAAAGCTGGGTGCGATCTACCATGGTCAATCCGGTTATGACTCAAGCTCGGTCAGCCTGCGTACACTGGTCGACACGGGCAAGCTGACACCGGCAATCGAAAATCTGAATCGGGTAGTGACCCAGCCTGATTTTCCACAGGAATCCTTTGCACGGCAGCGCAATCTCGCCCTGGTCAGTATCCGCCAGAAACAGCAGTCTCCAGGCGATCTGGCGGGCGATGCCTTTTTCGCGACGGTATTTGGCACACATCCCTATGCCCATCCCGGCGAGGGCACAGAAGAAACTGTGCAGGCACTGACCAGGGAAGCCATCAAGGGGTTTCATCAGCGTTATTACGTGGCAAACAATGCCATGATTGCCATGGTTGGTGACATCGATCGGGCCAAGGCGGAACAACTGGCCGGTTATCTGACCGCCGGCATGGCAGCGGGGGAAAAGGCAGCGCCCATACCACCGGTGCCGGCGCTGACAAGCGAAAAAAAGGTCGTGCTGGAGCACCCGTCAGTGCAGACCCATATCCTGGTTGGACAACCGGGGATGAAACGGGGGGACCCGGATTATTTCCCGTTATACGTCGGCAATCATATCCTTGGTGGCGGCGGAATGATCTCCCGACTGTTCGATGAGATCCGGGAAAAACGCGGCCTGTCCTACAGCGCATACAGTTATTTTTCACCCATGCGTGAAGACGGGCCGTTCATTGCGGGTTTACAGACACGTACCGATCAGGCTCAGGCAGCACTGGATTTACTGATGCTCAATCTCAGGCAGTTTGTTGAGCAGGGACCAGCCGAGGAGGAATTGATCGCATCGAAAAAGAATATTACAGGAGGCTTTCCTCTGCAGTTGGACAGCAACAGGGATATCCTGAATTATATCGCCGTGATCGGTTATTACGGATTACCCATGGATTACCTGGAAACATTTACTGCCAATGTAGAGGCAGTCACTGTAGAAAAGATCAAGGATGCATTCCGGCGCCGGCTGGCGCCGGACAGACTGGCCATAGTAATGGTAGGTCCCGGTTCACAAAAAGAGGGAGGGACAGACTGAAAGCAAGACGCACACCAGGCGAGATACGTATCATTGGGGGCAAGTGGCGCGGACGTAAAATCACGGTCATCGAAACTGAACTGTTGCGACCGACGCCGGATCGTGCCAGGGAAACCTTATTCAACTGGTTACAGCCTTATCTCCCGGGGGCACGCTGCCTGGACTTGTTTGCCGGGACCGGTGCCCTGGGTTTTGAAGCTGCATCACGGGGCGCCGGGCAGGTCATTATGATTGAACGGGACGGGCGATTAATCAATCAGTTGCGTGAACAGATTCTACTGTTCAGGGCGAAGAACATCACGGCTGAACAAGGCGAGGCCCTGGCGTGGTTGCAGGCAACAAGAAAATCATTTGATATTGTCTTCCTGGACCCGCCATTCGGTCAGGGCCTGATACCGGGGTGTTGTGACCTGCTGATAAAACAGGGTTGCCTGCACAGGGGCGGAATGGTTTATGTTGAAAGCGAGCGCCCTGCCCCGCAACCAGGCGGCTGGAGTATAAAAAAACAGACGACAGCCGGTCAGGTACAATGTATGTTGCTGACTACTGAATCAGCAGATTGAATATCATGAAAACTACCGCGATCTATCCGGGCACATTTGACCCCATCACCAACGGCCATACCGACATTACCCAACGGGCGGCACGCCTGTTTGATCGCGTGATTGTGGCCGTCGCGGATAGCATCACAAAACGGGCCGTATTCAGTCCGGATGAACGGGTTGCCATGGCAGAAATAGTGTTGCAGGGTGTAAAAAATGTTGAAGTGTGCAGATTAAACAGGCTGGTGACGGATCTGGCCCGTGTAGAAAAGGCCAGTGTCATCATACGTGGACTGCGCGCCGTTTCTGATTTCGATTATGAGTTTCAGATGGCAGGCATGAACCGGCAGTTGTTTGCGGATGCCGAGACAGTCTTTCTGATCCCCGCTGAGCACCTCCTCTTTATTTCTTCCAGCCTGGTGCGCGATATTGCCGCCCTGGGTGGAGATGTCAGCAAGTTCGTTCACCCGGAGATCCTGCAGGCCCTGAAGGGACGGCTTGGCTGAACAGACCCGATCCCGGATCCCGCATCAGGGAAACTGGCTGGTGCGCTTCCCCTGTCTGTTACTGTGTCTTGTCGGGATATCATTATTCCCGGTAGCGAGTCTTGCCGAGTCACCGTCCCGGGCGGCGGTCGCCACGGCCCATCCCCTTGCTACCGGGGCGGGTGTTGCCATCCTCGAACGCGGCGGTAATGCCTTTGATGCCGCCGCCGCCATCACCGCGGTGCTGGCCGTGGTCGAACCCTACAGTTGCGGGCTGGGCGGGGGGGGCTTCTGGTTGTTACACCGCGCTGCCGATGGCAGGCAGGTCATGGTTGATGGACGTGAAACCGCCCCGGCCCGCGCGGATAAAGACATGTACCTGGATGAAAACGGGAATATCAGACCAGGCGCATCTCTCGATGGACCCTCCGCCGCCGCCATCCCCGGGGTACCTGCCGGGATTGTGCATCTGGTCAAACAGTACGGGAGATTGTCATTGGCCGAGGTGCTTGCCCCGGCGATTCATCATGCCGGTGCAGGGTTTCCGGTAACGGAACATTATCGCCAGCTGGCAGGCACCCGCCTCGAGGTGCTGAGGTCCTGGCCTGAATCTGCCGCCATCTTTTTGCATGACAATGAAATACCACCCGAGGGGCATCTGCTGGTACAGAAAAATCTGGCCGGAACGCTGGAATTACTGGCCCGCTATGAAGCAGAGGGTTTTTACAGCGGGGACATTGCCGGGCGCCTGGTGCAGGACGTGCAACGCCATGGCGGCGTATGGAATGATCATGACCTGGCGGGCTATGTCGTGGTGGAACGAACCCCGATCGTCGTTAACTACAACGGCATTCGAATCGTCTCTGCCGCCCCGCCTTCTTCCGGCGGCATCGTGCTTGGACAGGCACTCAATATCCTGGAAAATTTCAGGCTCGGCGGGCTGGACAAGCCAGGACAGAAGCATGTCATTATTGAGGCGATGCGCCGTGCCTACCGGGACCGGGCCGCCTACCTGGGGGATCCGGATTTTGTCCCGATCCCGGTGCAACGCCTGCTGGACAAGGAATATGCGGCCGGGCTGGCAGAGACCATCGACCTGGAACGCGCTACCCCCAGTACCGAGATAGGTGATACAGGCGCCGTTGCCGAAACCGGGGCCAACACCACCCACTTCTCGGTTATCGATACAGAGGGGAACCGGGTGGCGGCGACATTGAGTATCAACCTGCCGTTCGGATCCGGGTATGCCCCTGCCGGTACCGGGGTCCTCCTGAACGATGAAATGGATGACTTTGCGGTCAGGCCATCCACCCCGAATGCCTATGGTCTGACCGGCGGCCAGGCGAACCGTATTGAACCCGGCAAGCGACCCTTGTCCAGTATGACGCCAAGCTTTCTGGAGGCAGAGGACCGCGTTGCTATCCTGGGTACGCCCGGCGGCAGCCGTATTATCAGTATGGTGTTACTGGGGGTCCTGGATTTTGCAGAGGGTCATCTGCCGTCCTCCTGGGTCTCTCTGCCGCGTTACCATCACCAGTACCTGCCGGACGAGGTCCAGTTTGAACCGGGTGCACTGACCTCTGCCGAACAGACGGATCTGCAAACGCTGGGTCATCCCCTGAAAGAGATGGAACAGCCCTACGGCAACATGCAGGCGATCCTGTGGTGGAAGGAGAAGAACCTGGTGTTTGCCGCAAGCGATCCGCGTGGCGAGGGAAAGGCAGCTATTGTTACAATCCAGGAAACACGTAAACAATTATTGACTCACTGACTGTCGTTTTCTATTTTTCCACTATGCTACCGGTCAGGCAAAAATTTATGAGCACCAGCTGCCATACAAAATATTACGCCTATGAACTTACCAGGCGGTTCTCCCCCGACAAGACGGAAAAGTTGTCGCAGTCCTTATCGATTCGATTATTCTGTAATAGAAAAACTCAACAAGAGCATTGAGTTGCTCTGTTGCCGAAAGATTGAGATCATGATGAAATCAATTGATACTGGCTTTTTTTGATTGAAATGCCCACTTTCAAAATATGTCGGGAAGCAAGATCAATAAATCCCAGTATTAATAATATGGAAGCTGCACAAGTACTTATATTTTGGAAAAAATAACCATGCAAGCCAGACAACGTTTTCTTGTCAGTGTTTTCCAGGATCCAGTTTTTCCCCGCGGCGCTCCCAGGTCAGATATGCCTCAATGGCAATCATCTTCGGATCATCCAGCGCCAGTGGCTCGCCTTCGGCCGGATTCTCGATACACCAGTTGATCATATCCCGGAGTGTGGCCACCTTGCTCAGTTGTTTCTGAAACTTGGGATAGGTCTCCGGATGTGTATCAGAACCATTGGGATGGCACTGGTCGCAACCTACTGCGTTGCTGCCAAGATGGCTGTGAAACAGCTTTTCGCCTTCAGCGACAACTGACTGGAACTCAGCCTGCCATTTTTTCAGATCTGCATCTGTAAATTCATCTGCAAAAACAGGTGGTGCGGCAATGAAGACACTTGCAAACACCGTAAGTGTGGCGGACCGGTAATATTTTTTCCACATAGTTATTCTCCTTCTCTTCAATTTATTAATAATGTTTCTGTGGCGGTATCTGTTTTGCCGGATCCTGGAACTGGCTGTCCTCTGGTTGAGAACCCTTAAAAACAACTGCACGTGATGGGTTTTCCCACAATCCGTAATGATGATTCGCACGTCCACTATCCAGGTCTATAAATCCCCAACCAGTGCCGTCACGTGCGGCGAATGGATCTGCACGATTCATGGGCACAGTCAGCTTGGGTACAGCACTTTGCTGCTGGGTGTAGGTAGTCGGATAGGGCCAAGGCCAGGCCGTCGACATCATCGCATAGAAACTGATGTTGCCGATTTGATTGTACAGCAGCTGGTGAACATGACCATGCAGTACAGTAACCTTGTCAAAACGCTGGAGTTCCGCCTGCACCTTTTCAGCATCTTCAGTCCAGAAATTCCATGGCTTGAATATCTTGTACAACGGTGAGTGGGACAACACCACAACCGGCGTACTATTATCAATCTTTTCCAGGTCTTTTTTCAGCCATTCGATTTGCGGGTCCTTGACCATAAACGGGGAGCCTTGCGGGTTATCCAGTCGTGCCATCTGACCCATCCGTACCTCAGCACTTGGCCATTTATCCATCCACTCGTCATAGGTGAGGATACTGCATAACACTACAAAGTGGACGCCTTTATGGTCAAAACTGTAATTCAGCTTGCTCACTTTCTGTTGCCAGTAATCTCCGAGATCAAGATAATAGTCATGCTCGCCGATTACCCATTTGACATCAACACCACGCAAGCCAGACATAACTTCCAGTCCATGATCTATCTCCTCGCGTTTGCCTAGTTGGGCAAGATCTCCACCGTAGACCACAAAATCCGGCTTGGGACTCATGAAGTTGACTTCCGTTACGGCGCGTTTGAGGCCATCATCAAAGTTAGTGGTGAACTGTGTCCCCTTGATCTGGGTAAGATGGGAGTCGGAAATATAGGCAAAGGTAAATTTCTCACTACTCTCCTTGCCCCACACTATCTCAACCAGACTCATGGGTACAAGCGAAACACCGGCAAGAGTACCCACCTGTTTTAAAAACTTGCGTCGATTACTTTTTTCAGTCATAGCGTTCTCCTGCGATCTATTAATATGTAAATTTCCCATCCTGTTGCCGGTTACATCACAAATTGCGGGCTTGTTAGAGCCTTCATGAACTCCACCAGGTCCTTTTTCTCCTGGTCAGTCAGGTTCAGCGGGCGAATGCCGCTGTCCAGCACAGGATTTTTTTCACCACCCTGGTTATAAAAATCAACCACCTCTTCCAGCGTTTTTTGACTCCCGTCATGCATAAATGGCCCTGTGACGGTAATGTTCCTGATGGTCGATGTCTTGAAACGCCCCAAGTCCTGTGTGTCCAGGGTAACTGCAAAACGACCTAGTTCCGATGCCTCGGCATTGGTGAGTACATTTTCATCAATGTTGTTGCCCTCGTTTTTCGCTATGCGGAATTTTTCAACAATATCGAACATATTCGCCTCGATACGCTTGAAGCCAACACCCAGGTTGTGAAACTTGTTGTCAGTAAAAATAGCACTTTTCGGATCTATCTTGTGACAATCTGCACAGCGGCCGTTGTTGCGGAATACATCAAGGCCCCTGATGGCGGATTCCGACATTGCGGTCTTGTCACCCCCATACAGATAACGATCAAACGGTGAATCACCCGCTATGACTGTGCGTTCGAAAGAGGCGATGGCCAAGGCCACATGGTCGATGGTGATTTGTTCCGGTGTCACGCCAAATACCTCTTTAAAACTGGCGGGATAGGAAGCGTCATCACGGATCACGTTGATAACGAAACCATGGTCCTTGAGTCCATGCTCGATCGGGTTCAGGAGCGGGTCTTTCGACTGGGATTCCAGGTCCGGACGCCGGCCATCCCAGAATTGACTGGTGTAGTAAGCAGCGTTGATTACGGTTGGTGCATTGCGTGTCCCTTTCTGTTTCCCGACACCCTCCGATACCGGCAGGTGATCGGTGAATCCCTTTAGTGGATCATGGCAGGTGCTGCAACTGACAGTACCATCACTGCTGAAACGCTTGTCTTCGTAAAGCTGTTTTCCCAGGGCAACTTTTTCCGGGCTTTGCGGGTTGGCCTCGGGGATCGGTACAGGCGGCAAACCGAGGGGCTGTTTATCACCGGCGAATGCGAGTTCGAACCATCCGCTGGTAACGATGCAGAGCATCAACAGGATAATCAGTCTCATGTAAAACACCCCCCTGGAGTATCGTTACCCATCTTTTTGGATCGGATGCTATCAGCACCGAATCCGTAATTTTTAATTCCATGTTTTGCTGAAATGGAATCGAATGGCCCGATATGCTTAGCATATTCAGTGCCATTTTCATATGTGGTGTGAATAACTGTTCTTAAATCAGTCTGCATGCTCGTGTTTACAAGTCTTTCGTAGAAATAGTTAGTGCATAGCAATAAAACCATGGACTGGTTCATTTCAAACCATCGAGGGAACAAACTGGTTGATATAAACCATCTATTGCAGCAGCAGAGGTAGAAACGAAACGCATAAGGAAACATCGCCGGTCGAATGCATAAAGATCGGTAATGATGGGGATCTGATTACTGATTCTTTTGATTAATTATTGCTGGCAGACCGGACAGTAAAATGTAGAACGC
>MGXK01000110.1:15333-15457 GCA_001802375.1 Gammaproteobacteria bacterium RBG_16_51_14
CGCATGTATAACAGGCCTCCTCACCCCGGCCATAGACCCGTAACTCCTGCCCGAAATAGCCGGGCCTGCCATCCCCGTCCACGAAATCGCGCAGTGTGGTCCCGCCCTTGTCCAGTGCCTGTTG
>MGXK01000111.1:0-276 GCA_001802375.1 Gammaproteobacteria bacterium RBG_16_51_14
CTCCAGTGCATATCCGAGGGCAAATCGCTGATGTAATAGATATCGGGAGACAGAAATTTGATTTGAAAGATTTCTTCAATGGCAGGGACCAGTGTTTCCACATGCGTGGCCAGCCAGACACCACCAAACACACCCAGTAAAATACCAACCAGACCGATGACCGTGCCTTGAATAATAAAAATAGTCAGGATACCGCGCGGACTGGCCCCGAGGGTCCTTAATACGGCGATGTCTGCCTGCTTGTCAGACACCATCATGACCAGTGTGGAGATAATA
>MGXK01000111.1:375-15457 GCA_001802375.1 Gammaproteobacteria bacterium RBG_16_51_14
TCAACCACCCAGTATTGCCCTGGTAACTCCCCGACAATCTGGCGGCTCACCACCGGCGCCTTCATGATATCATCTGTTTTCAGGCGCAGACCCGAGGGCCCGTCGGCACGGAACAATTTCATTGCATCATCAAGGTGAATCAATGCCAGGGCACTGTCGAATTCGTGCATGCCGATCTCGAAAACACCCACGACAGTGAATCGTTTCAGGCGCGGCAGGACACCGGCCGGGGTTATATTGGCCTGGGGCACAACCAATGTCACCTTGTCGCCAATACCAACACCCAGCGTACGGGTAAGTTCGAGTCCCAGGATGATACTGAATTCACCGGCACGCAGTTCCTGAAAACCTCCTCTTACCATTTTTTCGGCAACCACGGAAACAGCCGGTTCCTGCTCCGGCAGGATACCCCTTATGATCGTGCCATTGACCGCTTTACCATAGACCAGCATACCCTCAGCCTGGAAATAAGGGGCAACACCGGTGATGGATGGATTACGTCTGACCTTTTCTGCAATCGAGCGCCAGTCCGTCATGTATTTGCCACGTTCAATGACGGTTGCATGTGAAGCCATCCCCAGTATGCGTTCTTTCAATTCCTTCTCAAATCCGTTCATCACCGACAAAACCGTGATCAATGCCATCACGCCGAGGGCCACCCCCAGCATGGAAGTCATTGAAATAAAGGAGATGAAATGATTGCGGCGCCGGGCACGGACATAACGCAGCCCAATAAAGGCTTCATAGGATATAGACATGGACAGGCATTATAAGTTACAAACAAACTGCAAAACACAAATGATTATTGACTTGTTATTGGTAACCGCAAACAACGGACAACCAACTACTGACAATTGACAACTGACTACTGACCAACCCCCTTGAATCTCCTTGCCATTGAAACCTCGACCGAGGCCTGCTCCGCAGCGATAGTGCTTGATGGTGACCGGCATCAGGTGTATGAGCTTGCGCCCCGCCGGCATGCAGAATTAATCCTGTCCATGGTGGATGGTTTACTGAATGAGGCAGGCATCTCTTTACAGGCACTGGATGGACTGGCATTCGGGCGTGGCCCGGGCGCGTTTACCGGTGTGCGCATTGCCACCGGCGTCATCCAGGGGCTCGCTTATGCCGCGGATTTACCTGTGGTCCCGGTCTCGACCCTGGCCGCCATGGCACAAGGGGTGGCAGACCGATCGGGTAAAGTCGCTTGTGCCATTGATGCACGTATAGGGGAGGTGTACTGGGGCTTATATGTACGCGGGGAAAATGGAATCATGCAGCCCATCGGGCAGGAACGCGTGTGCCTGCCCGATGCGGTTGATATACCGGATTCGGGTGGCTGGTATGGCGCCGGGACTGGCTGGGGCGTCTATGCCGGGCGGCTTAAGGACAGATTCGGGACAGGACTGGTCGCTATGGATAAGGACTGCTATCCCTGCGCGGACGCGGTGTTGACCCTGGCACAGGCGGCATTTGCACGCGGTGATACCGTCACCGCTGCCCATGCATTACCTGTTTATTTACGCGATAAAGTCACCGGTTAGCATCTATATTTAACATTAAATTATATTCTTAACTTATTGTTATATATTAATTAATAATTGCATATTAACTATTCACAATAATAATCGACGGGGGGACAACTGCAGACCAGGTTGCGGTCCCCATGCAGATTGTCGACCCTGCCCACCGGTGGCCAGTATTTATCTTCATGCAAGCCCGCCATAGGGAAAAAGGCGGCCTGTTTTGTGTAGGGGGCATCCCACCTGTCATCCAACAATTGCTGATGGGTATGGGGTGCATTGCGCAGTAAATTATTGTCCGGGTCTGCCTCCCCCCTTTCAATCGCGGCAATCTCGGCACGGATGGACGCCATGGCATCACAAAATCGATCCAGTTCACGCTTGTTTTCACTCTCCGTAGGCTCGACCATCATGGTGTCAGCTACAGGAAACGATATGGTTGGCGCATGGAACCCATAATCGACCAGCCGCTTGGCAACATCATCAACACTGATACCGCAGGTTTCCTTGATCGGGCGCAAATCGAGTATGCACTCATGGGCGACCATTGCGTTCTTGCCCCGGTATAACACCGGGAAATAGGGCTCAAGCCGCCTGGCGATGTAGTTGGCATTCAGAATGGCCACCAGGGTGGCACGCCGGAGCCCCTTGTTGCGCATCATGGAGATATAGGCCCAGGGGATGGTCAGTATACTTGCCGAGCCCCAGGGCGCCGCTGCAACGGTCCCGATCGTCCCCTGGTCACTCGCTACCGGGTTGACGCCTTCCACCACGGGATGGACCGGCAGAAACGGGGCGAGATGCCGGCCAACCCCGATGGGTCCCATGCCGGGGCCACCCCCCCCATGCGGAATACAAAAGGTCTTGTGCAGATTGATATGGGCGACATCGGCACCGATGTGCCCGGGCCGGCAGATCCCGATCAGCGCATTCATATTGGCGCCATCGAGATAGACCTGGCCACCATGACTGTGGATGATCCCGCAGATATCCCGTATTGCCTCTTCATATACGCCGTGTGTTGACGGATAGGTAATCATCAATGCGGCAAGATTGCCTGCGTGTTGTGCGGCCTTCGCCTGCAAATCCGCTACATCCACATTGCCCTGGGCATCACATTGGATCACGATAATCTTCATCCCCGCCATCATGGCACTCGCCGGATTCGTCCCGTGCGCGGAGGCCGGGATAAGACAAACGTTCCGATGCCCTTCACCGCGGGTTTCATGATATTTGCGTATGACCAGAAGGCCCGCATATTCCCCCTGGGAGCCGGCGTTGGGTTGAAATGAAAACGCCGCAAACCCGGTCAGGTCACATAACATACCTTCCAGTTCCTCAAACAATTGCTGATAGCCCAGGGCCTGATCCAGCGGTGCAAACGGATGCATGTTGACGAATTCGTGGTAAGACAGGGCCTGCATTTCCACTGCCGCATTCAGTTTCATGGTACAGGAACCCAGCGGGATCATGGCCCGATCCAGGGCGATATCCTTGCGCGCCAGCCTGCGCATATAGCGCATCATTTCTGTTTCCGAGTGATACAGTGCAAACACAGGATGATTAAGAATGTCCCCCGTCCTTTGCAGGTGTGGCGGCAGGCATTCCTCCACTTCCCTGTCCAGTATTGTTATATTGAGTTCATCGTCCGCATGTGCGGAAAATACCCCCCATAACGCCCGTAATTCCTTCCGGTTGATGGTCTCATCCAGGGAGATCCCAACGTGATCGGCATCAATAATGCGCAGGTTGATCCTGGCTTCACGGGCGCGTGCGGCAAGCTGCCGGGCCCGACCCGGGACGTGCACGGTGATGGTATCGAAGAAGACCTTGTTCCGGACCTCGAAACCGAGCTGCCGGAGGCCGGCAGCCATGATTTCCGTCAGGCGGTGCACGCGCCCGGCGATCAGGCGTAAGCCCCGGGCACCATGATAGATGGCATAGAAACCGGCAATGATCGCCAGCAGGACCTGGGCGGTACAGATATTACTGGTCGCCTTGTCACGCCGTATGTGTTGTTCGCGGGTCTGTAATGCCAGGCGCAGGGCGGGCCGGCCCGAATTATCGACCGAGACCCCGATGATGCGTCCCGGGACCGACCGTTTGAATTCATCGCGGGTGGCAAAGTAGGCGGCATGTGGTCCACCATATCCCATTGGCACGCCGAATCGCTGGGCACTGCCGACCACAATATCCGCCCCCAGCTCACCGGGTGGTGTCAGCAGGACCAGGCCGAGCAGATCGGCGGCCACAGTGATCAATGCGGATTGGGCATGAACCAGGTCAATGACGGGCTTCAAATCACGTACTTCACCACCGCAGCCAGGATATTGCACCAGTACCCCGAAAACTTCGTAGCTGTTGATCTCTGTCCAGGCATCACCGGTGATAATTTCTATGCCCAGCGGCCGGGCCCGCGTTTTAATGACCGCTATTGTCTGCGGCAGACAATCCGCATCGACAAAGAACAGCCTCGATTTGTTTTTGCTGAGGCGTCTGGACATGGTCATTGCCTCGGCGGCGGCGGTCGCTTCATCCAGCAAGGAGGCATTGGCAAGTGACATCCCGGTCAGGTCCATGACCATCTGCTGAAAATTCAGGCAGGCCTCGAGCCGGCCCTGGCTGACCTCGGCCTGGTAGGGGGTATAAGCGGTGTACCAGCCCGGGTTTTCCAGGACATTTCGTTTAATCACTTCGGGCAGGATGGTACCGTAGTAACCCATACCGATCATGGAGATGTAGACCTTGTTACGTTCGCGCATCCGGCGCATATAGCTGATGACTGCGCGTTCACTGTAATTGGAGGTCAGGCTGAGTGGTTCACTCGATATAATGTTTTCCGGGACGGCCTTGTCGATGATCTCATCAATAGACGCAAGCCCCAGGTAGGACACCATTTCTTCAATCTGGTAGCGATTCGAACCGATATGGCGGCGTATGAAATCACCGCCCGATTCAAGGTCATCCAGTGTCTGGCGCGATCCCGACATATTGCTTTTCGTATCCCGGCTGAACGATCGTTCAGAGCCCGGATACATACTCCCAGTAAGCATCTTCATCCATCAGGGCATCGATATCTTCCGGATTATTTGGCGTGATTTTGAAAAACCAGCCCTCTCCCATGGGGTCCTTGTTCACTTTTTCCGGTGCATCCACCAATGCATCGTTGATTTCGCACACCGTCCCGTTCAGCGGCGCCCTGATATCACCCGCTGCCTTCACGGATTCGACGACGGCAGCTTCATCCCCGGTGATGATTTCTGATCCAACCTCCGGCAGCTCGATAAAAACGATGTCCCCCAGCTGCTCCTGTGCGTAATCGGTAATCCCGACGGTCACGTTGCCATCTTCATCAGGAAGCAGCCATTCATGGTCTTCTGTAAACTTTATCCGGCGCATTTTTATTTTCCCCTCATGTTCTAGTGACAATAGCGATGTGCTACGAAAGGCAGTGCTACGACTGCAATTCTGAATTCCTTTCCTCTTGCAAAGGCCCCCAGCGATGTTCCAGGCTGGATATAATCTGAGCTTACATAGCCCATGGCAATGGGTTTTTCAAGGGTCGGACTATATCCGCCACTGGTGATGACCCCTATCTGTTCCTGTCGGTCATTGAGCAGCCCGGTGCCCGCCCGCAACGGCGCCCTGGATTGTGGTATGAGACCAACGCGACGGCGCCCTGTCCCGCTACGCAATTGTTCCCGGATGATGTCAGCACCAGGATAATCAGCGTTCTTGCATTTCCACTGACTGGACTCTGCAATCAGCCAGTGCAGACCCGCCTCAACGGGTGTGGTCGTGCTATCAATATCCTGTCCATACAGACACAGACCGGCCTCCAGGCGTAATGAATCACGTGCACCAAGACCAGCCAGTGTTACCTCGTCCCCCTTCAGTAACAATCTTGCAAAATCTTCTGCACAGTTGTCGGACAGTGAGAGCTCAAAGCCATCCTCGCCTGTATAACCACTTCGGGAAATCGTCAATTCAATCCCGTTAAAAATAAATTTGCCGGCAGACATGAACGTTAATTCAGAAACAGCGGGGATATACCTGGCGAGGTTCATCGCAGCAGCCGGTCCCTGCAGGGCCAGCAGTGATTCCGAGGCCAGCATCTGAATCTCACAGCGGTGGCCCAGGCTGTTTTGCAGATAGGCCAGGACCTTGTGCTTGCATGCGGCATTCACCACCAGGCGCACATGATCACCGGCATGCATCACCATCACATCATCAATGATGCCGCCTTCCGGATTGGTCAGCACCGTGTATTTTTGTCTGAACAGCGATAAATCCGCCAATCTGCCCGGCACCAGGTTTTCCAGTGCCGACAGGGCGATATCCCCCGTAATCCTGATCTGTCCCATGTGGGAGATATCAAACAGGCCTGCCTGGCAACGTGTGTGCTTGTGCTCCTGCAGGATGCCACCGCGATATTGCACCGGCAGCTCGTAACCGGCGAACGGCACCATCCTGGCACCCTGCTCCAGGTGCAAGGCATGCAGTGGTGTTTTGTTAAGTTCTATCCTGCCTGTTGACATGATTTCCCCCGTCAATTGCTGCGTTGCGATAATGCCGCAAAATCCATCTCAATACAAATCCGGTAAAAGGGTGCAATATTTATTTAATATTGTTAAATATTATATAGTTCTAAATAATTATTAATGTTATTTCTATATCTCGAACAAGATTATCAATCCCCTATTCCATATCAGCATAACTGACCCACGTGTTTATCTCATTCCCTGGACCCAGCTGCAACCAGCGACAGGCGGGCGCCAGGTCATCGCGTCGATAGCGATCCGCGTGCGGGGTGAACTGGACACAGGTCGAAGGGGTACCGTACAGGGCCACACCCTTGCGTTGCGCTGTATATTCCTGGTGTATATGGCCCCAAACAAGCCCTTTTACATGCTGGTAGCGATCCAGGACAGTAAACAGATCATCCGGGTTATCCAGCGCCATCGCATCCATCCATGGACTGGCAATGGAAACCGGGGGGTGGTGCAGACATATCAAGGCATACCCTTGTGATTGTTTTTTCAACATGGTATCCAGCCAGTTCAGTTCCTCTTCCGGTAAATGACCGGCATGCGTCCCCCGCATCCAGGTATTGAGCAGGAGGATCCGCCAGTTTCCCGCCGTTATTATCTTCGTGGTACTGATAGTACCTGAATTGAGATGCGCATCCATGCAGTCCGGGTCATCGTGGTTGCCGGGCAGACAACAGACCGGAACCTCCAGTTCACCGAACAACGAATAAAATCGTTGATAGGCTTTCGTCACCGGATCATGCACAAGATCACCCGTCACCAGGGCCAGATGGGGCGGCCAGTCCTCCTCTGTTCCGGCGAATTCGATAATCCGTTTCAGGGTGGCAGCGGTATCAACCCCATCAAACCTCTCGTCAGGGTCAGCAAAAATATGTGTATCTGTAAACTGGACGAGTTTGATCGTTGTTTTTGTGTCTACGGGTAAATGCATAGTCCTGGTCATATGCTCGATTATGCTGTTCCGTATTTTTCAATTACCGGAAGGTGTTTTCTCCTAATTAGATAGTAACAGATAGACCTGTATAAATCGGCCAGAAATGCTCATTTGAAACTCGTGGTTTGTCCCGGGTTACCCTGCTGATGGTTCCGGTACATTAGAACTACTCTCACCGGATCTACTCTAAGATAACAAATCGAATACAGGTATCAGAAAATGAACGATGGGCTTGATCATTCACCAGCGAAAATCATTATTTATGTTTGTTTGAGTCTGTTTACAGTCAATTCAGCTTACGTAATGGCTGGAAGTCGATCTGATGACTGGAAACCGATCACGCGTGAGGGGGTTATTGCTTTAATCAGCAGCACACCTGAGGGCGTTACTCCCGATTTAAGAGATCTTGATTTCCGTAATCAGGATATGTCAGACATTGATTTCAAAGGTGCCGATCTTCATGGTACCTATATGAAAAATGTAAATCTGTCAAAATCGAATTTTGAGAATTCCAATATGGATATCACGATCCTGCGTGGCGCCAACCTGGAGGGTGCCAATCTGCGTAATGTCAGCCTGTATGCGGTAATCATCGGCGATGCCAATCTGAAAGGTGCCGATCTGTCCGGCGCCAAAATAGTTGGTAATGTCGAACGCGCAAATTTTGAAGGCGCCCTATTAGTCAATCTCCGTGCCGGCGCCAATATGAAAAACCAATCCATGGCATTAGCCAATTTTTACCTTCGGAATGCTAATTTTAATCATGCGGATATGACCAATGCAGATATTTCCGTTTGTGATGCCAAATTTGCCAGCTTCCAGGGGACAAATCTGGAAGGAGCCAACTTGTCAGACTGCACCCTTGCCAATGCAGATTTCACCGGTGCAAACCTGACCAACGCGAATCTGACCGGTGCAGATATTCATGGGGTTATTTTCAAGGATATCATTGGCAAAGATACCATCATCGGTCTGGATAAAACAAAAGGTCTGAAATTCGCGCATTTTGACTGAGGTGTAAATTTATAAAAAGTATGAGTGTCCCCATTCCCTCCACGTATGCAAATCGGGGTAATAAATTCCCCTTATGACTCGCCGGGGACGCCTACATGGATATGTAGGCGGTACGACCCCAAGGATGGGGAAGGTAGACGGCGTCGGGAACACGCCGTCGAGAGCAACGTCGGGAACAGGTTGTCGAGATGAACTGGTACAGGGGCATCTACACAGGGATGTGCAGATGAACGGCTCCATGACAGGGCAAGGATTGTTCCCGACAATCCTATTGCATTTCCTCCTTCCCTGGAGGTCAAGTCATGCAGGCGCGACCCGTCATCACTGATCATTGACGAGGGGAACCACAGGTCGAGTCATCGGGGCGCCCTCCTTTTTGGTGACTTTTGGGGAGGCGAGTACCAAAAAGTCACTCGCCGCTTTAAGGCGAAACAAATAGTAAAAGAATTTCTTGATACCCAATTTCGTTACATCTGAAAAAGAATGATGCAATAAAACAGGATAATCAGAGGCAGTCCACCATAGGCATTATGAGAGAATAATGTCAATAATTGACATTATTTGACATCAATTCTAGTATCTGATGAGTGATTGATTTATGTGGAATTTATCAATGGCGACGAATGTCTCTCTAACCCCGGAACTTGAAGAATACGTCAATACCAAAGTCAGATCGGGCGATTATCGCTCTGTCAGCGAAGTCGTGCGTGATGGTCTGAGGTTGCTTAAGGAAAAAGATGTTCTCCATGAAGCTAAACTTAAAGCACTTCGCGATGCTGTACAGCAGGGGATTAAGTCAGGGAAACCTACCCTTTTGGATATGGATAAAATACTCGACAAAGCAAACAGCCGGTTCAAGAAAAAATAAACCTATTCACAAATGCCAAGGATTATCAAACGGCCACTAGCAGAAACGGATCTCATCGATATCTGGCTGTTTATTACGGAAGACAGCGTTATAAATGCGGATGCTTATCTCCGCAGGATTGAACAGTTATTCAGGGTACTCGCCGATCAGCCTTTGATGGGTCAAAACCGCACTGAAATTGCAGATAGCATCAAAAGTTTTCCAATTGAAAGCCATGTCATTTTCTATTATGCACTGGATGACGGTATTGATATAGTGCGTGTCTTACATGGCGCAAGGGATATTGAGGCAGTTTTTTATAACAAAAGAATATCCCACTTTAAAGATAAACTTTCCGGGGATGGATTAAGATAAACCGCCAACAAATAAATTAGTCTCCTTATCATTACATGACGCGCATAACGACAAAATTCAAGGCGCTTCTGGACGCATTCGATATCGTAAGTTTCGGTCAGCCCATGGAACAGGAAGCCTACCTTTGCCGAGAAACAGGTGAAATCGATTGGCATAGTGAATATTGGGATGATACGGAACCATTGCCGGATGACATCGATGATCCTGAAAAGTACATCGCAATACCACACAAGAATGATCTCGAACTTGGAAAATCACTTGTGTTCAAATTCGTTGGCGAGTTTCTGCCGGAAACAGTTGGGGATATAGAAAATATTTTCAGCCGCGCTGGTGCCTATGCACGTTTCAAAGACCTGCTTGAACATCGAGGCTTGCTTGAACAGTGGTATGAATATGAAGAAAAAGCCCGTGAGCAAGCACTGCGGGAATGGTGCAAGGACAATGACGTTGCGGTTGATGAGTAGAACTTATCTCAAAATCAAGCTCCCTCTGAAAGATCATGCAAGACAGCAAAAAGATAATGCAATCGACAGAAGATGCGGAAGATATCAGCGCCTTGATAAAGGCTGCAAAGCGTAATGAAGAATGTTTACCTCACGAGATTGTAAAAGAGTTGGTTAATGCTGATCACCCTTTGCCCGTGTGGCGAAAATATCGTGGATTCAGCCAACAGAAACTGGCTGAGATATCAGGCGTGACCCAGGCCTACATTGCGCAAATAGAAACCAGAAAAAAAGAAGGGGGTGTAAAAACCCTGAAAAAACTCGCTGTTGCCCTGGCCATCAGTCTGGATGATCTCGTTGCCTGATAAACTAGGACCGCTGACGACTTGATTCCGACTTTTTATGATCAAGAAATAAATCCGTCACTTTTTTTGTTTCGTCACCTTTTTTGTTTACATTTCAATCCGATGACGCCTATTCTCGAAAAGCATTTCCGCCCGGGGCATAACCACGCCGCATTGTATTTTTCGTAATTGTTCCTGCAGCAGGTGCTGTAGCAGATAAACGAGATTAAAAAGTAGAATGTCCCCATTTCCTCCTTTCCCTCGTATCCCTTAATCAAACTGATCAGGCCATTTCCTTGCCATATGATAAACACGAAGTATCACAAGCATATCTTTCGTAACCTGGTAGGGAATTATGAATGGGGTCTTGGTCAGAATAAGCTCACGTGTTCCAGGAACCCGGCCCGATCTCCCTATGTAGGGGTGATTACCGAGATGCTGGATTTCTTCAATGATATTATCTAGAACCTTCTCCGCTGCCAGTGGGTCCTCTGCAAGGATATAGTCAAAAATCTCAATCAGGTCTTGTTCCGCTTCCTGCGCAAGCCTTATCTCCATTTATTTTGCCTTTCGTTGTTTCCGTTTTATGTTAGTGCGCAATTTTTTAACAACCGTTTCCAATGCGACGCTTTTCCCCATAGCGAAGGATTTTTGCGCCTGATTGATTCCTTCCACCTGCCAGGCTTGTTCGGCAATGTACTGCTTCAACGCATCTTCGATTACCCAGTTTTTAGGCCGGTCCATGGCCTTGGCAAGTTTACCTATTTGCTCGGCAATCTGCTCATTGGTACGAATGGTAATATTGGTCATATCACAGTCCTCAAAAGTACATTGCAAGTATGTGCACTCATCTGCAAGCCGTCAAGGTGAAATCGGTATCAAACCAGCAAGCAAGGGACACCCTGTTCTTGTGGGGCAGAACGATATTCCGGTACTTCGATGGTCATTATTTGGAATCAGATCAACCCACTGATCTCTACTATTTATTTTTCTCTGGCTGCAAAGAAGGCCGCAATATCATCGAGGTCCCGTGTAATCGGCAGCGGCGGCAAACCGTTGATAAAGTGCCTGCCATACGATTTTGTTGATATTCTCGGATCACAAATCACCAGGACACCATAATCATTGGCGTCGCGTATGAGCCGCCCTACTCCCTGTTTAAGGCCAATCACGGCCTGCGGTAACTGATATTCCATAAACGGGTTGCGGCCCTGCCGGTTCAGGTGATTGATACGGGCCTGCAGTACCGGGTCATCCGGGCTGGCAAACGGCAGCTTGTCGATAATGACACAGGACAGGGCCTGGCCTTTGACATCGACACCCTCCCAGAAACTGCTGGTCCCCAGCAACACGGCATGCCTGGTTTCCCGGAATGAACTCAATAATTCCGAGCGTGGTGCCTCACCCTGGACGAAAACAGGAAAATCAATCAAACCAGCGAGTAATCCGGCCGCCGTCTGCAGTGCCTGGTGACTGGTAAATAACAGGAAGGCGCGGCCTTTGCTCAGACGCAGTATCCGGGCTGCGAGCTCTACGAATGCCTCGATAAAATCAGGGGCACGCGGATCCGGCAGGGACTCCGGGAGATAGAGCAGTGCCTGTTGTTGATAATCGAAGGGGCTGCCCCAGACCCGTGTCTGCATTTCACCCAGTCCGAGTTGATTTGCGAAATGCCGGAAATCCTGATCGACGGCAAGGGTTGCCGAGGTAAAAATGGTGGCAGCTGCATAGCCCGCCAGTCGCGACTGAAACGTCTCGGCAATATCCACCGGGGTCTGGTTCAGATAAAAAAACCTGCCCCGGATCTCAACCCATTGCACATAATCAACGGCATCCGATCCCGCATAGGACTCGATAAAATCAAACAGGGAGTTACACCGTCGCCAGCAGTTATCCAGTAATTTGCCCCGCACGGAGATCGCCTGCAGATAATCCAGCAACTGCTGTAATGATTCAAGCAGGCTGGATAAGGCCCCTGCCACCGTCGCTTCCTCCCGGATATCAGACCAGGTGATCCGGTTATCCTCCATGCCGAATGCCAGACGCAGGTCACGGATCGCTTTTTCCGTCGTATCCAGCAGCGCAGGCAATCCCGGCATATCCGCCGCTTCCCTGGAGACAGCGGTCCTGGTGTCCTGTACCAGATCCAGTAATTGCCGGCTGCCCAGGCTCTGGCTGAAATAGGTGGTGGCCAGTTCCGGCAATTGATGTGCCTCATCCAGAATAATACAGTCCGGTGCAGGTAAAACCTCGCCAAATCCCTGTTCACGCAGGCTCATATCCGAGAGAAACAGGTGGTGGTTAACGATCACAAGATCGGATTCCCTGGCCTGCCTGCGTGCCTTGAATACAAAACAATCTTCAAAAGAATCACATTCCTGTCCCAGACAGTTTTCAACGGTAGAGGTGACCAGCGGCCGTGCGGCCGCGTCTTCCGGCAGAATGGCCAGTTCATTCAGATCACCGGACCGGGTCGTCGTTGCCCACTGCCTGATTTTGACCAGATCGGTAAGGATCCTTTTCGAGACGAGCCGACCCTCGGTTTCGATCAACTGCAGGCGATGAAGACACAGATAATTGGCACGCCCCTTCAGCAGCATGGCAGTCAAGGGCACATTCAATGCCTCACGAACGACCGGCAGGTCTTTGTGAAATAACTGGTCCTGCAGGTGTTTGGTGCCGGTAGATATGATGGTCTTGCGGCCCGCCATCAGGACCGGGACCAGATAGGCGAAGGTCTTGCCGGTACCGGTACCGGCCTCGCAGATCAGTGAATAATGTCCGTGCAACGCCTCCGCGATCGCCGTTGCCATTTCCTGTTGCTGGATCCGGGCCGAGAATCCATCAATGTGACGGGCCAGCGGTCCGGTGTCGGAGAGGACCTCCGCCGGGGTCAACATGGCATGATTTGCTGAGTTTTTTATTCCTGGCCCCTGTCAGTTTCTGTTAGCAGGGAAGGTCAGCACATCTTCCATATTCTGTATGCCCGTCAACGCCATGAGCAGGCGGTCAAGACCGACGGCGACGCCGGCACAGGGCGGCAAGCCATGTTCCAGTGCGGATAAAAATCGTTCATCTACCGGGACTGCGGGTTTCCCCGCCTGTGTCCGCAGCAACAGATCCCGCTCGAAACGACCGCGCTGTTCGCGGGCATTGCACAGTTCCGTAAAACCATTGGCGATCTCCATGCCTGTAATAAATAACTCGAAACGTTCCGCCAGCGGCGGGTCACCCGTCCTGATTGCAGCCAGGGCCGCCTGGCATTCCGGATAATCGTAGATAAAGACAGGCGATTCCAGACCCAGTTGCGGAACCACCTTCATGCTGAAGATAAAATCCAGCAGTTCAGCGCGATGGTCACCGCAGGTCTTCCAGCCGGATTCCATCGCCAGCATTTGCAACTGATCAATCCCGGTGGTATGCGGGTCAAGACCGGTCGCCTGCCGGAATACCTCCCGGTAGGATAGCCGCCCTGCCCTTGCCAGTCCCACTGCCTGTAATAAATCACTCACCTCCTCCATCAGGGCAATGTAATCAAGGCCGGGCTGGTACCATTCCAGCAGGGTAAATTCCGGTTGATGCCGTCTGCCCGATTCCTGGTCCCTGAATACCCTGGTGATCTGATAAATCGCACCGCTGCCTGCCGCCAGCAGCCTTTTCATACAGAATTCCGGCGAGGGTTGGAGATACAGTGTCTCCTGCTGCACCCGGTCCTGTGACTGATAGACGGTGCTGAGACTGTGTATCTGCGGTTCGCTCACCGCGGCATGACTCAATACGGGTGTTTCCACCTCCAGGATGGCCCGTTCCTGCATAAAATCACGGATGGATTTCAGGAGTTCGGCGCGGCGTCTGATAACATCCGGTGCGGCGGAAGGTTGCCAATCCTGATCCATGGTCATGGTAAGCTTAAGCTGTGATCCAAAGACAGATGTTCCCGGTGATCGGGTTTATGCCCGCAAACGGGCGTCCAGTTGATCAACCAGATCCGTCCAGTCAGAGTCTTGATTCAAGGCCTCGTTGATAAACTGTGACTGACTGCGGGACCAGAAATCTGCCTTGCCGAGGGAGATATGTCCAGGGAGCGGACCATGTGCGTTGATAAATGCATCAATCCCCTCTTCCGTATCCGGCAGACCAAGCTGTGCAAATAAATCATTCAGTGTGTGCGCAGAGGTTTCCATCCCGATTCGTCCGACAGCAAGCGGTTGGTTATCCACTCAATATAGCATCTCAGGCGGACTCCCGGATAACCCGCCTGCTATTCCTTGACACGGCTGACGTATTCACCCGTCCTGGTATCGATCTTGAGCACCTCCCCGGTCTCAATAAAAAGCGGCACCTTGACGACCGCCCCGGTTTCCAGTGTGGCCGGTTTCGACCCGCCGGAGGCGGTATCTCCACGCACCCCCGGATCGGTTTCCGTAATCCTGAGGCTGACAAAATTCGGTGGCGACACCGACAGCGGGGAACCATTCCAGAGTGTCACCATGCAGATTTCTTCTCCCTTCAGCCACTGTGCCGTGTCTGCGACCGCCGCTGCATCGGCCATATATTGTTCATACGAGTCCGTATCCATGAAATGCCACATCTCTCCGTCGTTATACAGATATTGCAGGTTAAGTTCGACCACGTCCGCCCCTTCCATGGTATCGCCGGACTTGAACGTCCGTTCCAGCACCCGGCCGGTCTTCAGGTTGCGTAATTTTACGCGGTTGAAGGCCTGTCCCTTGCCCGGTTTGACAAATTCGTTCTCCAGGACGGAAAACGGATCGCCATCGATCATCAGCTTGAGACCGGATTTGAATTCACTGGTACTGTATGTCGCCATTGTGTCCTCTTTACCATATAGTTGCCCAAAAAAGCGCTATATCATACTTGAATCATGACAAGCATGCAGTCCCCATCCTGGCAAATTGATCTGGCCGTGGCCTTTCGCCGGCCCGAGGCCCTGTTGCAGCACCTCGGCCTGGACGCTAAAACACTGGGTTACAGCGAACAGGGCCTGGCGCAATTCCCGTTACTCGTGCCGGGGAGTTTTGCCGATCG
>MGXK01000112.1:0-1935 GCA_001802375.1 Gammaproteobacteria bacterium RBG_16_51_14
AAATGCGCTGGTCAGCCTGCGGCAGATCATCCGGGAACTGGAGTCTTCGCAGGACACGGTCTGGAGTCCGATGATACTGAATGGAACCGGTTTCGGCTATGTCGCCAATCACTCCCTGGTGATGGCGTCCTATATCTCGCGTGCCAATGCTGCCCTGATCGATTTACGGAGCCTGTTGCAACAGGGATAGGGGCAACTGGACGGCGGTAAGGGGCCTGTCCAGGCGCCTGTTAACGGCTGGAGATAAAATTGCCATAGGCACGGCTGCCTTCACCAGCGTTGACGGTGGCAACCACCGCAAGCGTCGTTGTATCAATGACGGAAATTACACCATCGAACCAGCAGGCAACATAGACATAACTGCCATCGGGATGGATCGAGATGCCTTCCGGGTAATCCCCTACAGCAATGGTGGCGATGGTCTCATGGTTCATGGCATCGACTACGGATACCGAGTTGTCGCGCTGGTTGGTCACAAACAGGCGCTGATGGCCGGGGTCATAGACGATGGCATAGGGAAACGTCCTGGCCTGGAACGATGCAATGACTGCAAACCGGTCCAGGTCAATTACGCTGACATTACCATCCTGCACGTTTGCGGTATACAGCCGGCGGAGTTCCGGAACCACCGTGACGCCGAAGGGTGCCTTGCCGGTTGCGACTGTGGCAATGATCTTCCTGTCCCGGATATTGATCTTCATCACCGTGTTGTCATCCCGGTTTGTCACATAGATATGTTCCCCATCCGGGTCTGCGGCGATACCGGCCGGTGCCTTGCCGACCTTGATTTCACCGTCCAGTTCGTTGGTCTCTGTGTTCAGGAGGTAGATGACATTCCGGTACCAGTCAGCGATAAAAACACAACGGTCATCGGCACTCATGGTAATTCCCAATGGCCCATCACCAACGGAAACCCTTTTGATCTCCTGCATGCGCCCCGTATCAATGATCGAGACAGATTTGCCCTCCGGATTGGTCACATAGACACGGGTCCCGTCGCGGCTGGTGGCAACCCCGGCCGGCATGTGTCCCACCTTGATCCTGGCGATTACCTTATTCTGTTCGAGATTGATGACGGCCACATCGTCGCCGCCCTGGTTGGTGATATAGGCAAAGGTTGCGGATTGTGCCGGACTGCACAACAGCAGCAGTACAAGGGGATAGATCAATTTCAACGCGGCCGGAATTTCAGGGAACGACAATGAGGGACACCGGTTTTTTGAAGGGAAGAAGCAGGTGATAAACAGGTTTAGCTGTCAGGAAGACATCCGTGTATCTCACCTGCTTGTTCAGGGTAGATTTATTGCTCGGCCATTTTTTTGATACTTTCCAGGCCTGCCTTATAGAGTTTGGTGAGGGCCTCTTTACCCGCTTCATCGGTTTGATCCGGGGGTGGATTGGTTCCGGGGAACAAACGATAGAATGCCCCCTTCCATTCCACGACGGAACCACCGTTATCACTGGCCTTGACGGTTATTGTTGCGCCGTGGGTGTTGATGGGAAAGACCTTGCCATTCGGTTCCATCATCATGTATTGCATCGAGTAGCGGTCCGGTTCATGTTTGACCAGTTTTTCCGTGAGCTGTTCGCCGCTTTCCAGGGTGACGATCCGGATGGAATCGGGTTGGGTCCCGTTATCACTCTCACAGGCAGTAATCCCCGGAAGCCAGTCTTTTACGCTGCAAAAATCACTGATGATTCCCCAGACCTTGTCCGGCGGTGCATTGACTGCGATTTCTTCCACGATTTTTTGTCTTGCAGGGCCATGCGCGAATGCCAGTCCCGGGATCAGGAATGCGCACAATAATGAAAACTTGATTACTTTCAGCATTTTGTTATCTCCATCAAGCAGGATGTTATTGCCGGAAATTCACTTGTCGCCGGATTTCCGTTTTTAATCGTTGTTATTGACCGCTGTTTCATGCAGTGGTTCAG
>MGXK01000112.1:1991-4332 GCA_001802375.1 Gammaproteobacteria bacterium RBG_16_51_14
GGCAATGGTGACAGTATGCCGGGGGGAATCCCGTTATTATTCTTTCCTGTGTTGCCATACCGCAAGGGCAGGCAAGGGGGATCGGGATCAGACAGATAGCTGAATCGGCGGAGTACCCCTTGCCCGGAATCGGGAATGTCATGCCCGGCAGTATGGACTGGGGCAGGATTATGAAATAGGGTGTAGGTACGGTTATTGTATGTGGACTGATTCTGTCTGAAATTTGCCTGGATTATCTCAACGGCGTTCTGTATGAGACTAGAACTTATCTCAAAATTGCTGTGCTTGCCGATACGGCGTTAAAAACGGGCTCAAAATGCTCATTTACTATCGTGTAAACTGCGCTTTCTCGCCCATTTTTGCCTTGTCTCGCCTGCGCTCGCTAATTTTGAGATAGGTTCTAATCATTGCATATTACCGGCGGCGATAACAAGGCTGACAGTCACCTGATGAAAGACTTCATTATCAACTGTATCGGTATCCTGCTTATCCTGGTCATTGTACCCGGTGGAATGCTCTATTTTGCTGTCCATATGCCCGGCGAATCATTCACAGGCATGTCGCCCGAATTAAATGAGGAGCAACAGCTTCTGGCCGAAAATCTGTCCGTACATGTCCGGAAACTGGCGGAAGAGATAGGGGAGAGACATCATGAGTTGCCTGTTGCACTGGAGGCAGCGGCAAACTACATCGAGAACAACTTCATACAAACCGGTTATCAGCCTTATCTCCAGGTGTTTGGTGAAAAACAGCAGTTCAGGAATATCGTCGCCGAACTTTACGGCAATGCGTCCGCCGATGAAATTATTGTCGTCGGTGCCCATTATGACACGGTCTGGATGACCCCCGGTGCGGATGATAATGCATCAGGGGTTGCCGGAATGCTCGAGATCGCGCGTTTGCTGAAGGACAGGAATTTCAACAGGACAATCCGGTTTGTGGCATTTGCCAATGAAGAAGATCCGTTTTATTTCACCGGCAACATGGGGAGTCTTTATCATGCGAAACGCGCCAGGGATCATGGTGAAAATATTGTCGCCATGTTTTCCCTGGAGATGCTTGGTTATTACTCAGATGTAAAGGGAAGCCAGTTATACCCACGCCCGTTGATCTGGTTCTATCCTGACAAGGCGAAATTTATTGCCTTCATCGGTAATCTGCCATCACACAGCTTGTTATATGACACGATCGGGCTGTTCAGAAAGCATACCCATTTTCCTTCTGAAGGGCTGGCTGCACCCGAAGCGATCATTCCCGATGTCCGCCGATCCGATCACTCTGCATTCTGGTCAGTGGGGTATCCGGCACTCATGGTGACGGATACGGCCGGTTTCCGAAATCCCGGTTATCACAATGTGGGTGATGTCCCGCGGACCCTGGACTATGAAAAAATGGCAAGGGTGGTTGATGGACTGGGAAAAGTAATTGAGGCGCTGGCTGATCAGGAATAAAACAGTTTTTGTCATCATCAGGAAAATCAATGGTGCCCTGAAACAGTCCCGGGTGGACTTATTCAGGGCTTTCCTTACTATATCCAGACGTTAACAACCTGCCGCTGCAAGAGGAATTACATGAAAATCGTTCTCGCACCCGACTCGTTTAAAGGCAACCTGACCTCGTTGCAGGTTGCATCCGCACTGGAGAAGGGTATCAGGCGGGTAATCCCGAACGCCACGTGTATCAAGGTGCCGATGGCCGATGGCGGGGAAGGTACGGTCCAGTCTCTGGTCGATGCCGCCGGCGGCAGATTCATCCGCAGGCGTGTGACCGGTCCTGCCGGCAAACCGGTGACCGCGCGTTACGGGATGCTCTCGAACAGTGAGACGGCCGTGATTGAAATGGCCGAGGCCTCAGGTCTGCCACTGGTGAAGGGCAAGGACAGGAACCCGCTCAGGACAACAACGTATGGCACAGGGGAATTGATCCTGGATGCAATAAACCGGGGTGCAAAAAAGATCATCCTGGGGATTGGTGGATCAGCAACGACGGACGGGGGGGCCGGGATGGCCCAGGCACTGGGTGTCCGTTTCCTGGATAACCGGGGCAATGAAATCAGGGAGACGGGTGCCGGTGGCATGCTGGATCGGATCGCGAGGATTGACATGAAAGGACTCGATCCACGGATCAGAAAAACGGAGATTATCGTGGCCTGTGATGTGAATAATCCACTCTACGGTAAAACCGGTGCGGCCTGTGTCTTTGGACCGCAGAAGGGGGCTACCCCGGCCATGGTAAAAAAACTGGATGCCAACCTCAGGCATTTTGGAAATATGATCAGGAAGGATTTGCACAGGGATGTCAGAAAATTGAAGGGTGCAGGGGCCGCCGGCGGACTGGGCGC
>MGXK01000112.1:4356-4806 GCA_001802375.1 Gammaproteobacteria bacterium RBG_16_51_14
GCGACTGAAAAGCGGCATCGACATTGTTGTGGAAACTACCCGATTGCCTGAATATATCCGGGGGGCCGATCTGGTCATCACGGGGGAAGGGCGGGTTGATTTCCAGACGGCATTTGGCAAGACACCGGCTGGTGTCGCCAGGGCAGCACGAAAATTAAAGGTACCGACAGTCGCGATTGGCGGGGGGATATCTGACGATGCGCGTGGTGTCTTTGCCTATGGTATCGATGGACTGGCCAGTGCCTGTGCCAGGGATATGTCGCTTGAGGAAGCCATACGCAATTCACGGGAACATCTGGCCAATGCCGCTGAACGGGTCATACGTTTGATCCTGATCGGAAAAAAGATCGTCAAACCCCGACGTCGGAAATAATAAATTGACATTGGTTATTGGTCATTGGTTATTGGTCAGTTGTCAGTTGTCAGTTGTCAGTGGTCAGTGGTAACTAG
>MGXK01000112.1:4816-20461 GCA_001802375.1 Gammaproteobacteria bacterium RBG_16_51_14
CTATTGACTATTGACTATTGACTATTGACCAATGACCAATGACCAATGACGAGTGACTAATGACAAATGAATCTCTCGAAGTTCGCCACACGTTTTGATTCGCACACCGGTATCTTTCAGTTGATGGAAGATCTCGGTCATGCCATGACTGGAAATAATCATATCCTGATGCTGGGCGGGGGGAATCCGGGTCACATACCGGAGGTTCAGCGATATTTTCATGAACGGATGCAGAGGATACTGGATGTCCCTTCGGTATTCGCTCATGTCATAGGCGATTATGATCCACCGCAGGGGGACAGGCCGTTTATCGAGGCACTTGCACGGTTATTCAACAGGGAACAGGGTTGGGATATCGGGCCGGAAAATATTGCCCTGACTGCGGGCAGTCAGTTCGGTTTCTTTCTTCTGTTTAATATGTTTGCCGGTGAGTTTGAAAACGGCAGCAGGCAGATATTGCTGCCGATGACACCGGAATATATCGGTTACAGTGATGTTGGTCTGTCCGACAACCTGTTCGTGTCCCATCGCCCGAGAATAGAAAAACTGGATGAACATACATTCAAATATCATGTTGATTTTGATGATTTGGAAATCACCGGTTCTACAGGGGCTGTTTGTGTCTCCAGACCGACCAATCCGACCGGGAATGTCCTGTCCGATGATGAAATGGCCAAACTGCTTGCTATGGCGGAAAAAAATCAGGTGCCATTGATCATTGACAATGCCTATGGTGCGCCCTTCCCGAAGATTATATTTTCAGAAACAAAATCGATATGGACGGAACAGATAATCTTTTGCATGAGTCTGTCCAAGATAGGACTTCCAGGCACGCGCACGGGGATTATCGTAGCCAGGAAAGAGATTATCGATCTGATAACAAGGATGAATGCCGTCCTGATTCTGGCGCTGGGAAGTTTCGGGCCGGCACTGGCCTTTGATATGGTTGACAGCGGTGAAATATCCCGAATATGCGAGACCGTAATAAGACCTTTTTACCGGAACAAGGCGCAACGCGCGATTGATTTATTCCGGCAGGAACTCGAAGCAACCGATTATTATATTCACAAGGCCGAAGGCGCTATTTTTCTCTGGCTCTGGTTTCCGGGATTACCAATTTCCGGTCAGGAACTTTATGAGCGGTTGAAAAGAAGGGGTGTGCTGGTGGTGCCTGGGCACCATTTCTTTCCCGGGCATGATGCAGACTGGCAACATAAGCATGAGTGTATCCGGGTCACCTATTCCATGCAGGATGATATTGTAAGAAAAGGGGTTCAAATTATTGCCGAGGAGGTGAAGATGGCATACCGGCGCTCGCCATGAAAAAAACGGCCCTTTTCCCTTATCTCCCACTATACTATCAATACAGACAGGCGTTAATCGAAACAGGCATGGGGGTCTGTATCCGTCATGGATTTTAATCTTATTCTTTGTGCAGTTGATTTTTCAGAAACATCGGATCGGGCATTTGACTATTCGGTAGAACTTGCACGAAAACTCGGTGCAAAAATCAGGGTCATTCATGTGTTTCAGATCTCTGCAACGGCCCTGCCGGAGGGCCTCCTTGTGGCACCGATGGATTATGAAAATATACTGCAGGAACAATTACAGGATCGCCTCGATACCTATATAGAGAATAAGAAGGTAATGGATGTGGAGATCACAACGGGTATCTGCGAGGGCATTCCTTATCTTGAAATAACACAGGCCGCCACGGATGTACATGCGGATATGATCGTGATTGGCACCCATGGACGTACCGGCCTGCCGCATATGCTGATGGGGAGTGTCGCCGAACGTGTTGTTCGTACCGCAGATGTTCCGGTGG
This sequence comes from Gammaproteobacteria bacterium RBG_16_51_14, assembly GCA_001802375.1. GTDB lineage: Bacteria > Pseudomonadota > Gammaproteobacteria > Eutrophobiales > Eutrophobiaceae > RBG-16-51-14. The sequence goes on from MGXK01000112.1 coordinate 6,645, forward strand.
TCAGTGTTCGCTGGGCATAGACCAGGGCGGCAACCCTGTATCAGGCGATTTTATCAAAAAGCTGTATGCCAAAGGAAATGATCTTTTCTGTGAGGGGTTTCCTTCTTTCGTACCTGATCTCGAAAACGTCTGCTTTCTGCGCAGCGTCACACAGATAGTCATCACTGGTGCGTAACTCATCAACCAGTTTGAATTCAAGGGCACGTTTGCCGTGCCAGTGTTCCCCTGTTGCAATCATGTCAATATCAACCTGTCCGCGATTTTCCTTGACGAATTCCTTGAACAGGTTATGGGTATCTTCAAGCTCTTCCTGTAATTTCTCACGATCCCTGTCTGTATTCTCACCGAACAGGGTCAGGCTGCGCTTGAATTTACCGGCTGACAACTGTTCAAAATCGATATCAAATTTTTTTAAAAGGCGGTGAAAATTGGGTATCTGTGCCAGCACGCCAATCGAGCCAAGGATTGCGAAAGGACCGGCGATGATCCTGTTGGCAACACATGCCATCATATAACCGCCGCTGGCAGCCACCTTGTCTACGGCAACGGTCAGAAAAATCCCCTTGTCGCGGATGCGGCGTAGTTGTGAAGCGGCCAGGCCATAACCGTGTACTGTTCCGCCCGCACTTTCGATTTTGACAACGACTTCATCCTGTTCGTCTGCGATTGTCAGCAGTGCCGTTATTTCCTCGCGCAGTGAGGAAACGTCACTGGCCTTGATATCCCCCCTGAAGTCGAGTACAAAAATCCTCTTGCGTTTGGCATCCCCGTGTATTTTTTCCTTTTGTTTGTGTTCCTGTTTCCGCTCTTTCATGACTTTCTTGAATTCTTTTTTTGGAAGGACCTGTGAGTTTAATATCAGGCTCATCGTCTCGTATTTCTGGTTAAGATTCTTGATGTCCAGATGTTCTTCGCCACCTGCCCTGGCACGCATGATAAACAGGAATATACCGGCGGCGATAATAACCAGTCCCAGGACAATGGTCATGAATTTTGCAAGAAACATCCCGTATTCAGTTATGAATTCCATCTGCTCATGCTCCTGTGGTGCCTGTTAACAATTGACGGAACCTGCATTATAGCGGCATTTGTTATTCTCCTGTTCAGAGTTTTTATCATGAACAAAATTGCTGACTGGAGAGATGAGTCTGCCTGTCCCGTAACCGGGGAAAGACGCTTCTGGCCTGCTGGTCCCTGGTCAGATACGTATTAACCGCTGGCAAACAGGATGGGTAAAAGAAGATCCGTACGGCCATTGATCGAGGGGGATATGGATAATCACGATTATCTTGAACCGTCATTGCGCCAGCATGAACTGGCCGTCATATTCAACGTGCGGCACCCGGTGGACGGGCAGATTGAAAATGTGTGCAGGGTCCTGCAACATGAGGGCAACCGTGATAGAAAAAAAACGTGGCAGGACGAAAATTGCCCGCACTATTTATGTCTGCTCAATACGGATGCAATGGGTGAGGTTATGATGAAATTGTTGACGTCATTATATGGATAAATATCTGAATTATTCGGAGTTGAAAAAAAATGAAACGGAGGGGAGAGACTACTGTATCCATCTTCGCCGTGGCCAGTCCGGGGTCGCGATTGTTGCGCCACATGGCGGTGGGATCGAACGCGGGACAAGACAGATTGCGGATGCGATAGCCGGGACTGAACATACCTATTATTGTTTTGAAGGTATAAAGGAAAAGGGCAATCAGGTCCTGCACATAACGAGTGATCATTTTGATGAACCACTATGTCTTGCTGAAGTAGGCCATTCGATAAAAGTCATCACGATACATGGGGCCGGGGCGGAGGAAGCGGCAGTGTATGCCGGTGGTCTGGATGATGAACTGAAGCACAATATCCTGCTGGCACTTTCCAGTGCCGGTTTCATGGCAGGAAGTGATCCCAGCCCGACCCGCCAGGGCAATGGGATGACGAATATCTGCAATCGTGGCAGCTCCGGGAAAGGGGTGCAGCTGGAGCTTACCGGCAGGTTGAGGAGGAGGATGTTTGACCCGCCGGATGCGGATGGTTACCGGCATCCCAATGAACTGTTTGTTTCATTTATCCAGACAATACGCTATGTGATCTCTGCCACTCAGGTTTGATTGGTCAATGGATATTGGTCAATGGTCATTGGTCATTGGTCATTGGCCATTGTTTGTTGGCATATTGATCCATGTACTCCCGGGTGAGTCTTTCGGCTTCCTCCAGTTGTTCCGGCGTCATTTCCTTTTCCAGACTGGTGATCAGGTTGTCGGCATCATTAAGCCCGTTTGCAGAGGCGAGTTTTAACCAGGCATAGGCCTTGGCCGGATTCTGTTTGACACCGCGACCCTGGGCATACATCTCCCCGACCTTGAATTGCGCAAGACTGTAACCGCTGGTGGCGGATTTACCATACCATTTCACTGCCTGTTTGCTATCCGCCTCTACGCCATGACCTTCGTCGTACATCAGGCCGATCTTGAACATGGCATCAGGTCTTCCGTAAATGGCCGCCTTGCGAAACCATTTCATGGCTTCCTTCAGATCCTGGGGTACACCCTGGCCGCCGGCATACATGGATCCGAGGGCATACATGGCCCGATGATCACCTTTTTCAGCCAGTGGCAGGAATTCCCTGGCAGCAGTTTCATAATCGCCGCGTTTATAGGCATCACCTCCGGATTTGAAATCAGCCGATACCGGCGGCGATGATGCGGCGAGGAAAAGAATGATCAAAAATATTCTGATCAAGATATTCACCTAACTGAGTTCAAATGATTCTACGTTGGTTGAATCACCCAGACTTTCCTGGGTTTCACCAATAAATTTACCCATGGCGAAATCAGTACCTGCACTGATTACATCTGTCAATGAAGTGGAATCTTCAATGCCATCCGCAATAATACGGATGCCTTTTTCTCTCAGGCTCTGGATAAGGGTAATCTTGTCACCCTCCTGATTGACTTTCTGGGTAACCGCGTTATGTAATTCCCTTACCTGCTTGTGATTGATAATCACAAGACTGAAATTGGTAAACCTGGACAGGGTATCAATATCTCCGATGGAAGTGATACCGCCAAGGGCAATACTGAAACCGTGGTTTTTCTGGAGTGTATTGACAAGGGCAACAGCGCGTTTCTTATATTGTTTTAATATAGCTGCCTTGATTTCGATGGTAACGGATGTGCCCGGTGTTGAATCACCTGCATCATCAAGAATCTTCTGCAGCCAGTTGTATAATGCGATGTCGGAAAACCATGCTTCACTGATGGGCACCAGGAACATATAGCCCCCTTTCCTGTTATGGTCATCCCTGACAATACGCCCGAGAATTTTACTGAACATCCACTGATCAATATGTTTTTTTAATGAAATTGATTTTATTTGTTCATTTAATTTATCCATGGTTATGACAGAACCATCAGTATCAATCAGTTGAAAGGATACTTTGAACAGTTCTTTCTGGTCTTCCTTATCGGTGAACATGGCAATGACAGGTTGAAATGTCTGAACGCCTCTTTGCTCAGAGATTGCTTTCTTTATTTTTAGTTCATTCTCATCAGGTGCATTGGTAACTGGCTTTTCGGGAGGTTGTTTTGGTACCATGTCAACTCCGGGTTTCCCCTTTGCTGCACCTGCAGCCCTTGCCCCGGCCTCCAGTTTTTGTTTTGCCTCAGCCACAGCCCTTGCCTCGGCATCCAGTTGTTCCCTGGCCCTGGCCATGGCCCTTGCCTCGGCATCCAGTTGTTCCCTGGCCCTGGCCATGGCCCTTGCCTCGGCATCGGCCCTTGCCTTTGCCTCGGCAGCTATCTTTAATTCGGTCTCTGCTTCTGCCTTTGCCTCGGCAGCATGTTTTAACTCGATATCTGCTTCTGCCTTTGCCAGGGCAGCTATCTTCAATTCGGTCTCTGCAACCGCTTTTGCCTCGGCAGCTATCTTCAATTCGGTCTCTGCCTCCGCTTTTGCCTCGGCAGCTTGTTTTAACTCTGTACCTATCTCTGCTTCCACTTTTGCCGCAATAGCCTTTGCCTCGGTCTCTGCCTTCGTCTTCGCTTCTGTAGCTGCCATGGCCTCAGCTAAAGCCCTGGCTGCTGCTTCTGCCTTGGCATCTGCCTCGGCCCTCGCCCTGGCTTCAGCCTCTGCCCTGGCTTCTGCCTTTATCCTTGCCTGCACTTCTGCCTCTATCCTTGCCTGCACTTCTGCCTCGGCCTTTGCTTCTGCCTCGGCCTTTACTTCAGACTCGGCCCTTGCCTTCGCGATCGCCCTTGCCTGAAACTCTTTCTCAAGTTCAGATTCAGATATCACCTCTTCTGAAATTTTTCCCTCTACTTCCTCCCTTGCCTGAAACTCTTTCTCAAGTTCAGATTCGGATATCACTTCTTCAGAAATTCTTCCCTCTACTCCCGCCCTTGCCTGGAATTCTTCCTCAAGTTCAGATTCGGATATCAACTCATCGGTTAATGGTGTTTGTACCAGGTCAGGATCTGCGTCGGATCGCCATTCATCATTTCCATTGGCAGATACTTCTGATACCGGTATGCCGGCAATCGCTTCAATATAGGTTTCCTCCGGCATGGCTTGTTCCATCTCTACTTCTATGACGGGTAATTCTTCAGATTCTTCATCCGGTAAAATGTCCTGGTCAGACCAGACATGAAATGAATTGCCTTCCGTCTTTCCGGCCAGTCTGCATGCGGTGACTGCCATATTGATAAGTTCCGTTGCAGAGATATTGTTCTTATTGAGTTTCACAACACCGATACTTACGGTGTATTTGTACTTTATCTCCTTAAACTGATACGGGTGTCTGGATAGATGGGTACAAAGCCCCTGCAAGTTGAAATCGAGGGTTTTATCACTTTCGGGGGAATCTGCCTGTAAAGCAATAGCAGTATCACCGAGGCGGGTAATGTTCGGGTTACATTTCCCTGCCCTGAACACTTCAAAACTTCTTAATGCGATGTGGCGGAGCAGATGATCCCTGCTGAAAATACCATTGTATTTTTCCGTGGCATCACTTTCGTCTAACCCAATGACGATTAACATGCGTTCCGGTCCCTTACCATCAGGGCCTGCGGGCCGCTCCAGTTTCTGGTAGAATATCTCCTTGCTGGTGGCAAGGTTATGCTGGGTAATCTCGTTTCTTTTTTGCCGTGCCTTTTTCCGTGCCTCCCATGCCTCAAGAATGGCCAGTTTGAGCCTGTCCCTGGTCAGGGAGGCCTTGTTCAGATAATCATGGATTCCAAATTTCAGGGCACGTACAGCGATTTCTTCGTTACCTGCACCCGTGAGCATGATCGTGGCCGGGAATGCAGGCAGCTTGTGATATTTCTGAAGCAGGTCCATACCGGTAAAATTATGGATACACAGATAATAATCAAGGATCAGCACGTCAAATTGTGACCAGTCAAATTTTTCATCCGGTATGCCACCGGCAACCGGGTCATATTCAACCAGATCCACGTGGGGCAGTGATTTACCAATATAGTTTTTCAGTAAATTCCGATAATCACCGTCATCATCAATAATAAGTATTTTTTTAAAACCGGGATCTGACATGAGTGTTTGCTCAGGAATATTCGGTTGATATCAGGTTACGATTTCATTACGGAAATACAGATCTGCCATGGTGGATTCATCTGCATACCGGATACTGTTTCAGGCAACCAGCCGGGAAAGGAGATTTTCGATCATGCATCGTGGTTGATTTTATTATTTGTTTTCCTTCATCCGGCGTTCCGTTTCTTCCTGCCGGCGTTTTACTACATCAAGAAATGCAAGCGCAACCCGCGGGACATTCTCAAAGTAATGAGTCAGGCTGGAATAGGGGGCACTCAGCAATTCGACTGGATCGACTGTCCGGACAGAGGCGACACGCTCCCCGTGCTGAAAGTAACCCATCTCGCCAATGGGTTCAACCGGTGAAACATAGGCAATATGAATCCGTGTGCCATCATCATCCATCTGGAAGACCTCCACCCGCCCCGCTACCAGAACATATAATGTCGCGTCATTTTCGCCTTGCATGATAAATTGCCTGTCCGCAGGCAAGCTGATCTCCTTGAAATTGGAGCCAAGCGCAATGAGTTCGGTACTCGAAAGTGACGCAAATACGGGACATTGCCCAAGGCGGTCAGCACGTTGCTTTTTTACGGCAATATCCAGGTCTTCCCTGGTGATCGCACCGGTTTCGATCAGGATTTCGCCAATTGATTTAACCGGTTTTCCTTTCAGTCTGGCTTCCCGTTTCTTTTGCATGGCCATGCGTACAGCTCCTCGCGAGACGGGGAGATATTCGCCGAGTATACGGGCCATACGCTTATGGCTTGATTCTTCAACCACAGCTATCCTCCTGAACTGGAAACCGATACTGCAAAATCTTAGGGGATACGCAAGTTTATAGCAAAGATTTTTGCAGTATTCTGAAAAGGGCAGCAGCCTGATTACCGGAAAGTACCCCCGGAATAATCGCGGGCAGATTACAACGGCCTGGTTTCCGTCAAATGAGTCATGTACGTGCGGGCCAGGAAACTGTTATAAAGGAAATTGGCCATTCATGATCTATATTGGCATGATCCATACCGGGTGCAGAAAAGGCATCGCTGAAACTGACTGTTTGCACAGATTCAAAATCAGACGGTCCCGGGCGCCAGGATGTCATCCTGACTGTTGAAAAGGCCTTACACGCAGAACAAACCCGTCCATTATGGAAAATTCACCAAAACGCCAGCTGACGCTGATGGATTGTATATCCATCATCATGGGTATTGTCATCGGTGCCGGGATATACGAGACGACACCACTGATAGCACAGAATCTGTCAGGCACCTCTTCACTGGTCGCTTTATGGATACTGGGGGGAGTAATCTCCATCATCGGGGCGATGTGTTACGCAGAACTTGCAACGACCTATCCGGAAGAAGGCGGTGATTATGTCTATCTCTGCAAGGCATATGGTCAAACCACCGGATTCCTGTTTGCATGGACAGAATTCTGGCTGATCAGGCCGGCCAATATCGGGGCGCTCGCCTATATTTTTGCCCGCTATGCAGCCGAAATCGTACCGCCTGGACTGGGCCGTTACGACTTCATGACCTTTGCCTCCGCCTCCGTCATTATACTGACCATTGCCAATGTGTTAGGGGTGAGCAGTGGCAAATGGACCCAGAATATCCTGACCGTTGTGAAAGTACTTGGCCTGATGCTGATTATTCTTGTGGGGATCATATGGATTGTCCCTGCGGATGAAATGACATTCACAAGGGAGATGCCGGTCGAACCCGATTTTTATCTGGCCATGATTCTGATGCTGTTTACCTACGGGGGATGGAGCAATCTGGCGTATGTAGCAGCAGAAATCCGGAAACCGGAAAAGAATATCCTGCATGCACTGGTTATCGGCACCGGCCTGGTGACGGTCATTTATATTCTTGTAAACCTGGCATTTATCAATGCGCTGGGTTACATGGGGGTTGCCGGTTCCACTTCTGTTGCTGCGGATGTGTTGCAAATCAAGCTGGGTGTATGGGGCGGGGTGATCATCAGCCTGGTCATCTGTATCACCTGCCTGGGTAACATCAACGGCATGATCTTTACCGGTGCCAGGATTTATTACGCTGTTGGCGTGACTGACCGATTCTATGGTTGGCTCGGCGAGTGGAGCAGCCATCATGACGCACCGTTACGGGCACTGGTCCTGCAGGCGCTGGTGACACTGTTATTCATTGGTGGCATGGGCCTGGGTGAAGACAGTTTCCAGCGGCTGGTGGTATTCAGTGCCCCATTGCACTGGTTCTTTTTATTGCTGGTCAGTATCTCGTTGTTTGTGTTGCGTAGCAAGGATAAGACCGTGCCTCGTACCTATAAGGTGCAGTTATACCCGTTGATACCGGCCATTTTCTGTCTGACAACCTTATTCATGTTGTATGCAAGCCTGAGTTATGCCTGGGCACAACGTCAGACAGAGATCTACTGGATTATTCCCGTACTGATAGCAGGCTTTTTGTTAAGTAACAGGAAGAGAAAGATACCATAGTCAGTTGATAATCGGCCGGACACCTCATCATCCGGTCCGGTACCGGATGATGCCTTCTGACTTGCAACAGTCAGTTACAGATGATGGCTGAAGCTGCCCAGTTTTGCATCCTGTAACAGGGATTTAAAGTCATCCCCTGTCACATGAATCAAGTCTGTGTGATCGCCGGCCTCAAAATAAACGTCTTTATGCGAAGTCAGACTTTTATCCAGTACCACATCACAACCATAGGGTTTGCCCACGGGCGGTACGGCACCGGTTTCACAGTCATGAAACAGATCGTTGAGTTCTTCTTCGGATGCAAGTTCCAGGTGGCGTTTGAGTAGCTCATCCAGGGCGCTGATATCCACCTTGTGCGTGGCAGGGATGACCGCCATCAAATAGCCTTGCCAGTCCTCAAAAACGACACATTTTGCCAGCTTGTCGCCGGGGATGTGTGCCGTGTGTGCGCTTTCCCTGCTGCACTTTGAGTAAGTATGCTCAACGACATCATATTTGACGCCTTTTGAATCCAGATAATCGCGTAATGTGATTGCTATTCCCATTTCGAATCTCCCCTGTATTTGCATGGTTGATGATTCATGAGGGCGCTTCCGGATCTGCGGGAGTGACCTTAATGCCCAAGGAATGACTATCCTTAACCGTAAATATAGATCAATTGAACGGGTTTTACCGAGACTGGACTTGATATAAATTATGAAGAAGAATCGTTGCCTTTTTTGAACGAAAAAATGCAATCCACGCAGGATGGCATCTCCAAATACCCTGATTGAACCCTGGTCTTATTAATTGGGTGAGGGATGCCAGCCGGCGTCCGCCCAGAGTTCGCCACTGATCGCCGAGTTTGAGATCATGAAGCAGATGGCGTCAGCGATTTCCACCGGCTTGATCAGGCGCCCGAGCTGGGTCTCCGGGAGAATATATTTTGCAATGTAATCATCACCCATCACACGCACCATCGGGGTGTCAGTAAATCCGGGATGAATGACACTGCAACGGATCCCGTGAAAGATGGCCTCCTGGGTCAGGGTCGCGGCCGCGCCTTCGAGACCGGCCTTGGTGGATGAATAGGAAATCTGGCCCTTGTTGCCCTGGGAGGAGATCGAACCGACAAAAACAACAGTACCCTGTACCCCTTCATCCGGGTCCCACTTGCGCAGACCCTGACTGTTGCGGGCCTCTGCAATGCGGGCCACGAATTCCATGGCCCAATAGACAGGGGCAATCAGATTGACCTCAACCACCAGGCGGAAATCCTCAAGCGGGTAGATATTGGCCTGGCCGGTCTCCTTGTTTATTTTCACAGCCAGCCGGTCGCGCGTTATCCCGGCGGCCGGGACACAGATATTGGCCGGACCGAATTTGCCGGTGATGTCATCAAATACCTTTGTTCTGAATCCCGGATCGGCCGTGTTGCCCTTGTAGGCATAGGCAATATCGGCATTGACCTCGTTATTGACCTGTTCAACAGCGATAGTAATCTCCTCAGACTGGTCCACCATGGCGATAGCCTTCACGCCGCGCCGGGCAAGCTCAAGACTGAGGGCACGGCCGATACCACTGGCTGCACCGGTAACTATTGCAATTTTACCTTTAATATCCATGGGTTACCTCGGAATGTGTAAAACAATCATGAACGTAGATAGCGTGTATTCTAGCTGAAAAATTGTGCAGTGCAATATTACTTTCACAGGTATTGCGCCGGATCGGATGTGTAAAGATGCAGAAAACGGCACCTTATGATCTTTTCACAACGATTCCAGGCTTATCTTCGGACAGCAGGCGATCCATCGACGCAGCGATGTCATTGCATCAATACCATCGGGGGACGCCACTCCCACCCATCCGGGTTTTATGCCCTGCGGGTATTTATGCCCTGCGGGTATTTATGCCCTGCGGGTATTTATGCCCTGCGGGTATTTATGCCCTGCGGGTATTAACCCCGGAGGGATGCAGAAAATCAAACGAATACTCATGATGATCGTCCTGCTTTTTTCAGTGTCGCATTACGGGACCATAAGGATAACAAACACAATCAATTGCATTTTCGATTGTTCCTGCCAATATAGGTTCGTCAGTGCATCCGTATACTATTTCAGGTTCTACTGAAGCGGGGTAACACGATGAATGAAATCAACAGCAGGCTGACCGATCCCAAAACAGTTGCCGCCGGCAGGGGTGCGGGGTGGGTCACGGACGGATTTGGTATTTTCAAATCCAGCCCACTTGCCTGGATCGGTGCCTATATCATTTTTTTTATCCTGGTGATGGTCATTTCACTCATCCCACTGCTATCCGTCCTCCTCAATATCTTCTTTCCGGTCATCATGGGTGGTTTCATGCTGGGATGCCGTGAACAGGAGCAGGGTGGTGCATTCAGGGTCGATCACCTGTTTGCCGGTTTTACCCAACCCTGTTTCGGTCGCCTGGTCATCCTGGGTGTGCTTTTTTTCGTTGCCTCGATCCTTCTTGTGTCCCTGATGATCCTCATTTTTGGCATGCTGTTTTTTCTCATGGGGGGGACCGGGTTAATCGAACAGATACAGAATGGACAGGTGGAACAGGCGTTCAGTGATCCACGACCGATCCTGCTGGCTTGCCTGATCGGGGCATTGCTTGCCATGCCATTATTGATGGCCGAGTGGTTTGCCCCGGCCCTGATCACATTTCAGGAGAGTTCACCGGTGGATGCCATGGTGGCGAGTTTCCGGGGCTGCCTGGTGAATATCATGCCGTTCCTGGTGTACGGGGTCGTCGGATTTGTATTGATGATCATCGCCGCACTACCACTGATGCTGGGTTATATCGTCCTGCTGCCGGTGCTGACGGCCAGCGTCTATACCGGCTACCGGGATATTTTCGAGGAACAAAACCCGGCGTCGTGATGAAATAACATTGCAGCTCAGCTTTTAGCTGGTTGTAAATATACGATTAACTAACCGACGAAGAAAATCCCCTGGATTGCCTCTACCCGCCTACGGCATGCGTGGACAAGCCTCGCAGGAAAGGCAGGAAGAAGTAACCGATTGTACATAAATATGGTTTTATGGGAATATGGGAATATAAAATCACCGTTGAATTACCCGATATGGAGGTGCTGAGAAGATGAAGACAACAGTTGATATACGGGATGATATTTTTCGCCGTGCCAAGGCTGAGGCAGCACTGCGAGGCATCAAATTCAAGGATTTGGTGGAAGAAGGATTGCTTTGCAAGTTGGAGGCATTTGAGCAGTCTTCCGAGACCATACCTGCTGTGACTGCATGGGAATTGATGAAAGAGGGTTGCGGCATCGTGGATTCGGGTGTTGACGATCTGGCTACCAATCCAGAATACCTTGAGGGCTTAGGTCGTGATTCAATGGGCAATCGCTGATACAGGCCCTCTGGTAGCGTTTCTCGACCGCAGAGAGAAACATCATGCATGGGTTACCAGCCAAATACATGTTTTGAAATCACCGATCCTCGTATGTGAGCCGGTGCTCGTGGAAACCCTGTTCAGACTGGTTCATCTGCCGGCAGCCCAGGATATGCTTTTGAGTATGCTTGAAAACGGGGCGCTCAAAATTGCATTTCAGGTGGCAGATCATGTCCCGCAAATCCGGATGCTTCGCAAGAAATATCTCGATGTGCCTATGTCTCTGGCGGATGCCTGTTTGGTAAGAATGTCGGAGTTGTTCAATAAGCATTCTATCTTTACCCTTGATTCTGATTTCACCGTCTATCGCCGATACGGGCGTGAAGCCTTGCCGTTAATTCACCCGGAGCAGGGTTAGCAAACCGGTGGCGATTACCAATCACGAACGCATCGGCAAGGCGCTGGGTCTGCTCAAGGAGGGACTGTTTCCTTTTATTGAGAGGGAGTTGAAATCTCAATACGGGGACAAGTGGGGAAAAGGAGGTTAAGGAGATTCTCACCGAAGGTCTGGGATCCTACAAACGATGCACGTCTTACAGTATGGGAAATGGCGCATTATTTAATACGCCGTCTGAATGCAGGTGGCGAGAGTGCGGCTGCTGAACTCGTTGCCAAACTTGGCAGTAAGGCTGAAGTCGCGCGTGAACTCTGCTATCGGCTCTATACCCTGTGCGAACGGAAGAAGCGCGCGGCGGAGGCGCTGGCCTACAACGGCCTGGTGCAAAGCTGGCCGGAGATCGTGCGTCTTGTGCGCGAAAGCGGCGCACCCAGACCGGCCAGTACCGATGACTTGTTTGATCATGCGTGATCCGTGATGATGCAGCACCAGCAGATAGCTATTGGAGAAATCACACATGCAAACAGAATATTTTGACCTGAACGATATTCAGCACGAACCGACGGATGCGCAACTGGAGTCCCTGATGAGTTCGGTGGCCATTGAGGCAAGGCGCCGAGCCGAACAGGCGAGGAAGGCGCTGATGGCCCGTCTGCGTGAGGAGATCGCGGCGGCAAATCGCAGGGAGGGAACGAAATGCACGCAATTTTGAATGTCGACGAAGCCGCCTTGTCGCGCTTTTGCAGGCAGCATCACATTCGCCGCTTATCGTTGTTCGGTTCGCAACTGAAAGGCGCCGCTCGCCCGGATAGCGACATTGATCTGCTGGTGGAGTTCGAGCCAGATCACATCCCCGGCCTGCTTGCGATTGCCGGCATGGAACTGGAGCTTTCCGGCATGCTGAACGGGCGGAAGGTCGATCTGCGCACAGCCGGAGATCTCTCGCGTCACTTCCGCGACGAGGTGGTGCGCACGGCGGAGGCGCAGTATGCACGCTGAGGATCGCGTCCGTATCCAACACATGATCGAGGCGTGCGAAGCAGTGACGCAGTTTGTGACGGGCCGGGATCGCGTCGATCTGGACAAGGATCTGAAGCTGATGTTTGCCGTGATGCGTGCCGTAGAAATCTTCGGTGAAGCTGCCAGCAAAATATCGGAGGAAACTCAAACGGCCCACGCTCCGATTCCATGGAAAGCCATCGCGGGCTTGAGGACCGGCGCGTCAAGCTCGGCTGTGTGATGCCAGGCGAGTCGCCAGCCGTGTTCGGCGATGCGTTGCGGCGGCTCGCAGCGGCAGCGACTTACCTCTATCAAGATGGCCCGCGCTTCTGGTACGCCACGCAGCCGACGGTCACCAAGCTCGCAGAGGATCGTGCCGAGCAGCTCAAGCGCGATTCCGACAAGGTGGCGCAGGAGCTGGACGACCGGCTACGCGCCGACCTGCGCAAGACCGGCGACTTCTCGCGCATCCACCCGCTCCCGCGTTCGGGGGCCGATGTACCTGATGACATCGACGCGCGACTAGTCGTGTTGCCCACGGAGCATGCATATGGCAAGGAGCCCGGCAGCGCGGCCGAGACCGCGGCGCGGAGCATTCTCGAGACGCGCGGCAACACGCCGCGCCTCTACCGCAACACGCTGGTATTCCTGGCCGCCGACAAGGTCCGCTTGCAGGATCTCGACGAGGCGGTGCGCAAGTTCCTGGCGTGGAAGTCGATCCTGGCCGAGAAGGATGTACTCAATCTGGATCCCCACCAGGTGAAACAGGCCGAAACGCAGAGAGGTTCTGCCGATGGTGCTGTAACGGCCAGATTGCCGGAGGCTTACCAGTGGTTGCTGGTGCCGGTGCAGGCATCACCGCAGGCAGCCGTGACATGGCAGTCGTCCCGGTTGAGCGGGCATGATGCGCTGGCAGTGCGGGTGAGCAAAAAGTTGCGTACTGATGAACTGCTGGTGACAGCACTGGCGGGTACTCGACTGCGGATGGATCTTGACCGCGTGCCTTTGTGGCGCGGTGATCATGTAGCGATTAAACAG
>MGXK01000112.1:20536-21356 GCA_001802375.1 Gammaproteobacteria bacterium RBG_16_51_14
TGGCCTCTCCCTGTTGACATGGGAGAATGATAGCTTCGCTTATGCAGACAGCTTTGATGAGACAGCAGGCCGCTATCGGGGACTTCGTTATGGACAGAATGTATCGGTTACCTTGAGTGATGGACTGCTGGTGCGATCAGAAGTGGCCAGGAGACAAGCAGAGGTAGAGGCGGCCAGTTCAACTGCTAATCCACCTATTCCAGCTGCCGGGTCTGGAAGCACTACAACGACGGCTCCAGGACAAACTCCTCAACCTCCTGCTGTACCAACGGCTGAATCGACAAAGCCAAAACGCTTTCATGGCAGTGTAACGCTTGATTCAAATCGCGTTGGCAGAGATGCCGGGCGTATTGCTGACGAGGTGATCTCCCATATTTCTGGTCTGGTCGGCGTTACAGTAAAGGTCACACTCGATATTGAGGCTGAAATTCCGAATGGTGCCCCGGACAATGTGGTTCGTACTGTCACCGAGAACAGCCGTACACTGAAATTCACCGACCAGGGTTTTGAGAAAGAGTAGGGTAATAACCAGTCTCAATGGAGGTGTGTAGAGAAAATATACCTTTTGGGATCAGGGATAGAAGCCATTCATCACAAGCCGGAATCCCACCTGTCATCCTGGAAATCGTTTCCGATTACACAATAGTGAAGGCTATGGGGAAAGATGAACAGACCATGTGAGCGGTCTGATCGAATTTCATTCAGTCCGCCCCTTCCGGCCAGCCGGTGAAGGCATCCGGGTTTCTCACGCGCAGGACGCGGGTTGCTTCGCCGTTTCCGAACCGGATCGTTTCCCCGTTTTTCAGCCTGAGCGTGATCA
>MGXK01000113.1:0-5310 GCA_001802375.1 Gammaproteobacteria bacterium RBG_16_51_14
TCGGATGACACGATCGATGCAGAAGTCCGTGTTCAGGCGATTGCGACCAAACTGGGAAGGACAAATATGGATATCAGAAAGTCAGAAGAACACAGGCAGGCACTGGATGCTGCAAAGGCAGAGGCTGGGGAAGCGGCACAGAAAAAACTGCTGGAAGAACGGAAAAAACTGGAAGCTGAAAAGAAGGCCGCTGAGTCCGAGGTGAAAAGAAAGATCCAGGAAGAGGAAGAAAAACTGGAGAGACTGAAGCGAGAGGCAAAGAATCGATTACTGGAAGAAAAAAGGCAGATTGAAAGCATCTACGCAAAGAATACAGAGGAAATGGAAAAGTTGCAGAGGATGCGTCAGGAAACCGAGGATCAGATAAGGAATGCCCGAAAAAAACTGGAAAAGGAATCGGAAGTGGCAAAACGCAAACTGGAAGAAGCCAGGCAGCTGAAAAAAGAGGTTGAGGTGTCAAAGCGCAACATGGAAAAGGATGCGTTGAAAAAGCAGAAAGAACAGGAAGAGATGGAGAAACAGGCCCAGGCCAGAATCAAGGCAAAGCTGGAAGGAGAGCGACGGAAGCTGGCGGAACAATATGAGCGTAACAGTGAGGTATTTGAAAAAATTAAGCTGGAAAAGACGGCGGCCGAGGCCGCCCGCAAGGCAGCCGGGGAGGAGGCTGAAAAGATAATCTCCGAGTATAAACTGGCGCATGAAAAGACACGGGCGGAGGAAGAGGAAAAACTCCGTGCAGAACGCATGAAACTGGAGGAAGAGGCCAGAAAGATTCAGGACACTTTGCAGGAGATCAAGAGGGCAAGACAGGAAGCCGAGGATGCGCAGAAGGCAGCCCAGGCAGAGGCAGAGAGGCTGAGGGTGAAGCAGGAAGATATCACGGCACCGGAAGAGATCAGGGATTCACTCAAAACCGAGCTTGAGGCCATTGAAGACCGGCTGGTAGAGGCAAACCGGGAACTGGAAGAGGTCCATCATGCAGAAAAAGTCGCCGAATCTGCAAAAGAGGAAAACGAACAGGATCTGGTCAGGAAGAAGCAGGAGGAAGATGCCCTGCGTGCACTACTGGAGGCCGATGTGGCTGCTTTCGAAGATGAGCTTGAGATGAAGTCAAAGTCTGTCTCGGAGATCCAGACCCAGCAGGCGCATATTAAGCGCATTATGGGACGTGCAAGGGACGCCCAGCGGGCTGCCAGGGATGCAAACGAAGATTTATTAGATGATATTTCGAAACAGCTTGGCAAAGACAAATAATAAAGTGTAGAAGTTCAGACTTGATCTGACAGGTACCGGTGGTAATGCGGTGACTGTCAGGTAAAGTTCAAATAAAGGAATTGTCTTGTGACCCGGTTTTCTTCAGATTACCGGCAGTTGAACAGCACCGCCCGGCGGTTTCTGATAAAACCCTGGCAGAAAATACACAGGGGATACTATTTTGGCTTCAGGGCAACTTGATAAAATTCTTGTCTGTTCGATTCCGGTTTTGTACTGGTTGCTTCCTGTCGTTCCTGTATGGGCAGAGGAATACGAATCCATCCCTGTCATCAATGCAGCCGGATTTCTCCCCGGAGATTTGCTGCACTCGGAACATCACCGGGTTGAAAGCATGGATATCAGCGGTGGATTCTTCCAGTTTCAGGTTGATTCCGAGTTCGGATTCTATCAGGTTACCTCACTAGCCCTGTTAAGAACACGTGTCCAGGAGATAAAAACACTGGCCCAGGCAATCAACCAGTTTGAAACGGAAGATGACCAGTTTTCAGCAATATTGCGCAGCCAGCTGCACGTGTCAGGTGAATCAGCAGTCGAAATTATCACGTCTCCTTTTGGTACAGCGACCCAACTTGCCGGTCAGATGGCAAACAATCTTGGTGATACGCTCGCCGGTGTCGATATATTGGCGGAACAGGAAGGATTCAGGTATGAAAACACGGAACCTGCAGATGCAATTGCAGCGACACATAAAAGAAATATAGCGAGCCAGCATGGTCTTGACGTTTATTCAACAAATGAAGACGTTCAGGCATTTTTGAATACAGTCACAAAGGCCCGTACATCAGGCAAAATATCTGCCGGGGTTGCACTGGTAAGGAATCAGAATACAGCCGGGGCAAGGATTGCAAATAAAGAGCTGGACAGGCTGGTTAATCTGAAATTGAAAAATAATCCGGTTTCGGAACTGGCTGCTATCAATGATCAGATTCTGGGCAGGATGGTAGTTGGCCAGGACCTGCGTGGCCGGTTTCTGCACCACACAATGTATTCACCAAGGCATCAGACGGTAATTGCTGCCTATCTGGATTATCTTGCCGGAGTAAGTAACCGGGCCGCGTTTGTCAATGCGGCATTATCAGCCGGGAATGAAGCAGAAGCATTATCCTGTGAGCAGCTTGTCCGCATGCTTGTCCTTTATCATGATCAATTTAATCCCCTGTATAATTTACATGTGTTACAGGGTGTCACCGGTGCAATCACCGGTGATGGAAAAATTATTTTCTTCCTGGCGGATGATATCCTCTACTGGTCGGAGGCAACGTCAAATAAATATCATGCCCTTGCCGACAATGCCAGGGCAGCAGGATTTTCGGAACCGGAACTGGTGACATCCGGGACAATCACCCCGGTCGCCAGGCGTAATCTGGAGGACACCGGATTTGTCCTGCATGAGGATTTTTTTAGTATGGCAGGCAGATAAGAAAGCGACAGTCAAGTGTCCCTATATCCCGGGTATTGACCAGCTACCTTACCAGGTGTCCCACACAGGCGTGATATCCGGCGGGAGATTACGCTGGGCCCCCAGTTTGCACCAGATGTGGTTGTCCCCATGAAAATCAGACCCGGTTGAGCCGGCAAGCCCGTATTTCTTGGCAAAACCGGAGGCAAGTCTGACCTCGGCGGGAGTACTGCTGCCGCAAATCACCTCTATACCGTCACCGCCGGAGGCCTTGAATTCCAGCAGTAATTTTCTCATCCAGCTGCCTGTCAGATTGTAGGAGAAGGGATGGGCAATAACGCTGGTCCCACCGGCATCCTTGATGCATTTTATGGAACAGGCAAGATCCGGCCAGGTGACCCTGACATCACCGGGACGGTTCCGGACCAGGAAGCGCTTGAAGGCGTCCCGGCTGTTCCTGGCATAACCTTCGTTAATGAGAAAACGGGCAAAGTGACTACGTGTGATCGTGGCGCCGCCGGCAATCGCCAGGGTACCTTCATGGGCATGATAAATACCGTAGCTATCCAGACTACGGCCGATCTCGATTGCCCGGCGTTCACGGATAATCCCGATTTCTGCGATGATACTCTGAAGTGACGGACATTCTGTATCGATATTCAGGCCGACAATATGAAAATTCCGTCCCTGCCATGTCGTTGATATCTCAATGCCGGGTATGAACCGGAGATCCAGTTTCCCGGCAACTGCCCCGGCCTGTTTCAGTCCGGCTGTCGTATCATGGTCTGTCAAAGCCAGTGTGGTAATACCGGCCCGGCAGGCCTCGGTGACGAGTTGTTCAGGCGTAAGTGTACCGTCAGAGGCCGTGGAATGCGTATGCAGGTCACAATTTTCCATTTACGAATCTATCGGCCATCAGTATGCGTTGCCTGCCGGCATTGGATAATCTGTCAATCGCGGAAATTGATAAACTGCAGGGGCAGGTTGATTTTTGCATTTTTTACTGTCGCGATGATGGACTGCAGGTCATCGCGCTTTTTCCCATGCACGCGGATCTGGTTCCCCTGAATACTCGCCTGGACCCTGATCTTTGTGTCCTTTATCAATTTTGTGATTTCCCTGGCCAACTCCTTGTCGAGCCCTTCCCTGACGGTGACTGTTTGATGTGCTTCATTGTTACGTTCCTGTATTTCACCCGGGTCAAGGCAAGCGACATCAATACCTCTCTTTGCCATTTTTGTTGTGAGGATGTCATTAATCTGCCTGATCTGGAATTCGGAGGAAGAAAAGATCGTCAGAACAGTGTCTGTTTGCTCAATCCTTGAATTGGTGCCCTTGAAATCAAACCGGTTTGTGATCTCCCGGTTGGCCTGATCAACGGCATTGGTTAATTCATGGTGATTGACTTCTGAGACTATATCAAAGGATGGCATGACACACTCCCGGCATGATCAGGTGGTACTGTTTAACTTGTAATTCCCTGTAGTCTTGCTACAGGGTTATCCTTATGGATGTCATTCCGCACTTGATGCGGAATCCAGTATTTCTTTTCTGGATTCCTGCTTTCGCAGGAATGACGACAGCCAGCTTGGGTTGTTTTGATAACCTGCGGTCTTGCCGTAAGGTTCTTCATTTTGTATATATACATTATTGTCCTTCAGTGCAGTGCCGGTTTTTCATTTTGAGGCAGGATGATTATACCATCCGGGTGTTCCATCTGGATGGTTTGTGTTTGATCACCGTGCAGCACAAGATGTCCCGTGCTTCTGCCGAGTCCATCGATACTGAATTCAAACCGGTATTGACGCAACGGTTTGATTTGTCCTGAAGCGGTCCTGCGCAACCTGAATGATACCAGCGCCACTGTCTCATCCAGTAATTGAAAATTCATTTCATGGCAAGCATTACGGCAGTGCCGTATTGCATATTCACGGGCGCGCAGACTGTCTTGCCATAGATAAACCAGCATGGCAAGCAGCGACAGGAACAGGACTGTACTCATGAATATTCCAGGCTCAGTTGCAAGGGAGTGCCGGCCCCGCAAACAGGTACCTCGGTGTCTTCGCAAGGGCTCCATAAACAGGGTTGCCGTGTCCTGGACCCATTACTATTCTCTCCTGTTGGCAGTGATCCGGATTTACTCGATCATGTAGTTTTTAAAGGCCGGTGTCGGCTGTTCTGCAAAACCATCGTCTGTTCTGACAATAAAAAGTACGGCCAGATTTTCACGTTCTGCGAGCTGATATCCCCGGTCCGGTCCAAGCACCATGAAGGCGGTGGCCAGGGCATCGGCAACCATTGCGGTGGGAGTGATGACAGTAACAGAGGCGAGTTTATGGGATATCGGTTTCCCGGTACCCGGATCGATAGTGTGGGAATAGCGGATGCCTTCTGCCTCGAAGTAGTTCCTGTAATCACCGGAGGTGGCCATACCAGCGCCATCCAGTTTGATGACGCGCTCCAGTATCCGTCTGTCGGTAACCGGTTTTTCAATACCGATGCGCCAGAAGGTTCCGTCCGGGTTATTGCCCTTGACCTTCATTTCGCCTCCAATATCAACCAGATAATTACCAATGCCAAGCCCTTCCAGATAGCCGGCAAGAACATCGGCGGCATAGCCCTCGGCAATACCGGAG
>MGXK01000113.1:5334-9897 GCA_001802375.1 Gammaproteobacteria bacterium RBG_16_51_14
GATTTTTTTATGGACGGCGGGTCATGACGTGTCTGTAAATACTGGTAGCCGACCCTTTGCAAGGCGGCCTGGATCCGGTCGTCAGCGGGGACAGTGTCTGTCGCTGGATCGGGGCCAAACCCCCACAGGTTGACGAGCGGACCAACGGTAATATCAAAGGCGCCGTCGGACAGACTGCTCACAACCAGGGCCTGTTCAATAACGGTCAATAAATCATCCGTGACCGGAATCCAGTCTGTCAGCCTGGATTGATTTATCCGGGACAACTCCGAGGTCTCGATATAGGTTGACATCTGATTATTCAACCTGGCCAGGATGTCATCGATGTCAGACTTGAGTTTTTGCGCAGCAAGGGGAAGATCCGGTGCATTTATCTTGACCGAATAGTAGGTCCCCATGGTCGGCCCCGATAGGGCGATGAGATTATCCGTATTCTGATGGTTACATGCGGGGAGAAGACCGGTCAGTGTGACCATCAGCGGCAGTATTTTTATAAATTTTCTCATAGGTACTGGTTTGTTTTTATCAGGTTTAACTGGAATAGGTACTGGTTTGTTTTTATCAGGTTTAACTGGAATAGGTACTGGTTTGTTCTGTCAACCAGGAGGTAGCAATCTGCCATGAAAATCAGCTTGCCATGACTGGCCATTACCCCATTGATTGCCTGACTCCATACAGCTTCGAGTACAGGCCATTCTGGGAAAGTAATTCCTGGTGGCTTCCCTGTTCACAAATGGTGCCTGATTCAAAAACGTAAACGCGATTTGCCTTTTTAATAGCGCTGAGCCGGTGCGCGACAATCAGGGTGGTACGGTTATTCAGAAATTCGTCAAGTGCCGCATATAACTGGAATTCCGTTTCTGCATCCAGTGCCGAAGTTGCCTCATCCAGTATCACGATCGCGGGGTTGGTCAAAATCATGCGGGCAATGGCCAGCCGTTGTCGTTGTCCGCCGGAGAGACGGATACCCTGTCTCCCGATGACTGTATCCAGCCCTCCCTCTGTCTTTTCTATCGTGTCTCTGAGCTGGGCAATAGCCAGGGCATCCCAGAGTTGCTGGTCAGGCAGGTCCCGGCCCAGCGTCAGATTGGCGCGAACAGAGTCATTAAACAGGGCAGGGTGCTGCAGGACAGTGGCAACATGTTCACGCACGATATCCAGTCCTATCTGTGTGACCGGTATATTGTCGTAATAGACGGTACCGATCTTGGCCGGATAAAGTCCGATCAGGACCTGTACCAGTGTTGATTTACCACCACCGCTGGCACCAACCAGGGCCACCTTCTCTCCGGGTTCAATGCTCAGGTTGATGCCATTCAGTATGTCCGGGTCGTCGCCATAGGCAAAATGGAGATCCTCGATCCTGATACCGACCGTCTGTTTGTTATTGAATGGATTAATCCGGTGCGGATAGTCGGGTTCGAGTTCCAGTTGATGCAGCTTGTTGAGTCTGCCGAGGGCGGCATTGGCACTGTAAAACGCATACTGGATATTCAATATTTCCTGCACGGGTCCCATCATGAACCAGAGGTAACCGAACACGGCGAACATCTGTCCTATGGAAAGGTCTGAAAACAGCACCATCAACAACGAGATAGCGCGGAAGATATCAATACCGAACAGGAAGACAACAAAACTCAGGCGGTTTGCGGCATCACTTTTCCAGGCGAAGTTGAATCCATACTCCTTTACTGCATGTGCCTTGGCAATGATCTGACTTATGTAATGACGCTCCCGGTTACTGGCACGTATCTGATGAATCGCATCGAGTGTTTCCGTCAGTGCTTGCTGAAAGATGGAAAATGCCGAATTCTCCTTACCCTTGAGTTCCTTTACACGGTCGCCAAGTAGCATGGTGAAATAAATCACAACAGGATTGGCAAACAGGATAAAAAGCGCCAGCTGCCAGTGTATCCACAGGAGAATGACGCCGATACCCAGGATGGACAGGACCGCGATGAGCAGTTTGCTGACCGTCGAGCCAATAAACTCGTCGACGGATTCCATGTCGGTTACAAAATAAGAGGCTACCGTACCACTGCCCAGGGTCTCATACTCCGACATGGATACATTTTCAAGATGCATCAGCAGCGCATGCCGGATGCGGTACGTCAGATCCTTGGCTATGTGAGTGAATTGCCGCGTCTGCCAGACGTATAACAGAAGCGATGTCATGCGCAGAAAAAGGGTAATAAACAGGATGGTCAGTATATACAGATAAGGGCCATGCCATGACCCGGGTGTATATGAATTGATTGTTCCGACGATGAACGCCGGCTTATGCAATAAAACCTCATCGACCAGCAGTGGTAATAAAAGTGGTAACGGGGCACTCGCTATGGTTGCAATGACCGCAATGATATTGGCGAATAGCAACTCCCGTTTGTGTTCCCGGGCGATTGCCATGACATATCGCCAGTTAAAATGATTGGCGGATTCCGTATTGCCTTGCCTGAACTTTTGCAGCGGGCTATCGTGGGTGACGGTGCTCATTCCGGAAATGTATCGGTAAATCGTTGGCGGTTAAACTTATGATGTCGAAGGTAACTTGATAACGATGTGTTCAACAGGACATCGATTGTCAATCTATACTCCATTCCAGCGGCGGTTCATCCATCAATGCCGCCTGTTCCCGCAGGGCCAGTATATGCTCTTCCCAGTAGCGACTGGTATTAAAAAATGGAAACGCCCGTGGAAAAGCCGGATCATCCCAGCGCCGTGCAAGCCATGCCGCATAGTGCATTATCCGGAGTGTCCTGAGGGCCTCTACCAGGTTTAATTCACATGCATCGAATTCCCTGAATTCCGAATATCCTTCCAGTACATCATAAAGTCCTGTTGTCATATATTGCCGATCCCCGGAGAGGAGCATCCATAAATCCTGGATGGCAGGGCCCATACAGCTATCATCAAAATCAACGACAAAGGCAATATCATTTCGCAACAGGATATTGCCATGATGGAAATCACCATGAATCCTCAACATGCGGACATCACCGGCACGTTGATAACAATTCCTGATCCGTTTGATCAGATCTTCCGCCAGCGTGCGATAGGCAATCTCCAACTCCATCGGGATAAATCCGCTCGACAACAGGTATTCATAAGAGGCAATCCCGAAATGCCCGATATTCATTGTGTTCCGATGAGCAAAGGTTTCTGTTGCCCCTACATTATGGAGGCGGCCAATAACCCGTCCGAGTTGCATTAGATGATCCGGATTATCCAGTTCAGGGGAATAGCCCCCGCGGCGGGGATAAACCGCAAAACGGTATGCCCCGTGTCGAAACAATGTGGTTCCGTCAGCATCGGCACAGGGCGCAACAACCGGGATCTCGTAATCTGCCAGGGCAAGTGTAAAGCGGTGTTCTTCCAGGATGGACTCATCTGTCCAGCGCCGGGGCCGGTAGAATTTGACCACCACCGGTTCAGCCTCCTCCAGCCCGATCTGATACACCCGGTTTTCGTAACTGTTGAGTGCAAGGATACGACCATCACATCGGTAACCTATATGTTCGACAGCGTTGATAATATCGTCAGGTCTGAGATTCTGGTATGAGCTGGTTTCATCATGAACTGACATTGGTGCAGTGTATCAAATGTATCGTGGGCGCGCGCAAACCGTATGGACACTGGTTGTTATTTCCGGGTTTTTGTCACAATCCGGACCATCTGGATAGACGCAAGGTAATTTGTAACTTATTTTTACTGAAGGAAGTACCATAATGATGCATAGGTAAATGATGGAAGCGCTATATTCATGCAGATAACTGTCCTGACAGCCGAGGCCAAGGCCGGTGAAATAGAGGCACAGCTCCAGCTGGCCGATCTCTACGAAAACGGGTTTGGTGTGCCACAGGATCGTGGTCAGGCCGCATTCTGGTATCACCGGGCGGCGGAGCTGGGATCAGTCAAGGCGCAATCACGCCTGGGCCAGATGTATATCAGGGGGATAGGTGTGCCCGAGGATTATGCGCAGGCGGTGCACTGGTTACACCAGGCAGCCGGTAGGGACGATCCTGCCGCACAGGCAAATCTTGCCTGGTGTTATCAACAGGGACTGGGTGTGAAACAGGATTACCGGCAGGCATTTGACTGGTATGGGAAGTCCGCAAGGCTGGGTCATGCCGGGGCGCGTTATAACCTGGCTTATATGCATGCCAACGGTATCGGCACGGCAAGGAATGAGGGACTTGCCGTGGAGTGGTACCGGAAGGCGTCCGAGCAGGGGCATATGAAGGCACAACTTAATGTCGGATTGATGCTGGCCACGGGAATGGGGACGGAAGTCGATCTGAAGGAAGCGGCCATGTGGTATGAAAAGGCGGCCCACCAGGGTTATGACAAGGCACAATATAACCTGGCCCTGATGTATGCCGGAGGGCATGGGGTGCCCCAGGACGATAAAGTGGCCTTCAAATGGCACCAGTCAGCAGCCAGACAGGGTTATGCAAGGGCACAATTCAATATGGGTTTGTTCTATGTTTATGCGCTGGGTGTTGAGCAGGATTACGAGGCAGCCGCAAAATATTTCCGGCTGGCTGCCGGGCAGGGCTACATCAA
>MGXK01000114.1:0-1023 GCA_001802375.1 Gammaproteobacteria bacterium RBG_16_51_14
GCGGAAGCAAGATTCCGTGATCTCCTGGAATTTGCGCCGGATGCCATCGTGATCGTGAACACAAAAGGCGAGATCGTTCTCGTGAATGCACAGACACAGGCATTATTCGGTTATCACTGCAAGGAGTTGACCGGACAAAAGATCGAGATGCTGATCCCGAAAAGGTTCCACGACCAGCATGTCAGGCACCGTACGCGCTATTCCCTGTCGCCCTGTACCCGGCCCATGGGCTCCGGTCTGGATCTCTTCGGCCTGCGCAAGGACGGCAGGGAATTTCCGGTGGAGGTCAATCTGGGTTCACTTACCACCGGCGAGGACGTACTGGTTTCCGCCGTAATCCGTGACATTACCCAGCGCAAGGAGCAGGAAATCAGAATCTCCCGTCTTAACCGGGTTTATGCCATGCTGAGTGGTATCAACACGGCCATCGTCCGCATCCGCAATCAGCAGAAATTGTTCACGGAAGCCTGTCGTATCGCGGTCGACCACGGTCAGTTCAGGATGGCATGGATCGGTCTTGTTGATCCCGCCACGCTGGACATAAAACCGGTGGCCAAAGCGGGTTGGGAAGAAGGGTATCTCGATAAAGTCATGCTGGCCTCCAGTAACGCCGCATCGGTAGCGTGCGCGCTGACAGTGCGGGCGCTGCAACAGAAAAGCCCCGTTGTCTGTAACCATATCGAAACCGAACTGCAGGACCCATTGATAAGGAAGCTGGCCCTTGAGCGCGGCTATCGCTCCCTGGTGGTGTTCCCGCTGCTGCCGGACGATAAGGCGGCTGGTGTGTTTGCGTTGTATTCGAGCGAAACAGGTTTTTTCGATGAACAGGAATTAAAGTTACTCACCGAACTGGCCGGAGACGTTTCGTTCGCGATGGAATACCTTGAAAAGGAGAAAAGGCTTAACTACCTCGCTTATTACAACATTGTAACCGGGCTTCCCAATCACAGCCTGGTCGACGACCGCCTGAACCAGCTCTTTCAGACAGCGGACCCTGATAAAAAACAGGTGGCGCTGGTGATG
>MGXK01000114.1:1036-1372 GCA_001802375.1 Gammaproteobacteria bacterium RBG_16_51_14
GGTTCAGGAACATCAATGACACGTTCGGCCGCCAGGCTGGTGACAACCTGCTTAAGCAGATTGGCAAACGACTGAAAAACGTGCTCGGCAACACCAACAGTCTTGCCCACATAAGGACCGACTGCTTTGCCGCAATACTCACCGATATCAGGCAGGCAGCTGACGTTGCACACATCCTTGAGGAGAAGATCCTGGACAGCATGAGTCTGCCCTTTATGACCGGCGTGGAAAAATTAATCATTCCGGTCACCATGGGTGTCGCCATTTCTCCGGGTGATGGCGCGGATACCGATTCACTCTTCAGGAATGCAGAAGCAGCCCTGAAAAAAGCCAAGG
>MGXK01000114.1:1384-2909 GCA_001802375.1 Gammaproteobacteria bacterium RBG_16_51_14
AATATCTGTTTTACACGCCCGAAATAAATGCCCGGGTCGCCCATAAACTGACCATTGAGAACCGCCTGCGCATGGCGTTGTTGAAAGAGCAATTCGTGCTCCATTACCAGCCAAAACTGGACATTAAAACTGCCAGGTTCAGCGGGCTGGAGGCGTTGATCCGCTGGAACAGTCCAGACATGGGCCTGGTGCCACCGTTTGACTTCATACCGATCCTGGAACAAACCGGGATGATCCTCGATGTCGGCAAGTGGGTTCTGCAGCAGGCCGCATCCGATTATCAGCAATGGGAAAAGAAGCACCTGCAGCCGCCCCCCATCGCTGTGAACGTGTCGGCGATCCAGTTGCGGCAGAAAGACTTTGTAAAGGAGTTGCAAGAGGCAATTCTGAAAGGAGGCAGTTCTCCCGAGCATATTGATATCGAAATCACTGAAAGCCTGATCATGGAAAACACGGAGATGAATATCACGAAACTGAAAGAGATCAGGGAACTGGGGCTGGGTATCGCCATCGATGATTTTGGCACCGGCTATTCATCATTGAGCTATCTCGCCAAGTTGCCTGTCACGTCACTGAAGATAGATCGCGCATTCATTGTCAACATGTCCAGCAGCCCCGATAACATGACGATTGTTTCTACGATCATTACCCTGGCGCATTCCCTGAACCTGAAAGTCATCGCGGAAGGAGTGGAAACCGAAGAACAGTGTAACCTTCTGAAGTTACTCAAGTGTGATGAGAAACAAGGTTATCTCATTGCCCGTCCGATGCCGGCAGAAGAGATAGAATCCATGTTGAGCAAGTCCATGAATCCGGACTGACCGCTATTCAGCCTGTTCACTCCGGTGTGCTTCGCTTGGGTTCCTTCCCGGATTATCGCCGCCTCACTGTCTATCGTCCCCCTTGCTGTTGATACTCCCTTCCCCATATTCATTGCGCAAATACAGACATACCCATAACAGGGTACGCCTGCAATACCACATACAGGGTACTTTATGGTCAATTATGCCATTTATCAGGTCGAATTATTAACTTTATCCGGGAGTTAACTAAACTGGATCCAGGTGATAAGACTTTACAAACACCTGCATAATCGGGATCTGATTCTGGAGAATAATAAATGTGTAGTGTAGCCAGTTTCGCTGGTGATAATTCTGATTTTTACAGTTACCACAACACGGCACCAAGAATCCTTGTCGCCGATGACGAGGCGACTGTCCGCAAAATAATAAAACTGGTACTCGAGCAATCAAAATATAATGTGACAGAGGCTTCCAGTGGAGCTGAAGCATTAAGGTTAATCTCAAAAAACACTTTTGACCTGATACTGCTGGATATCCTGATGCCGCATATCAATGGCCTGGAGGTCCTTAAGTATATACGGGAAGATTATTCCGACGGCGAATTACCCATCATCCTGGTAACATCGAAGGACAAGTGTGAGGATATCACCCTGGGTCTGAAGATGGGTGCGAGTGACTATATTGTAAAACCTGTTGACGACAAGGTGTTGCTGGCCCGGGTC
>MGXK01000114.1:2974-6175 GCA_001802375.1 Gammaproteobacteria bacterium RBG_16_51_14
AGGCGAGCTTGATAAACTCCGCAAACACACCGAGATGATCCTGAATTGTGCAGGTGAAGGGATCTACGGGGTCGATATCAATGGCAGACTGACCTTCCTGAATCCTGCCGCGTCCCGCATGCTCGGCTGGGAACCGCAGGAACTGATCGGAAAAATACCGCACCTGGCAATGCATCACAGTTACCCGGATGGTTTGAACTATCCGCTTGAGAAGTGTCCGATCTATGCAGCGATTCATGATGGCATGGTCCATCGCATCAGCGACGAGGTGTTCTGGCGCAGGGATGGCACGTGCTTCCCCGTTGAATACGTTGCAACACCGATCCGCGATCGTGATGGAAAGCCTTGTGGCGCGGTTGTTGTCTACAGCGACATCACGGCCCGCAAGCACGCTGAAGAAACATCGCGGGAGAACGAATCACGCCTGGCTGAGGCACAGGGTATCGCCCATATCGGTAACTGGGAATGGGATGTGAATAACCAGTCCGGTTGGTGGTCGGAAGAGATGTATCGTATTTTTGGCGTCGGAAAGAACACATTCAAACCGTCCTTCAGCAGCTTTCTGCAATTGGTCCACCCGGAGGATCGCAAGGCGGTTAATCAAATAGTCAACGAGATGGAAAAGACACAGGGTTGCTTTGACCATGTCTGCCGGATCGTGCGGCCGGACGCTGAGACCCGTCATGTGGAAATCGTCGGGCAGTTAAAATCAAATACCGACGGACGCTGTCTTACCCTCAAGGGTGTCTGTCAGGATATTACTGATCGCAGAATGGTAGAAGAATCTCTCCGCGCGAGTGAACAAAAGTATCGCATCCTGTACGAAGATAATCCGTCCATGTACTTCACCGTGGATTCGACGAAAATAATCCGTTCCCTGAATCGATTCGGATCAGAGCACCTTGGCTATCCAGCGGAAGAGTTGATCGGGGGAAACATGCTTGATCTGATTTACCCTGATGACAGGGTATCAGGTCAGGATTACCTGGACAGATGCTTTGCAAATCCGGAGTCCATGCAGCAGCAAAAGATCCGGATGCTCCGGAAAGACGGAAATATTATCTGGATCAGGGTATCCAGCCGGGTCATCAAGGATACAGATGGAAATGATTTTTTGTTAACAGTTGCGGACGATATCACTGAAACCCAAAGGATGTCTGAACAACTTTCCTATCAGGCATCGCATGATAACCTGACCGATCTTGTCAACCGTCGAGGATTTGAACATCACCTGCACTGGATTGTAAATACGCCACAAATCGAAAAGGCAGATCATGTCCTGTGTTTTCTGGATTTTGATAATTTCAAGGTCATCAATGACACCTTTGGTCATGCTGCCGGGGACATGCTCCTGCTCCAGCTCGGGAAATTACTGCGGGAAACCGTAAGAAAACGGGATACGCTGGCACGCCTGGGAGGTAATGAGTTTGCCATACTGATGGAGCATTGCTCACTGGAATCCGCCCGCAATCTTGCCAAGGGATTGCTGGAAAAGGTACAGCACTTCCGTTTCCTGTGGGACAACAAGATATTTTCAGTCGGTGTCAGCATCGGACTGGCAAGTGCGACGACAACCGAGACGGTTACTGAACTCCTGAAGAAGGCAGATACGGCATGTTATGCGGCAAAGGCGAAAGGTGGTAATCGCATCCACGTCTACAGTGACGATGACAAAACGATTTCGGGTCTGCAACAGGAGATCATGTGGGTAACCCGGATTAACCAGGCGCTGGAGACAACCGGTTTCCTCCTTTACGCCCAACCGATCGTTCCGCTCGGCGTGACAAAAACCGGCAGGGAACACTATGAATTACTCATCCGCATGATCGATGCCGAAGGTAACATTGCCCTGCCAGATGCCTTTCTGCCCGCTGCCGAGCACTACAAGCTGGCATCCAGGCTGGATCGCTGGGTAATCAATACGGCCCTTGACTGGCTTGCCCAGGATACGGCACGCCTGCAAAACCTGGAGTTTTGTTCAATCAATTTGTCGGGACTTTCCATCGGGGAACAGGAGTTTCTGGAGTTCCTGATTCACCGTCTCAGGGAGACAACCGTTCCGCCCTGGAAGCTCTGCTTCGAGATAACAGAGACAGCGGCAATTTCCGATATGTCCAGTGCCTCGCAGTTTATCCATACACTGAAGGCACAAGGTTGCAAATTTGCCCTGGATGACTTTGGCAGTGGACTCTCTTCCTTTGGCTATCTCAAACAGCTGCCGGTAGATATCCTGAAAATTGACGGTATGTTCGTGAAAAACATTGTTGAAGACCCGATTGACTTTGCGATGGTGAAGATGATTAACGAGATTGGCCATGTGATGGGCATGAAAACGGTCGCGGAGTTCGTGGAGAACGAGGCGATCATACAAAAGCTGGAAGAAATCGGTGTCGATTACGCCCAGGGTTATGGCATCGGTCGCCCGCAACCTCTTTATTAGAACCTATCTTAAAATTGCTGTGCTTGCCAATACTGCGTTAAAAAAGGGCTCAAAATACTCATTTACTCCCGTGTAAACTGCGCTTTCTCGCCCATTTTTGCCTTGTCTTGCCGGCGCTCGCTAATTTTGAGATAGGTTCTAAAAACTCCCCGCCCTCTCTGTCTGCAACCGTTTAACGTCAACAGGCGAATCCACATCCCATTTCACCGGCAGTTCGTCCCAGTCCCACCCCAGGCCTGCCATGCGTGACCGGGTAGCCTGGGTCACCCCGGTCCCACCCCATTCAATACCGGTAAAGAGCCGCCGGTTATTCTGTCTTAACCCGAGCAGGTAATAGCCGCCATCTTCCGCAGGACCCAGCACTGCATGGCGACCCGATTTCAGTCTTGCATGCGCATAATCCAGATCAGATGCGTCCAGGCCGGGACAATCACACCCGATCAGGGCGGCATACTCGCACCGTTCCAGCGCATGTTCCAATGCGAAATACATGCGCTCGCCCAGATCATTGCCAACCTGTAATTTCACCTCCAGCGAATATTCCTGTTTGCAGTATTCTATGTCCGGGTGAGCAGCATCCGGGGTACACCACAACTCAAGCAGGGAAAATTTCGAACGGGAAGCAACCGCCACGGTACGAAACAACATCTTTCTGTACAGATCGGCCGCCCCCCTGGCGCCCAGTTCCGGGATCAGGCGTGTCTTCACATAATCCGGCAAGGGCGTCTTTGCAAATATCAGCAGGACACCATTTGCTGACC
>MGXK01000114.1:6300-9368 GCA_001802375.1 Gammaproteobacteria bacterium RBG_16_51_14
TGAAGGCACACCGGCCTTGCCAGCCGCTTCAATATCCTGCTGAAGGCAATATCCTCCATCAGGGCGATGCCGGGAAAACCACCCGCATTGATAAAGCACTGCCTTGACATGAAAACAGCCTGATCACCGGTCGCAATCCCCGTCCATCTTGAACGCAGATTCATCCCGGATTCAATGACCCGGAACAGCCAGGATGTACCGGCCAACCGTACATCGAATCGCCCCCAGGTATGATCATGAAACGGGATGCCTTTCAAAATTGCTTCTGCATCACCTGGCAGGCTGGTATCGGCATGCAAAAACAACAATACATCGCCACGGGCAACAGCCGCACCGGCATTCATCTGGCTCGCCCGTCCACATGGACTGGTGACAAGTTGATCAATCAAGGGACTGGACAGGGCAATGGTTGCATCCGTACTGCCGCCATCGACAACGATCACCTCATGTCCCCTTTCCCGGTAAGACTGGAGTCCGGACAGACAGGACTGAATGATATCCGACTCATTCAGTGTGGGTATGATGATGGATAAATTCATTGCCACTCTTTTTATATGGCCAGGGCGCCGCCACAACTGCTGCCCTGTCCTGCGGTACAACCATAGCAGTGATCACAAACGGTAATCGGTTTCCCGGAAATATCCTGATACAACAGGGCGGAAAGATGCGCCCTGGATTTTCCATCCAGTGTCATATCGAGTCCGAGCATCTGATTGAAATCACAGTCGTAGACATAACCCCGCCAGTCCACACTGATTAAGGAACGACACATGACCTCATCCAGATTTTCATCACGATGTACTTCCCGCAGCAGGGACATGTAGGAATTGAATTGTCCGGTAGAAATCAACGTGCTCCCGAAGCGCTTGATGGGCATATTGCAAAAGGTAAACAGATGGTTGAATTCAACCCGGTAACGGTCCCGCAATTCCTGCCGGTATGCCTGTTCCAGTTCCCCCTGATCAGGCGGCAAGGCCGGGCCCTGCGGATTATAGACCAGGTTTACGACGAGGCCGCTGCCGGCAATCCCGTAGCCCAGTTCATTCAGTTTCCGTAATGCCCTGACACTGGCAGCGAACACCCCTTTCCCGCGTTGCCTGTCAACATTTTCCTCGAGATAACAGGGGAGTGAGGCAATGATCTCCACATTTTTTCCGGCCAGGAATGCCGCCAGACCGGTTTGATCCGGTTCCTCCAGCACAGTGAGATTGCAGCGATCAATCACCTTCACCTCCATGGAACGTGCCTTCGTCACAAGGTAACGGAAGTGCGGGTGCAGTTCCGGGGCGCCCCCAGTGATATCCAGGGCCTGGACATGGGTGATCCGCAGGAATTCAAGTACCAGTTCAATGGTATCGACATCCATTGCCTCGGTGCGCCGGGGACTGGCATTCACATGGCAATGGACGCACTGCTGATTGCACTTCAGAGTGATGTTCACCTGGAGTGTTTGCAGCTGTTTTCGCCTGATTAACGGAAAATCAGACTGCCGCAGGTAGGGCAATGTCTCGTGCATCCGGAATCGATCCCGATAAAATGGTTCTGGTCAGGACATACATTATATACGACATCCGGGCGGGTACCTGCTGAAAACTGTGAGCAGACCGGCAGCTGGCACCCGCCAATAAGGCAAGTTACAATACAAGTATACCAACGATGGGGACGTAGCTCAGCTGGGAGAGCGTCGCGTTCGCAATGCGAAGGTCGGGAGTTCGATCCTCCTCGTCTCCACCAATAATAAAAGGTCAGACTTTGCTCTGGCCTTTTCCTTTTCCGCTGTTGCGCCGGGCACTGGCGCGGGGGTTCAAGAGTTCTCCTTGTGGGTAGCCCGGTCGGGGTTCGGCTAATTCCGCCACCATGGACGCGCTGTTCAATCAGAAAGCCAGGCTGAATCGCATCGGTTTGTCATCAAAAACAGTTGGCGTCACTTTGGCGACAGTGATACACTGGCCGTTCAATTGAACGCAGGAGGGAATAATGGGAACCGCAATGCCTAAGCAAGACCGCATCGGCGCTCGCGTCCCGCATGAGGTTTATGAAACGTTGTGTCGTGCTGCTGAACTGACCGGTGCCACGGTCAATCAGTTTTTGGTACAGTCGGCGCTGAAGGAGGCCCAGGCCGTCATCGAGAGGGAAGATGTCATCCGCCTGTCGCCCCGCGACTGGAACTGGCTGCTCGATCTGATGGAAAATCCGCCTAAGCCCAACGCCAGGTTGAAGGCCGCCATGAAACGCTACCAGAAGGCACTGCTCCACGATGCAGGTACATCCTTTAACTGGGAGCCATGACCGGCAGGCGTTCGACTGTGGCCGCCAGGAACTGAACGACTGGTTGCGTCAGGTTGCCCGCCAGCATCAGGACAAGGGACTGTCGAAGACCTTCGTCGCTACCCGCGAAAACGCGCTTGACTGCATCTGTGGCTATTACGCGCTGACCCTGGCCGAACTCGAAAACCGCCATCTGCCAGAGGCATGGCGCAAGAAACTTCCGCGTCGCATTCCGGGTGTGCGGCTTGGTCGTCTGGCCGTCGATAGGAAATATCAAGGCAAAGGTCTCGGCGAATTGCTGCTGGTCGATGCCCTGACGCGGGCACAACGCATCTACACGGAGGCCGGCGGTATTGGCCTGTTCGTCGACGCCATCGATGAGCAGGCGGCAGGCTATTACCGGCGCCTCGGATTCAATGCTTCACCCGATAATCCTTTGCTGCTGTTTTTACCTGCGCGGGTGACGGAATGATCCGCCGATACCAGGCCTATCCGTCCCCTTTGCGCGATAGCAACGACAACATAGAACCAGGAATCTGAATGCCCATACTAAACTGGATCGGCAAGGAGGCCGTCGTCAAACACCACAAAGAAGTGCCGTTCCGCCTGCTGGAGCCGGTGCCGGAACTCTCGTGCGGCGATGCCGTCAGCGGCAACCTGATCGTGCAGGGCGACAACCTGCACGCGCTCAAGGCCCTGCTGCCACGCTACGACGGCCGGTTCGGCCACTTCGATTTCAGGAAGCACATCTACGGGCGCATAGGTGACTTCGATAGCAAGGAGGAATTCGAGTGCGCGTG
>MGXK01000115.1:0-147 GCA_001802375.1 Gammaproteobacteria bacterium RBG_16_51_14
AGATAACGAATTAATTCAGGCACATCATCCACGACCGTCTTATAAAGTAACTCATGATCAACCTGCCCATATTCATGGGCGAGAATATTGTGTTGTCCAATAATTTCACGCCAGGGGATCTGCGGCGTCGAGTCCTGACCTTGCTGC
>MGXK01000115.1:285-408 GCA_001802375.1 Gammaproteobacteria bacterium RBG_16_51_14
CATAAATGGGCGGCGTCCCTGTCTTCAGGCGGCATACAATACTTCCATATCTTTCTCAATCTCACGGCGGCGGTATGGATTATTCAAAATGGCAGGTGTTGCGATATCAACTTTACGGCCACC
>MGXK01000115.1:414-3069 GCA_001802375.1 Gammaproteobacteria bacterium RBG_16_51_14
CGAACTGAACGCGTCATTGATTGCAACCATTCCTCCCAATGAGGGCGCCTTCCCTTTCTCAAACTCAACCAGTAAATCGATATCACTAGCTGGCGTTAACTCGCCACGGGCAGCGGAACCAAACAAGGCCATCCGCTTGATATGATAGTGTTTTACCAGCGCTGATAATGCGCTACGGGAAACGGGCACTTCACCACCAATCCTCAAAATTTCGCCCTTGTTCATATTTACTTTCCCTGAAGTCTTCTCATTCATGAACCCATTTGGCACCCACAACCGCCAGCGTGTGATCAATTTGTCCGCGGGCAATTGTGGATCAATCTTCGCATTCCCTGCGGTCAATCGATTCCGGCATCTTTCCAGTGTTATCAACTCACCCGGTAATAAACGCTCAAGCAAAAATCCCAGGCGCTTGAATACTGCTCCGTTACCCAGCTTGTCAGCATAGTCGATGAGCAAATCCAGATTTTTCATTTCTGATTGCAGATATTTATTAAACATATCGACAGTCGAACGTATCCCTCCGCCCAAATGCGGATCGCTTAACATATCAAGCACCGTCCGCGCCGGATCAGATACATCGACTTTTATCTGTCCTCTCCACACCGGTTTTAAACCAAACATCGCCTTTTCTGAAACTGACCGTATCAAAAAATCCGTTCCTTTAATCGATTGCTTTCGCTCTCTTGGGCGCTGGGTCGTCATTAACATGATTGTCCGGAAAATTTGTTCCGTCAGATCCCAGTATTCAGCAGCACTCCATCCGCCAATATAACAAGGATTATAAAGGCGGGATGCAATTACCCATGCGTCTTGCAAAGGAATATCTGTTGTCCTGGATTCCAGTGGCACAGGAACATAAAGCCCTCGGCGAACACGCGATAACCATCCATTCCCCGCCCACCGCGATAGCATCTTGGCAACGTCATTACCCGGTAGTTCGAGTATGTCAGCAGCTTCAGCCACCGAAACCGTGCCCTTCGTTCCCCGTAAAATGGCGGAAAGCCGTTCCCGGTCTGCTTTTCCTAATCCTGCTGGCTTCATAGTATATCCAGTACGTAGTTACTCAATTAATAAGAGAATATATACTTATATAATATACTTCTATTCTTCTGAATACTATTTCATAAGCGTAGATATTCACTGTATATATGAATTAATACTCTTATAATATACTTTACTCTATTTCAAATGAGCCTTCGTTGGTACAATTCTCACCCCAGTGTCTTTTCCAGCCACCGGATGCTGATGATGAACACCAGCATGAAAATGAGCAGGGCCGCATAGTCGAGGACCAGGTCCCTGAAAGCGATTCGCCTTCAGTCGCAGGCATTAAATAAACCCGTCTGTTTACCTGTTGGGATCAAATCAAAGGACTCGTACCAGAACACCAGATTCAGCGCACTGCCCCCTGCGATCGTTGAGCCCAGGACGATGCCGAGTTCGCCCACGGCATGTATTGATCCTTGTGTAACTCTATTTATGTATCTACAATTATGTAATGCGTTTTGAATGGAATCAGGACAAGGACCGGGCAAATCGGACAAAGCATAACGTCTCTTTCTGGACTGCCTGTCTTGTATTTGACGATCCCCACCATCTCAGTGTGCAGGATCAATACGAACAGGGAGAGGAGCGCTGGAAAACATTAGGGCTGGTTGATGGTGTTGTCCTGCTTCTCGTTGCGCATACCATTGTTGAAGATGAACACGAGGACGTCATCCGTATTATCTCTGCGCGAAAAGCGACCAGAAAAGAAAGGCTGATTTATGAACACGCAAACAGAAAAGCAAAAGGCTGAAATAAAAACACTGGCATTGATGCCGGATGAAGTAATCGACACATCTGATATTCCGGAGACAACTGACTGGAGTAAGGCGGTCGTTGGCAAATACTATCGACCTGTAAAAAGACAGGTCACGTTACGTCTGGATGCTGACATGCTGGAATGGTTCAAGACCCGGGGTGGTAAATACCAGACTCAAATTAATCAGGTGTTACGCCGTTATATGGAATCCCAGCGAGCCAATAAATAAGTAGAACCTATCTCAAAATTAAGCGAGCGCAGCTGAGACAAGGCGAAAATGGGCGACAAAATCGCCGGGAGTGATTTTGAACAGCGAAGCTGGCCCGAAGGGCGGAGGGCAGGAAGCCCGGAGTAGAAAGCGGAGTTTACACGCCAGTAAATGAGTATTTCGAGTCCATTTTTAACGCCGTATTGGCAAGCGCAGCAATTTTGAGATAGGTTCTAGATGGTCTCAAGTTTTTATTCCACCATTCGATCGACATCTATAGCTGCTTAAATCAGGTTCCCTCTCAACTGCCCTGTGCAGAGTATGTTCTCACTCAAGGCATTATCCCCATTTGGGATTTTTTCACCCCAGTGTCTTTTCCAGGCGTCGGATGCTGATGGTGATGAACACCAGCATGAAGACGAGCAGGGCTGCATAGTCGAGGACCAGGTCCTGGAAGGTATTCGCCTTCAGCAGCAGGCCACGGATGATGTCAACGAAATAGGTAAAGGGCAGCATATAGGCCACCGGCCGGATGTAGACGGGCATGGCCTCGAGGGGAAAGATAAAACCCGACAGCAGGATGGACGGGATCAGGATAAAGATGGACAGGAAGATCGCCTGCTGCTGCGTCTGGCTTACC
>MGXK01000115.1:3108-3286 GCA_001802375.1 Gammaproteobacteria bacterium RBG_16_51_14
TACAGGAACACCAGCAACAGCAGCAGCCACTGTGAAGACGGCAGGGGGATCTTGAACACCAGCCAGCCCAGACCGAGGATCAGGTAAAAATCCACGACGGCGATCATCATGTAGGGCACGATCTTGCCGATAACAAATTTTGTTCTTGTGATCGGGCTGACGATGATCTGTTCCAGTG
>MGXK01000115.1:3420-4723 GCA_001802375.1 Gammaproteobacteria bacterium RBG_16_51_14
TCGCATCCGGTTCCAGGAAATACATATCATTGGTGACCTTGTCATCCGTGATGACAGAGGAATTGTTGTCCATCGCCGTCGCCAGGGAGGGCATGGTCCCGTCGACATACATCCTGACGTGGGGTTGCCTGTTCTCGATCAGCTCGGCGCTGAAATTTTTATCAATAAACAGGCCCGCCTTGGCCCTGCCGGTGCGGATGTCCCGGATGAGGGCGGCCTCGTCCTGCACCTCGTAGAGTTTGAAGTAACCTTCATTCCAGATGTTGGTCCTGATCAGATCGCTGAAGAAGGAATGCTCCTGGTCCACATACGCCATCCGGACATTCTCCGGTTCCAGCTTGAGGGCCAGCCCGAACAGGATGAAGAGGACGATGGGCATCATGATGATGTAGGTGATCAGGCGCGGGTCACGCCGCAACTGGAGGAATTCTTTTCTTACCAGGACAAGGATATGGTTCATTGGAGTGTGCTCTCCCTGGTCAGGGTCATGAAGGCATCCTCGATATTGACCGGGACCTCTCTGATTTCATAATCGATGGCCAGTGTCTTTCGGATGACGTCTTCCACCTGCCGGGCGGACAGGGTCTCATCGACGACGATACGCAGTTCGTCACCATACTGGTTCAGGACATGCACTCCCCGGATCACCTTCAGCGCCCTGGAGACGGCGGGGTCGTAAGGCAGGCGGCAGGCCAGGACCTTGATGCCGGTGAGGGATCGCTTGATGCCCTGCGGCGTATCCCGTGCGACCAGTTTCCCCTGGTGGATAAACGCCAGTTGATTACAGCGTTCCGCTTCTTCCATGTAATGGGTCGTGACAAACAGCGTTCTGCCGCTGGCCGCGAGGTCATAAAAAAGATCCCAGAGTTCCTTGCGTGTGACCGGGTCGATGCCGGCCGTCGGCTCATCGAGAAAGATCAGTTCCGGGTCATGGGTGAGTGCACAGGCGATGGACAGGCGCCGCTTGTAACCGCCGGACAGTTTTCCTGCCAGTTGTCCGGCAAAGGGGGTCAACCCGCAGGTCGCCAGCAGCCCCGTCAGATCGGCATGTCCTTTGGGCCGGTACAGGCCACTGTAAAAAGCAAGATTTTCCGCCACGGTCAATTCCGGGTACAGGGCAAAATGCTGGGCCACATAGCCGATGCGGTATTTGATCCGGCTGATCTGTGACGTCAGATCCAGGCCAAGAATGGTGACGGTACCGGCATCGGCAAGGATAATCCCGGCCAGCAGGCGGATGGTGGTTGATTTCCCGGCGGCATTCGGTCCGAGCAGGCCGAAGATCTGTCCCCGATGAACGGAG
>MGXK01000115.1:4744-6965 GCA_001802375.1 Gammaproteobacteria bacterium RBG_16_51_14
ATGATCGGTCCAAACTGTTTGCACAGCCCCCGTACCTCGATCGCGTCTGTCATTGGCTGCCCCCTGCCGTTATCAGAAACAGGGGGTTTGTCTCCCGGCAGTTATCCGTTGTGGAGGATATTTTCATTTTTCTGTTCCGCATTTCCGAACTGCAATTCCGCCAGGCGATTATAGATCCCGCGCTTTTGCATCAGGTCTTTGTGGGTGCCGATATCGACAATCTTACCTTCATCCATGACCACGATGCGATCGGCCTTCATCACGGTCGATAAACGATGGGCGATCACCAGCGTGGTGTGTCCCTGCATCAGGTGATCGAGCGCCTCCTGTACCAGTTTTTCACTTTCGGAATCGAGGGCGCTGGTGGCCTCGTCCAGCAACATGACGGGCGGATTTTTCAGGATCGCGCGGGCGATGGCAATGCGCTGCTGTTGCCCGCCGGACAGGCGCATGCCCTTCTCACCGAGGAAGCTGTGGTATCCCTCCGGTTGCCGTTCGATAAACTCATCCGCGATGGCGGCACGGGCCGCCGCCCTGACCTCGTCATCCGTCGCCGCCGGGCGGCCGAAGCGGATATTTTCCAGGGCTGTCTCCGCAAACAGCACGGTACTCTGCGGCACGATACCGATGCGTTTCCTGACCTCCTCCGGATCGGCCAGGGCGATATCGACGCCATCCAGCAGGATGTGGCCTGACTGCGGATCATAAAAACGCAATAACAATTGAAACACGGTACTCTTGCCGGCACCGGACGGGCCGACCAGGGCCACAGTTTCACCGGGGCGGATCTCCAGCGTGAAGAGATCCAGTGCCTTTTGCGCGGGGCGGGATGGATAGTTGAAACAAATCTCCTGCATGCGGATATGCCCCTTCCCCTGTGCCGGTAACGCGACCGGATTGTCCGGTGCCTTGATGTCGGGTTGTGCACTCAACAATTCCATCAGGCGTTCCATGGCGCCGGCGGCGCGTTGCACATCGCTCCACACCTCCCCCAGTGCAGTGGTACTGCCGGCAAGGAAGGTGGCGTACATCAGGAATTGCCCCAGGGTGCCGGGGCTTATTGTTCCGCTGACCACGGCATGGGCCCCGATCCAGAGCACGACGACGATGGCACCGAAGGCGGTAAAGATGATCAGACCGGACAGGAGTGAACTGACCTGCAGGCGCCGGCGGGCGGCGCTGAATGAATTCTCCACCGACTCACTGAAGCGTTGCCCCTGCAATCTCTCCAGGGTAAAGGCCTGGATGATCTGGATGGCGTTCAGGGTTTCATCGGCAATGCTGCTGGAATCGGCGATGCGGTCCTGGGTGGCACGGGACAGGCGCCGTACCTTGCGGCCATACAGCCAGACCGGCAGCACCACCACGGGTACCAGTATAAAGATCATCAGGGTCAGGCGCGGGCTGGTAACAAACAACATCACCAGGCAACCGACGAACATGAAGGCATTGCGCAGGGCGATGGACATACCGGCGCCGACCACGGACTGCACCAGCGTGGTGTCCGTGGTGAGGCGGGACAGGACCTCGCCGGTACGCGTCACCTCGAAAAAGGTCGGGCTCATTGTAATGACATGGTTGTAGACGGTGGCGCGGATATCGGCCACCACCCGTTCCCCGATCCACATCACCAGGTAATAGCGGAACGAACCGAACAGGGCCAGCACCGTGGCCAGTCCGAGCAGGGCGAGAAAATACCGGTCGATCGATTGCGGGTTGACACTGGAAAAGCCAAAGTCGATCACGTAGCGGATGGCGACCGGCATGCCCAGCATCGCGAGTGATGCGATGCTCAGGCAGAGAAAGGCGAGGCAGATCCTGCCGGTATAGGGTTTGATAAACGGGAGCGTGCGCCGTAACGGCCGGAGGCTGGATCCCTTGTGCCGTTCACCGCGGCCGGAAGCCTGTCTGTACGTATTCGACATATTTGTCCTGCCCGATCAGGGCAATATTGCCCGGTCTGGGGGAAATTTGTAAGTATTTACTATCATTGAATAGTTTTACCTGTCATGTATTTCACGAATTTTATCAGGCAAAGGACGCAAGTCTCTCTTACTGAAGCCGGTGTTCCCCTTCATCCGGCATGAACAGTTGCAGCAGGTCATTCAGGTAGCGTTGGCCGTTTGCGGTCGGTTTCAGTGTATCACTGTCCCATTCGATCAGGCCTTTCTCCTGCGCCTTCCGGAGTGGCTCCTCCGCCACCCGGATGGGCAGGCCGGTC
>MGXK01000115.1:7023-7247 GCA_001802375.1 Gammaproteobacteria bacterium RBG_16_51_14
ATTCCAGGACGATATCCTCCCTGTTGAGGTTCCTTGTCTCCGTAATGACATCTTCCAACCCGGCATTCTGCAGATAGTTTTCCGGCAGCCGGTGACGGACATAACGCTGGATGCCTGCGCCGGCGACATCCGTCAGTTTGCCATGAGCACCGGCGCCCAGCCCCAGGTAGTCCCCGAACTGCCAGTAGTTGAGGTTGTGGCTGCATTGCTGTTTCTGTATTGCA
>MGXK01000115.1:7318-7839 GCA_001802375.1 Gammaproteobacteria bacterium RBG_16_51_14
GAGGTGATCCTCATCGGGCAGGTCGGGCGGCCGGGCATGGAAAACGGTATTGGGCTCGATGCTGAGTTGGTACCAGCTTATGTGTTCCGGTCCCTGGTCGATGGTTATTTGCAGATCGTTGATGGCATCGTCGACCGTCTGATTCGGCAGACCAAACATGAGGTCAAGATTGATATTTTCAAAGCCGGCCTGCCTGGCCATGGCGATGGCATGCAAGGCCTCCCCTCTGTCATGGATGCGGCCCAGGCGGACCAGTTTCTCATCATTGAAACTTTGCACGCCGATGGAAAGGCGGTTGATGCCGATCTGACGATAGTCCCTGAATTTCCCGGCTTCGGCCGTACCGGGGTTGGCCTCCAGGGTGATCTCCATCCCGGAACTGAAATGGAGCCTTGCCTGGAGGGCCGCCAACAGTCGTCCCAGCGCCGCCGCTGAAAACAGGGACGGGGTACCGCCACCGATAAAGAGACTGACGATCCGGCGGTCCCGGATACGCGGCAGTTCAAATTCCAGATCCTTTA
>MGXK01000116.1:0-352 GCA_001802375.1 Gammaproteobacteria bacterium RBG_16_51_14
TCTTCGGGTACATATCTGCTCAACATGCGACGCAGCAGCAATTTTCCATCACAGGTCTTCTGGAAATAACGTGCGGTTTTTGCCCCGGGCTCGTTCTCGTTGAGCTTGACTACCTCCGCCAGTTTGCCTAGCTTCATGTTTACCGGCACCTGCATGGCGAAGTCCACCAGGTCGTTATCAAGGCACGGCACCCGTGTTTCGAGTCCGTGCGCCATGGACAGTTTGTCTTCTACCACCAGCAGACCATGCAGGAAGGTCTTTGCCTCAAAGTATAATGAATGATTGACATAATCTTCCGGCCTGGTCAGGTTTGCAGCGTGCGTTGAAAATACATCCCGGAAAATATCACGGG
>MGXK01000116.1:375-587 GCA_001802375.1 Gammaproteobacteria bacterium RBG_16_51_14
CAGATCGGTTTGAATACTTCCCGGATGACACGGTTCGGGATCAGCCGCTGCCAGTACACATAATATTTATCAATGTAGTGTTCAAAATCGTCATTGACGACCGCCCGGTAATAGCGCCAGGGATAACCGCCGAATAATTCGTCTCCTCCCGCCCCGGACAGTACCACCTTGACGAATTTGCCGGCGAGCCGGGCCACGTAATAATTCGGATA
>MGXK01000116.1:617-769 GCA_001802375.1 Gammaproteobacteria bacterium RBG_16_51_14
CCATGCCAGACTCGGAATGACGCGTTCCATATCACCCGCCTTCAGCACCATCTCATAATGCTCGGTCTGGAACCGGTAGGACATGCGTTCGGCGGCGGCCCTCTCGTCATAGTTGATCTCGACACCGGAAGCGGAACTGAGATCAAACCCGC
>MGXK01000116.1:981-1607 GCA_001802375.1 Gammaproteobacteria bacterium RBG_16_51_14
ATACTGCCCTTCTTATTATCCAGTCGTAACCTGAGATAACAGCCTGCGGGTAACAATTTAACGTCCCTGAACAGGGTCTTGTCCGTAAAGAAATTCTGGAAGGTGAAATATTCGAGCAGTCCTTCCGGATCCATCTGCGGGTGGTAAGCGCCGTGGGCGATGATGGCCTTGATCTCCGAACCGAACAGAAAATCCGAACCGGACTGGTAATAGTAGACCGGCTTGATGCCGTATCGGTCACGCGCCAGCAGCAGTTCCTTCTCCTGCCTGTCCCAGAAGGCGAATGCAAACATGCCGTTGAATCTGGGGAGTGCATCCGTACCCCATTCTGCCAGTGCGTTGAGGACAACCTCGCTGTCGGTACGGGAATTAAATTGATATCCGAGTGATTGCAGGGTGGCGCGAAGTTCCTGAAAATTGTAAATCTCACCGTTGTATGTGAGGACATAGCGTTCATCCTGACTTATCATCGGCTGACGCCCGGCCGGAGACAGATCGATAATCGCCAGGCGCCGGTGCCCGAAACCGAGCGGGCCATCCGTGTACTGACCTTCCCCATCCGGTCCGCGATGGCTGATCGCATCCGTCATGCGTTTCAGCAGGACCGGTGAGGCCGGTGCACCGTC
>MGXK01000116.1:1703-1845 GCA_001802375.1 Gammaproteobacteria bacterium RBG_16_51_14
ACTGATAAAACCACAGAGCACACG
This sequence comes from Gammaproteobacteria bacterium RBG_16_51_14, assembly GCA_001802375.1. GTDB lineage: Bacteria > Pseudomonadota > Gammaproteobacteria > Eutrophobiales > Eutrophobiaceae > RBG-16-51-14. The sequence goes on from MGXK01000116.1 coordinate 1,728, forward strand.
GAGAGTACAGGGGAAATAAAAATAAACACCATAAAAGATGTAGGTTCAATACCTCCGTTCCCTCCGTGGTGAATCAACATAGCATTCGATCTATTCACCCGGAAACCGCGAAGCGGTT
>MGXK01000116.1:2116-2669 GCA_001802375.1 Gammaproteobacteria bacterium RBG_16_51_14
CGGAATGACGGGGGTTTTAATTTTTTTCTGCCTTTGCACGGCGTTGTCTGACTTCTTCCCTATGGCTTTTGCGCCATTCAATCAACCTGCGCAGACCTTCTTCAAGACCGACGCCAGCCTTGAAACCGATCTCGGCCATGGCCCGTTTCGGACAGCCGATACGGTTACGCACCAGTGTGGCCTGGCTGCGCGGGGCATATTGAATGGGCAGACTGGAACCCGTCAGCCTGAGCAATAATTCGGCAATCTCCCGGAGCGACGTACGTTTGCCGGTGCCCACATTATAAAACCGGTCAACGCTATCCGCTTTCATGGCACAGACATTGGCGGCTGCGCAATCTTCTACGGCAACAAAATCAAATGCCTCACTGCCGTCACCAAAAACCGTCGGGCCATCAACCTGGTCGATTGCATCCAGCATTTTCATGATGACAGCGATGTAGGCGCCCCGGTAATCCTGGCGCGGACCGTAGACATTCATATAGCGCAAGCCAACGAAATTCATGCCATACCGGCTGTGATAGGCACGGGCCATCGCCTCTCCACATATTTT
>MGXK01000116.1:2771-3718 GCA_001802375.1 Gammaproteobacteria bacterium RBG_16_51_14
TTTGATACCCTGAGCTACACAGGCTTCGAGTACATTGAAGGTACCGCGGATGTTGACATCAAAGGCCGCGCGTGGATATTCATGACACTGCAACAGCCACAGCGCCGCAAAATGGAAAACCCCGTCCACACCCTTAAGCGCCGTGTTCAGGATGTCAGTCTGGCATATATCACCACCGACCTCGTAAATCTTTACCCTTGGATCCCGTAACGCCTCTTGCAGGTTTTCATGCGTGCCCCGGACAAAATTGTCATAAACAATGATTTCTCCCACGTCCTCCCTGGTCAACTGATCGACTGTATGTGAGCCAATCAGGCCTGCACCTCCGATAACTACCAGTTTCTTTCCGCTAATATTCATTGGTTACTCCTCTGACTCACTGCTTTTGAAATTGCATTGATAATATAATCCTGCGTTGACTCATCAAGATAGGGATGCATGGGCAAACTGAGAACCCGCGATGCCGCATTTTCTGCATCAGGGAAATCACCGGTTTTATAACCACAGCCGGCAAGCGCCGGTTGTTGGCTGAGCACGATCGGATAGTGAACTGCGGTCGGGATACCTTCCCTTTGCAACGCTTCCTGCAGGGATTCACGATCTCCGGATTCAATCGTATATTGGGCATATACGCTGGTGTTGCCTGCTTCAATAAAGGGGACCTGGACGTAATCATGCAGTAACCGGGTGTAACGTCCTGCAACCTGCTGCCGCAGTTCCACCTCTGACGGAAAAATTTCAAATTTTTCCAGCAAGATTGCTGCCTGCAACGTGTCCATTCTGCCATTAATCCCGATCCGTTTATGGTGATAACGTCGATCCTGCCCATGGACACGGATCTCCTTCAGGATGACGGCGAGTTCATCATTATCGGTAAAACAGGCACCACCTTCCCCGTAGCAGCCGAGCGGCTTGGATGGGAAAAAGCTGGTACAGCCAATGGTGGT
>MGXK01000116.1:3730-3819 GCA_001802375.1 Gammaproteobacteria bacterium RBG_16_51_14
CTTTTTTCCCCTGTAGCCTTCACCAAAGCTCTGGGCGCCGTCTTCTATCACCGGCAGGCCATACCTGGCTGCGATCGCATTGATTGCGT
>MGXK01000116.1:3836-7891 GCA_001802375.1 Gammaproteobacteria bacterium RBG_16_51_14
CCGTACAGACTGACCGGCATTATCGCCCGCGTTTTTGCCGTGATCGCCGCTTCCATCTTTCCGGGATCCATGTTGTATGTGTGTGGGTTGATATCAACGAACACGGGAATCGCGCCCAGCAAGATAATAGTTTCCGCTGTCGATATAAAGGTAAACGGGGTGGTGATGATTTCATCGCCTGCGCCAACCCCGAGCGCCATCATGGATAACAGCAGGGCATCTGTTCCGCTGGCGACACTGATACAATGCCGGACACCGGTATATTCCGCCAGCCGCGTTTCCAGGTCTCCCACCTCAGGTCCCAGAATGTATTGTCCATGTGCGAGCACCGCATCAATGCGTTTCCGCAGTCCAGGCCGGATACGCTTCTGCTGTTCCTCCAGATCAATAAACGGAATATTCAAGCTGTCTCCTGCAAGCCGCTGCCACTGGTCTGGTATCGCTTCCCGCACACCGGGCATTCGAGCCTGTTATCCAGCCTGATACCACAACTGCACATCCAGCCTTCCTGCCGTGCGGGATTCCCGATCATCAGGGCATGATCCGGCACGTCTTTCGTTACCACGGCACCTGCTCCTATGAAGCAGTATTGACCCAGTTCGCGCCCGCAAATAATGGTTGCATTTGCGCCGATGGTTGTCCCGCGTCGTACCAGGGTGGTTTTATACTCTTCCTTTCGTGATATGTGTGCACGTGGATTGATGACATTGGTAAACACCATGCTCGGCCCGCAGAAGACATCATCCTCGAGGATAACCCCCTCATATACGGATACATTATTCTGTATGCGGACGTTATTCCCGATATGGACGTTGCTGCCCACGAAAACATTCTGCCCGAGCGAACAGTCGCTGCCTATGATTGCACCCCTGCATATATGGACCCAGTGCCATATCCGTGTGCCCTCACCAATCTGCACACCTTCATCTACAATCGCCGTCTCGTGTATCTGCAAACCCATCAGTGCTGCCCCATAAACCTGGTTATGATTTTATATGGAAATACCTCGTCATTCTGGAAAGTCCGGAGGATTTGTGAAGTACGCCGTCATTCCGGAAAGTCCGGAGGACTTGTCCGGTATCCCCTTCCCCCTCCTTAGGGGGAAGGTAGGATGGGGGTGCATTTATGCCTGGATACCGGATAACCGCTTCGCGGTTTCCGGTATGACGGATTATGGAAACACCTCGTCATTCCGTGAAGTCCGGAGGACTTGTGAAGTACGCCGTCATTCCGGAAGGTCCGGAGGACTTGTCCGGAATCCAGTGTTTTTAATACTCACTGGATTCCGCATCAAGTGCGGAATGACGACCAGTGACGACATGCAGGGATATGCATCGCGAGCACAAGCTTCCGGCAGGACGGATGGTGTTTGTATGGACAACAGTAAAAACCCATTTTAATTCAGTACTCCAGCGGCAGGGATACCAGGCACCCGTCGCGGGCGGAAAGATAGGCGGCAATCAGTAATTCGAGTGAACGCAGGCCTTCCCTGCCGTCGGTTTCTGGTTCCGCCTCGCCACGCAATGTCTGAATGACATTCTCATAGTATTTTGGATGTCCATATCCGTACACCGAGGTTGTTTCGTAACTTGCCGCACTTATTTTTTCATCATCTTCATGGGACTCTGCAAATTCCCAATGGAGTATCTCGTTGGCGGCAACCCCGCCAATGCGGACCGTTCCCTTTTCGCCGATGATAGTGATTGACCCCTCCAGATTCCTCGGGTAAGTCAGCATCGTTACGCTCATTGATCCCAGGGTCCCGGAACGCCAGCGCAGATTCAGTACAGCGGTATCCTCGACTTCAATATTCCGGGCGAGGGTAGCCGTCATTGCCTGAACATTCGCTACCGGCCCGATCAACCAGTCAAGTAAATCCACATAATGGCTTGCCTGATTCATCAAGGCACCACCATCAAATTCCCATGTGCCACGCCACTGGGCGCTGTCATAGTATTCCTGTGGTCGCGTCCAGAAGACATTGATGTGCACCATGTAAATCCGTCCCAGCCGTCCTTTCATGACGGTATTCTTCAATAATTGAAGGGTTGCATTATGTCTGTTCTGTTTAACAACAAAGAGCCGGACTCCGGCCTCATCACAGACATCAACCATGCGTAAACCGTCCTGCCAGCGGGTTGCCATTGGTTTTTCAGTCATGACATGGCAACCCGCCTCGGCACACTGGATAGCCTGTTTTGGATGCAGTCCGCTCGGAGTGCAGATACTGACAAGGTCAACATCGGATCCTGCCAGCAGATGATCGAGGCCATCAAAACCCTTTGCCCCTGTGGCGGAAACGGTTTTTTCAAGGGCATTATGGTCAATATCACATACGGATATTATCTCCAGGTTTTCTGAATGTACCTTCGCTGCCTCCAGATGTTTGCCATGTATCCGGCCACAACCAACGATAGCCATGCGGATTTTTCTGTCACGTATCAATGCATATCTCATTTTTTCCGTACCCTCATTCGAAAAAACCGTTATTTCAAATTATTGCTGCTGTCCCCTGCCAACGTATGCGATTTTCATGCTTTCTATAGTCTATTGCTGCAGTGAACGTCCAATCACCTTGACTGCCGGTAATTCCTTGTCCCTTATAACTCATTCACGAATGATGCCCTGATGAACAAGATCATCCAGAGTCCGTAGCAGATCACTCCGGTCAAGAGTTTTCTCCAGTAGCTCAAGCGTCGACCTGATCATTTGCAAATCAAGTTGTTTGCCCCGTGCCATTATTATCGCCAATGCATCATCCAGGTCTTTCCACCGCCCCGCGAGTATTTTCATTGTTATAATATCTTCACTACTTGCGATGGGCACCATGACACCGTCTAATTTATGGTTTTGGGCACGATGCGCAAACTGTTCTTCCAGGCCAGGACCACCGAAAACGATGTCAACAGGAATGCCCGATAGTAAATGAACTACGGGTAATACTCTGGACTGCTCAACAAGACGTAAAGCATCCGTTATACGAGTTTCAAATCCTTCCTCTTTCAGTGCCTGTATTAAATTTTCGACTGGTTGATTGCCGAACATAACAGTGACATCGACGTCAGCGGTCAGACGTGCTGTACCATATACAATCGCAGCTTGTGCTCCAAAGATATACCATCGAGCCGAAGTTCTGTTGAACGCGGCGCCAAGATCAGTAAGGAGATCAGCGAGGAGAGAGGCCATCAGCGGCCTGATCCAGTAGTTTCTTCAACGCGATATGGTTATCAAGATCACGCCTGCGCTCTTGCGCATCCGGCCACTCTGGCCGAATACTCTTCATATGTTGCCACAGGGCTTGAGAAGCCTTTTGTATAACTGCAGAGCCGTTTCGTTTGTATTCCTTTGCCCAGTAGATGCGATCAAGCGCGGACAACCGTTCCCAGTCACGGTTGGCGAATTCTCTGATTTCATGCTTATTCATAGCAATATCAATTCTAAATAAGTGACCGTAAATATACTACACAATCGGGACATTCCAGGAGGATTCGTTGTGCTTAGGCACGCTACCGCCCTGCAGTGTCTTGAATAGACTCCGCATAGGACGATTGAAACAGCCTTCCTTACCTAGATCATGCTGATCTAGTTACTCCGTGTATTAATCCCCAAAATTGATGGCACAAGTACCTTTTCAGAATCAATCTGTTCAATTAGTGATTTATAAATAGCGTCAGTATTTTTCAGGGTCGTTAAAAGACAAATGTCATATTCATCAACATCTGCCAGTGAATTCCACACTGGCAGATGCAGGAACTGTTTTTCCTTACATTCCGGATCGAATACCCCGACAATCTTCAGGTCATGTTCAAGACTTCTCAGGGATGCGATCTCGGCCAGTTCGGAAATACCACAGAAGAGAATCTTCCGGTATCCCGTCCGTTCGCACTCATTGTAGATATGGGTCAGTGATTCACCGGCCTGGCGATAAAAATCAAAGGAAGTGGTCAGATATTCAGCGGTCAACCGGCTCTTCTCGGCAAAGCCTTTGGGCGTCAGGTAATAAAGGTATCGGTTGGCCGGGGCCTGGTGGATCTTGATCAGACCCTTGCGCACAC
>MGXK01000116.1:7945-8669 GCA_001802375.1 Gammaproteobacteria bacterium RBG_16_51_14
CGCCAGATGCCGCTGGGTGACATCGTTCTTCCGTTCGATAGTCTCCAGGATCTCCAGTGTCAGAGAATCTTCGCGATCATTGGTGTTCATTGAGTGAACATTATAGACAATGCTGTTCAGAAAATGAACAAAAATCCTTCTGTCCTTTTATAATCAACAGGTTACCAGAATTAATTCGATAAAATCTGTCCCAATCTCGACCTTTGACCGGGAAAGCAGAATCATACAGATCAATTTCCTGGAAGATGCCTTTAGGAAAGGTCTGAATAATTCCACACCCCACCAGGGGGTACCTAGGTCCTGGAATTTTCAGACCACGAAAAGCAAAAATGCGATTGTTGCTTTTCTCACATTTTCAATAGCTTAATAGCTATTGAAAATGGCGGTACCTCCCTGTACCGCGGAAACTCTGAATTAATCAGAGTTTCCTTAGTTTTTAACACCACCTCTGGCAGATGTTATGCTTTACATGTATAGCACCTTACAATGTAGAGGATTTCACGATGTTAGCCATCCGCCTGCCAGTTGAGATTGAAAAACGCCTGGCATTCTTAGCCAAACGTACCGGCCGCACCAAGACCTACTATGCCAAAGAGGCCATCCTGCAATATATGGATGATCTGGAGGATATGTATCTGGCTGCAGAACGGCTGGAGAAATCCCGTAAACACTGGATCCAGGAGGAGCTGGAGCAAGGACTTGATCTGTACGATGCATAGGGACA
>MGXK01000116.1:8886-13176 GCA_001802375.1 Gammaproteobacteria bacterium RBG_16_51_14
CCCGGAAAGTCCGGAGGACTTGTCCGGGATCCAGTGCTTGCAAACCGTTGCCTGGATACCGGATAACCGCTTCGCGGTTTCCGGTATGACGATTTATGTTGATGGGACAGCAGTAAATTCACTTCATGACATTGCAACTGGCAGACAATTTTACATATATGTATTAATCATGCATATTTATATGTATGAGAACTACATTAAACATAGATGATACCGTCCTGAAAGAGGCATCACGGCTTACCGGCGTCAAGGAGAAAACAACCCTCGTTCACATGGCCTTGAAATCACTCATCTCCCGTGAAAGCAGCCGGCGTCTGGCGGAACTGGGAGGAAGTGAGAAGTCGCTTCAATCCATTCGCAGACGGCGCGGTTAAGGATGGTACTGGCGGATACAAAGGATACCCTGAATAAACCACCCCCATGGGGCTTGTCTCTGCGTAGGTATTTTCGTCATCCCCGCGGAGGCGGGGATCCAGTAAATTGATACATTGTCTCACATACATTCTGGATTCCCGCCTCCGCGGGAATGACGGTCGACTCGGTGAGGGAATGACGATTCCTCGTCACTCCCGTGAACGACTGCATGGATGCAGGAGATAGAGCGACTCAGGAGACAAAGCCGAAACGGGAGTCCAGTGATGTATTGAAAATACTAGATCCCCGCCCTACCTCCTGTTCCACGTTTCTGATTCTACGTTCTGGTTACCGGGAACAATGTTGAACATGAAACCTCGAACCCTGAACTTTGAACCTCGAACCCTGAACTTTGAACCTCGAACCCTGAACTTTGAACTATTCACGCATGCCTGTCAGGATAGTGGTTCAATCACGGTCTGATCGACTTTAAGTCTTGCATAATTCTCGGCAATCTTGAGTAATACAATGACGCGATCCCTTGCCGTTTTCGAATGGAAGATTGCCTCATAGCCCTCAAATGGACCTTCCGCGATCCTGACCTTGTCACCTTCCTGAAATTCCCTGGCCGGAATAATCTGAATGCCTTCCTCATCTTCCCGTCCCCGTAAATTCGTAATCAAGGCATCCGGAACCAGTGCCGGAATCTGCCCGAAGTGAACCAGATTTGAAACACCAATGGTCGAACGGATTGGCCCCCAGTCATCTGCCTGATCACTCAGATGGATAAAGAGATAACGTGGAAACATGGGTTCGATGGTATGGATTGACCGGCCGCGATGACGGCGTCGAAAACCGGCCATGGGCAAGTAGATTGCATAGCCTTGCCGTTCAAGATTTTCCCCGGCAATTCGTTCCTGGCGTGGCTTGGAATGGATCAGATACCAGGATTTCATTTAAAAGAAAGTTCAACGTTTGAGGTTTGAGGTTTGAGGTTTGAGGTTCGAGGTTCGAGGTTCGAGGTTTGAGGTTTGAGGTTTGAGGTTCGAGGTTCGAGGTTTGAGGTTTGAGGTTTGAGGTTTGAGGTTTGATTTTCAAGTGTTGAATAATTCTGCAATAATTTGTGCAAATTCAACAGGTTCTTCAAGATGATTTTCAATAATATCAACTAAAATGCCAAGGTCTATCTCAATATATTGATGCACCAGAATGTTCCGAAATGCCACCATACCTTTTAATGAATTTAATTGGTGCTGTTGTATTATTTCGGCCTCATAAAGCAATTGGAAACTGTCCGCGCTGGTTTTAGGCAAACCGAGTTGCTTTTTCCTGATAGTGTAATTAGCTATATCAATACAGATTTCACAGATACGTTGCAGATTGATACAGATGGCGTCCTGTTTTAAATAATCCTGTTTAAATTCTGTTGCTGATGGCAGTGAATAGTATTTATTGATTTGATTAACGCAGCGTTCCAGACTGAGTTTTTTGTTCACAATAACGTCGATATCAGACATGATAGAATCTACCTTGTTTTATACCTTCCTGGAGAATTTCATCGCGCTCATCATTTAATTTTTGGTACCGGGAAAGAATTGTCATCTCAAAGAGATTCGCTTCATTTCCATCGTCTATATCAACTCTTCGACCGGTATCAATAATCTGCATCTGAAAAATGGTATCAACTTGTCGAATGTCGATTATATCTGCTTTTTCAACCCGTGCTGTCATCGCCAGTTGTCCCGACAAGGCCAGCTTATCGTTGTATTGGATTTCATTACTATGTCCTGGAAGTAAAACAGCAATATCCAAATCACTCAACTCCGTTTCATCTTCCGTAGCCCATGATCCGAACAGATATATGGAATGGCATTGAGGATAAGCAGCAATGATCGTATCTTTTATTTTTCTAAAAATGATTGTTTGATCATCGTTCATATTAAATGTTCAAGGTTTAAGGTTCAAAGTTCAAAATTCGAGGTTCAAGGTTCAACATTCCGGATTTAAATTTTTGAACTTGTGGCCTTTCATGTTTGTGTTTTTTAAATAGCGAATAAAACCTGAGAGTAATGATTTTGTTGATGTTGAAATTTCTATTATTTCGTTGAATTGTTTTTGTGAAATATAATTATTATCCAATGCAATATATAACTGTGACTCTATTTCAGAAGTCGATCCCTTTGCAATTGATAAAAATTGAATAAATTCTTTATTACCACCACGATCAAAACCTTCCGCGATATTTGACATGACTGAAACAGCCGCTCGTCTAATTTGATTACACAGACCGTAATCTTTTTTAAAAGCATCCTGTTTTGTATATTCGTATATTATATTTGATAGCTGCCTTGCTTTCTGCCATGCATCTATATCCTCGAATCTACGTAATACCGTCATAATATTCACTCCCTGAATATGAACCTCGAACCCTGAACCTCAAACGTTAAATATATTTATTTGTTTCAAGATACCTGACAACCTGATCAACACAGGTCTCTACTGTGTTATTTGCCGTATCGATGATGAGTTCCGGTCTTTCCGGTTCTTCGTAGGGTGATGAGATCCCGGTAAATTCCTGGATCTGTCCGGCACGTGCCTTTTTATAAAGCCCCTTTACATCACGATTCTCGCATGTTTCCAGTGAAGCCTTGCAATAGATCTCGATGAAATCACCATCAGCAACCAATTCACGGACCAGACGTCGGTCCTTCCTGAACGGAGATATAAATGCAGTCATGGTCAATACCCCGGCATCGATGAGTATTTTACTGACCTCGCCTATCCTGCGGATATTCTCTGTCCTGTCCGCATCAGAAAACCCGAGATCCTTACATAATCCATGCCGGATATTATCGCCATCCAGCACGAAGGTCCTTATCCCTTTATTGTGAAGATAATCTTCAAGGGCATGGGCCAGGGTTGATTTACCGGCCCCGGATAATCCGGTAAACCACATTATTACACTCCTGTGTTCATTCAGGGATTCCCTGTTATTCCGGTAAATCGTTGGCTCATGCCAGACTGTATTTTCATTCCTGATTTTGGTTGATTTACCACTCATAAAATTTATGCCTTTGTATCGATAATAAGGAGATTATGATTGCCGCCTGCCAATGCAATGATATTCAAACCCGGCGTCCTGCATCTGGTCCGGTTCATAAATATTGCGCAGATCGATAAATACATTACCCTGCATTTGCCCCCGTATCCTCGCCAGATCCATACCTCGATATACATTCCATTCGGTCAGGATCAAGACGGCATCCGCCCCCTGCATGGCTGTATACATATCATGAAAGTAATCGATGCCGGCCGGCAGCAGTGTCTTTGCCTCCTCCATCCCCTTCGGGTCATGCACCTGTAAACGTGCGCCTTTCTCCAGCAGTGCCGGTAATATGGCAAGCGCAGGCGAATCCCGCATGTCGTCTGTTTCCGGTTTGAACGTCAGGCCAAGGACGGCAATTGTTTTCCCGGATTCATTGCCGCCGATGGCTTGCCTGATTTTCTTGACCATGCGCGCCTTCTGCGCGGCATTGGCCTCGATCACGGCTTCAACAATACGGCAGGGGGTGCCATGCTCCTGGGCGATCCGCACCAGTGCCTGCGTATCCTTCGGGAAACAGGAGCCGCCATAACCCGGTCCCGGATGCAGAAACTTGCGTCCTATGCGTCCATCCAGTCCCATCCCCTTGGCAACGGCATGCACATCGGCACCGACCGTCTCGCAGAGTGAGGCGACCTCATTAATAAAACTGATCTTGGTCGCCAGAAAGGCGTTCGACGCATATTTTATGAGTTCAGCGCTTTCCAGCCCCGTCATGACGATCGGGGTTTCGATCAGGTTCAGTGGCCGGTAAAGTTCATTCAGCAGATGACGGGCGCGTTCACTTTCCACGCCGATCACGACCCGATCCGGCCGCATGAAATCGGATATGG
>MGXK01000116.1:13280-13538 GCA_001802375.1 Gammaproteobacteria bacterium RBG_16_51_14
ACCGTCGATTTATCAACAATCACGGTATAACCCTCAAGCAGCGGGGCAATCTCTTTTGCGGCCTGGTAGACATAACTCAGATCGGCATAACCATCACCCCTGCGGGTGGGTGTACCCACGGCGATAAAAACCAGATCGGAATTTCCGATAACATCAGAATACGCGTTGCTGAAGAGTAAACGTCCTCCCTTTACGTTTGTTTCCACCAGCTCTTCAAGGCCAGGTTCATAGATGGGGATCCTGCCCTGCTGCAACTTC
>MGXK01000116.1:13592-13686 GCA_001802375.1 Gammaproteobacteria bacterium RBG_16_51_14
AAACAGGCGCCGGAGACCAGTCCAACGTAACCGCTGCCTATCATGGATATATTCATATCTAGCCGTACTCCGGGAACATGATAATAAAACCGTT
>MGXK01000116.1:13692-13901 GCA_001802375.1 Gammaproteobacteria bacterium RBG_16_51_14
TGATTAGTTGTATCCCATCCGGGATGTTTTCTCTGGGCAGTATCCCCTTTACATCGAATACGATTCCTTTCCCGTCCATCAACTTCACGATGTTATCCCAGCCGGACTCGAGATAGGACTGGTGGGCAACGGCAACCACTACGACTTTGGCTGGTTTGAGATCACGGTATTGCCTGAGTTCTACTGCGTACAGTTCACGTGCAATCCCG
>MGXK01000116.1:14091-15933 GCA_001802375.1 Gammaproteobacteria bacterium RBG_16_51_14
ATATGGATCCCCATATTATCGTTAATGCTCCTGCCGGCCAGTATCACCTGGGGCGTATAACCCAGCAGGGATGCCTTGTAGGTCAGATAATACGGATCAACACCGATGCAGTGCCCGCCAACAAGGCCCGGCCTGAAGGGCAGGAAATTCCATTTCGTCCCCGCAGCCGCCAGAACATCCAGGGTATCGATACCCATTTTCTCGAAGATCAGGGACAACTCATTCATCAGTGCAATATTCAGATCACGCTGGGTATTCTCGATGACCTTGGCGGCCTCTGCCACCTTGATGGAGGCGGCACGATGAATACCTGCCGTAACAACCGAGCCATAGACATCCGCAACGATGTTGAGGACCTCGTCGTTCTGTCCGGAAACGACTTTGTGTATGGTTGCGAATTTATGCTGCTTGTCGCCCGGGTTAATCCGCTCCGGTGAATAGCCGATAAAAAAATCGCTTCCACACAGCAGGCCGGATGCCTTTTCCAGCACCGGGACACAATCCTCTTCCGTTGAACCGGGATACACGGTCGATTCATAGACCACGATATCGCCTTTTTTTACTATGCAACCGACCAGCGCGGATGCCCGCAGCAACGGTGTCAGGTCCGGGTGTTTGGCGGCATTGACCGGGGTCGGTACCGTGATGATATGAAAATCAGCCGCCCTCAGATCATCCGGATCGGTGGTATATTTTATCTGTGCAGAGGCGAGTTCCCTTGCGGTTACCTCATTGGTCGAGTCGCTGCCCCGCCGGAGTTCATTTATCCGCCATTCGCTGATATCAAAACCGATGACCTGCTCCTTCTGCCCGAAGGTAACCGCAACGGGAAGACCGACATAACCCAGACCAATCACGGAAATTTTTCTTTTATGCTTCATCAGTGCTGTCCTATAAACTTAGCTATGATTTTATATGGAAATACCTCGTCATTCCGGAAAGTCCGGAGGACTTGTCCGGAATCCAGTGATTTCATACCATCGCCTGGATACCGGATAACCGCTTTGCGGTTTCCGGTATGACGGATTGTGTTGATGTGACATTACTTTTTGACCTTATAATAATCCAGATACCATTTTACAAATCCGGCTATGCCTGCCTCGATGGGTGTCGATGGGGAATAACCAAGATCATTTATCAAATCATCCACATCCGCCCAGGTGTCAGGGACATCGCCCGGCTGCAAGGGCAGCATGTTCAATATTGCCTTTCTGCCGAGTGCCTGTTCCAGCAACTCGATATAACGCAACAATTCGACCGGCCTGTTGTTACCGATATTGTACAGACGATAGGGCGCCCTGCTCGTCCCCGCATCAGGCAGCTCGCCTGACCAGTCGTCATTGGCGACCGCTACGTGATCGAGGACCCGGATTACACCTTCCACTATATCATCGATATAGGTGAAATCCCGCCTGTGATGCCCATGGTTGAATACGTCAATGGGTTTGCCCGCCAGGATATTCTGTGTAAACAGAAAAAGTGACATGTCCGGACGGCCCCATGGACCATAGACGGTGAAAAAACGGAGTCCGGTTGTCGGTAAACCATACAGTGAACTGTAGGTGTGGGCCATGAGTTCATTTGCCTTTTTGGTGGCGCCATATAATGACAGCGGGTGGTCAACATTATGATGCACGGAAAACGGCATCCGTGTATTGGCACCATAGACCGAACTGGAAGAGGCATAGACAAGGTGCTCAATACCATTATGCCTGCATGCCTCCAGAATATTGACAAAACCAACCAAATTGGAATCGACATAGGCATAGGGGTTTTTCATTGCATATCGCACCCCGGCCTGGGCGGCCAGGTGGAGCACGCGTTGCGGCGCAGTCTCCCTGA
>MGXK01000117.1:0-2805 GCA_001802375.1 Gammaproteobacteria bacterium RBG_16_51_14
TTACTGGCGACCAGGTGGTTTATTACTGGCGACCAGGTGGTTTACACGAAGCGTGTTGATGAACCACTGGTTTCTGCACAGCAATCAAAAGACCTTATCCTTATAAGGAAATCCTGATCAATTCAGCGTTTCTGCGGTACCGGGGGCTATCGCCATTGCAAATGGATTTGCATCTCCCTGCATTTCGCACAGGGAGATGCCAAAAAGCCTGATGATGCACCTGTCATGTGTGGTGTGGGCTCAGGTCAAGTGTTGCGCAATAGTTGTCAAGTAATGGCGTTACAACCATAATAATTGCTGCATCAAAAATGATAATGAACCGGTGTATACTTTAATCCAATGCAACCAGAAGGGTTAAGGCGTGTCATGACCTGTTCGGGTCATGAATAATGGAAATTTTTTGTTAATTCCGCGTCAGCCTTCTGGCCGGAGCACGGATACAGAATGCAGGTAGCCAACAACAATATTGCAAAGATTCAAGCCGCAGTCCATAAACTCCTTGTCCATGAGTCCGGTGTGGGGCAGGGATTCATAGATAAGGTGGATCACCTCGTTGAGCGGTTCGGAGATGAGGTCTATCCTGCCCTGATCTTTACCACGGCCCATCTGGAGTTCCCTAAAAGGACCGCCCGGAAACACTGGCATGAGATTCTCCGTCACTGGGGGAAAATGTGCCGGATACTGGGACGCGAGATCGACTTTCGGGTCGCCTTACTCGACTATTTTGTCCACATCAACAGGCGCATAAAGCATCCGAAGATCATCGAGATAAAGATCTTTCAAATGACCCAGCAGGAAACATTTATTGATGAACTTACCAGTCTGAATAACTACCGTTATTTCCTGAATGCGCTGCATGACGAGATTATTCGGGCAAAACGTTATCACGTTCCACTTACGCTGGTCATGATGGATGTGGACGATTTCAAGTTCTACAACGATATCAATGGTCACATGACGGGAAACAGGGCATTGAGGAAACTCGCGCGGATCCTGAAGACCAGCGTGCGGGATGTGGACACTGTTGCCCGGTTCGGTGGTGAGGAATTCGTCTTAATCTGTCCGGAAACCACCAAGGCAGGCGGTTTCGTGATCGCCGACAGGATCCGCAAACGGGTTGAGCGGAGTGTCTTTGCGGCTGAAAAAAAACAACCTCTCGAAACCTTTACCATCAGTGCAGGTGTGGCCACCCTGAATATAGATGCAGTTACTGCCCCCAAGCTTATCCAGAGGGCCGATCAGGCACTGTACCGGGCCAAGGCCCTGGGCAAGAATCAGGTTGCACTGTATATGGAAGAGAAACGGGATGCCGAACGCGTGATTGCTTCCGTTACCGGACTCCTGACGACAGACTCGCATGCGGGGGACGTTTGCAGTGTTAAAAATATCAGCGAAACCAGCCTTCTGATTCATTTTGACAAGGTGGTTCCACTGGGATCACAACTGCAGCTAGCCCTGTCATTACCGGGACGCAAGACACCGTTACGATGCGTGTCCAAGGTCAAGCGTATATCAGAGCTTGAAGACAAAAATTCCTACGAACTTGGTGTCAGGGTCATCCGTGCCAGTGCACGTGACAGGAAGGCATTGCACAGCTTTGTTAACGCGCTGCTGTTAAAAAACAAGAAACGGGAAACGGCTTGAGCTTGCGCGATGAATTCACCTTGCCTATGGTCTGTGATACCAGTGTTTACAAAACCACCGGAAAAACACTACCGGTGGGAATATCAACACAGGCAATGACAGAAATAACATTTCAACAGGCGAATACCATACCAGTTTCCGCATCGAGGTAAGAACAGGGGGATCGGTTATGATTCGGAAGGCCAGGTTCTGCTTTTTCCCCCAGGACTTCAAGCCAAGGGAAAACCATATCTCTTCACTGGCGTAGACCCTTTCGCTGAAACCGCCTGTCGCTTCAAATCCCGCCTTTGTACAAAAAATAAAACAACCAGCCGCAAGATCGAATTTGATTGACAACCAGTTCCAGAAATCAAGTACATATCGCATACTATGTGACAATGGTCCGTCCATATTGACGATCACACCACCACCGCAATAATTACCGCTTTCCAGGGCCTCCACGGCGCACTGTAATAAGGCCGGTGAGATTATTGTGTCAGCATCCAGAAACAGTAAATAGCGACCGTTGGCTGCCCTGGCACCTGTATTACGCGCCCGTGAAATCTGGTTTTTCGGTTCAAAGACAACCCTCGCGCCATATCTACCGGGGATTGCTGCCGTCCCATCGGTCGAGTTGTTGTCTACGACAATAATTTCACCCGGCATCGGTATTTCCCGCATGGCATTACCTATCGAAGCCAGGGTTTTTGGCAGGAATACTTCCTCATTAAATGCAGGGATGATTATGGAATATTTTACCAACACTGTATTTCATTATCATCACAGTTGCCGTGTCCTTAGTTACGGCCAACCGGGGTTCGAGACCACCTTGAAAGGCCAGATACAAAAATTCGATACCTGCGTGATGTGTTACGATTGCGTAGCCAGTTTGCTGCGTTTCATTGAATAGACGAAATAAACCACAAGCCCGAGTATCAGCCAGACCAGAAAACGCCAGTGGGTTGCCGCAGGCAGAAAGACGATCAATGCACCGCATGAGATAACGCCCAGCGTTGGAAATAATATATGGAAAGGCATTTTGAACGGCCTTGGCATATCGGGACTGGTAAATCGCAGTACGATGACACCCAGACACACCAGAACAAAGGCGGCCAGGGTGCCAATATTTACCAGTTCCGCCAGTGTCCCCAACGGGAGTAAACCCGCTATTACAGCCATCAG
>MGXK01000117.1:2824-7156 GCA_001802375.1 Gammaproteobacteria bacterium RBG_16_51_14
GGACCGGTGTCTGCGTCCGGTCATTGATATGGGCAAAAAATCCGGGTAACAATCCATCCCTGGCGATGGCAAGAATAATACGGGTCAACCCGTAATAAAGAACCAGCATGACGGTCGTCAGACCCGTGATGACACCGACCGACACCAGCGCAGAGGCCCATTCAATCCCGATTAACTGTAACGCATGCGCTACCGGAGAAGACACGTTCAATTCAGTATAGGGAACGATTCCGGTGAGGAGACCGGAAACGATGATATACACGAGCGTACAAAATGCGAGGGATGCCATGATCCCTTTTGGTACATCACGTTGCGGGTTACTGGCTTCCTCAACGGCAGTGGAAACGGCATCAAACCCGATGTAGGCGAAAAATACCAGTGATGCCCCGGCCAATATGCCGGTGGTATGTCCTCCTTCCGTATGTGCGAACCAGCCAAACGGCATGAAAGGATGCCAGTTCTGGACTTTTATATTGAATACCGCCACCGCGATGAAAACCGTAATGGTCAACAACTTGATGAACACCATGGCACTGTTCAGACGTGCGCTTTCCTTTACACCGGCAATCAGCAGAAACATCAGGGTCAGAATGATCCCCGCTGCCGGGAGATTGATCAGGCCTCCGGCATGGGGGCCCATGGTGAGGATTTCCGGCAAGCCGATACCCATGGCTGTCAACGCGCTGTTGAAATAGCCTGACCAGCCATTGGCAACAGCGGCGACGGACACACCATATTCAAGGATTAAATCCCAGCCGATGATCCATGCAATCAATTCTCCGAAAGCGGCATAGGAGTAGCCATAGGCGCTGCCGCAACCACCGATGCAGCTTGCCAGTTCTGCATAGGACAGGGCAGCAAAGGTACAGGCCAGACCGGCTATGACAAAAGACAGTACCACGGCAGGACCCGACTGTGTGGCGGCAGCAACACCGGTCAGTACGAATATACCCGTTCCGATAATCGCGCCAATGCCAAGCAGGGTTAAATCAAATGCATTCAGGCATTTTTTAAGATTGGAGCCGAATTCTTCCCCGGAGATCTGTTTTTTACGAAAGAGCTGCTGCACTGGACCTTATCATATATATGAGTTCAGGTGGGCTCGATAACTTGTTCCAGGCATTGTCCCGGGTTGTCCTGAAATACTCGCTGGACGTTTTCTGGCACCTGTGTCCTTGCAACAGCCGTCCTTCGCAGTGTTCTTTGCCATTGTCCCGGTATCCATACAGGAAATTGAAGATGTTAAACTGTTCATGCGGATCGAATATATCTATATTTACTATGCCCGTTGGAGTAAATAACAAATGCTGATTCCGGGTGATCGTACATCAGGGTATGATGGCGCCACAATAGGTTCGGGTTGGCGGTTAGTCACCGCTGGTGTAATGGATGGTATCTCTGACAGGAGACAGGCCGAATAGATGACAGACCTGTCCCTGTCAGGACGGTGACAAGGCCTTGCAAAACGGGGGGAGACCCTATAGGGATGCCGGTTGAAATTTATGCCCTGTGGGCAACGGCATGATGGCAGGGACTCCCGGGCAGAGGTTCCTGGTTACTGAATGGCCTGTTTTTCAGAAAAGAGTCCACTACTGTTATAGTTACCTTTGACGAGTGCCCGTTAAGATTCGGCAGGGTCAATTCAAATACTACTTATGTCAGGCAGCAAAAAACGATCAAACAAGTCCAGAAACCGGATGTCACCCGGCCAGAAGCTGACTGTTTTCACCATGACAGCCGGTTGCATCGGCGCCATGGGATTGATCATCCTTGACCGGGGGCTTTTTGAACCGGCTATTCCTGCTGCCACAGGTATTGTTATTTTACTTGTCCTCCTGTTGATCCTGAATTCATTTATCAGAAAGTTATTACAGCAACTGGATGAGGCCTTTGACAGGATAGAGTTCATGACAATCATGGATGACTTGACACATCTTTATAATAGAAAACACTTTAGTGAATTGACCAAGATTGAATTGAGCAGGGCCAGGCGCTACCAAAGAAGTCTCAGCTGTCTCATGTTAGGGATAGACAACTTCAAAAGGATAAATGAGCAATACGGACGGCTTTGCGGTGACATGATTCTGAAAGAAGTCGCAGAGGTTCTCAGGGATAATTCACGAATTACGGATGTGATAGCACGTGACCACGGCGATAAATTTGTTTGTCTCTTTCCGGAAACGGATTTTGAAGCAACCTTCTATCTGGCGAAAAGATTACTGGCAATCGTCGAGACCAGTGAATTTCTTTACGGAGATGACTTCAAGACATTGCAACTTACCACCAGTATTGGCATTACCGCGTGCAAGCCGGGTATTGATAAAAATATTGATAGTCATCAGATTATAAACATGGCTGACAAGGCCCTGGAAACAGCAAAAATAAATGGCAGAAACAGAATAGAGTATTTTATCGGCCAGTAGCACTTACAATGGGGGCAGGTCTTCGGCTCTGGCTTCCTGCGTCGCTCTCGACGGCGTGTTCCCGACGCCGTCTATCTCCCCCATCCTTGGGGTCGTACCGCCTACTTCCCTGTAGCTGTGCGTCGCTCTACTGCTTACGTACCCTCAGGGCATAAATCCATGTAAGCATGCATTGACGTATTATTGCAAGCTGTGTTTTGACCAGATTATGACAAGACCATTGCGACTGGAATTCCATAAGGAACAGTTGATTACATTCCACGCGTGCCAATAAAGAATAAAATCCACACAGGCTTTATTTAGTTTATTCAGAAAAACAAGATGTTCGTTTTTTGTGATGCCCTGCGGCGGGAAAACTGTTTTTTGCCATCAATTCTTCCTCATGTCCAAAATGATCCTGTAAATGAGTAATTATTTCCTGCAATTTTCCGGTGATCTCGGAATCGGCATTGTTTTGTATGGAATTGTTTTCGACGAGCTGCCACAGCCTGTTGATACTGTCTGCAAGTTGCTTGTGCTCCATGTCGATAAAATCCACAGATGTTTTTGAAATATCAGATATCTGTATCAGCATTTCGCTTATATCCCCGGATTGAGTAAAGGCCTGCATCTGATCCTGATGCCTCAGATGGTTAGCCCGCATACCTGCCCTTCTGTACTGTGTGCAGAGAAAAATCACCGTTCAGGTAAAATCTTTTTTTATGAATGGTCTGAATAATTCCATACCCCACCAGGGGGTAACGAGGCCCTGGAATTTTCAGACCATCCCTTATATCACCTGGATTGTTTTCAGGAGAAGTGTCTTGACGATTTCAACATTACATTCAAAAATTCTCAGGATCTCGGCCCATTCGACCGGGGCTTCATCCGTCTTCCAGCAATCATAATCGGTTGCTATGGCGACGGCTGCATAGGGGATCGCCGCCTCATTCGCCAGGATGGCTTCCGGTGCCAGCGACATGTTAATCACATCTGCACCCCATAACCGGAACATATTGGATTCAGCCCGTGTCGAGAAGCGGGGACCTTCAATGTTGATTACCGTTCCCCGTGCATGGAACCGCACCCCCATTGCCTTTGCATTTGCCACGAGTTTCTGCCGTAATGCTTCATCAAAGGGATCGGACATGGGGGTATGTTTTGCATTTTCCGCGCCCGGTGCAAAAGAGTCATAAAAGGTCACCGGCCTGAACCGTGTGAAATCGATAAATTGATCGAGGATGACCAGGTCTCCACGCTGAATCTCTTCTCTCAGTGACCCGCAAGCCGTGGTTGCCAGAATATGTGTACAGCCCTGATTTTTCAGGGCGTGGATATTGGCCCGGTAATTGATATGGGTTGGCGGGATGGTATGTTGTCTGCCATGTCGCGCCAGGATAACGACCTCTCTCCCGGCGATTGACCCGATGGTCAGGGCTGAGGTTGGTTCTCCGTAGGGGGTTGTGACATGAATTTCTTCCGCATTTTTTAATAATTGCGGATCGTCCAGTCCCGAACCGCCGATAATACCTGCCTTTATCATTCTGAATCTCCCGTACCTGTCCGATATTGCCGGACTATTCTTGTCTTTACTATCCTTCTGATCCTTCTGATCTCTATCTTGATTATGTCCTCCCGACGGGGATACGCACGTCTGCCCGTGCATATAATCCTTCAATGCATTTTTTCATGCCTTGTGTTGTTCCCTGTCGGTTGCTGGCAGGTCCTACTTTATCATAACGGGATGCCATTTATCGCGGCACAAAACCCCATGCGCAAGCACAGAGAAGATAAAAATAGCAGGGATGGTGCGATCAGGACTGGATTAACAGTACGGAAAAAAAACAAGGGGCCAGTGGCCCCTTGTTTGTTCAGACTTAGGAGGAAGTCTTACTTGTTGTTGATGTACATGGTGACTTCAAAGCCGAAG
>MGXK01000117.1:7176-13264 GCA_001802375.1 Gammaproteobacteria bacterium RBG_16_51_14
TGTTTGCCATTTCATCGTCGTAACCCTCTTGTGCGTGATAAAGTTTTTTACCTACGTCTATATAGGGGCAGGAATCATGCCAAAATGGCTTCAACTCAGCTGATTAAATAATATTTATATATTACAATAAGTTATATGTTATCTATTTTTGCTGCTGTTTTTTTCAGCCGCTGAACCCGGGGTTAATTGGTTTTTTTAAACCGGATATCTGGTTGCAATCAACCATCCCGGTTTTCATGAGAAGGAATGACCGTCACAAGGCACCCAACGCGCCGGTTGCCCGATTTACTTAAGGTGTGCAGGTGATCCATGATTCAGAATATGCCCCTTAGAGAGATAATAAGAAGATGTTCAAACGTATAGGCTGGTGTACGGATATCCATCTGGATTTCGTCGAGTATTCCGTCTACAGGGAATTCATCAGTGCTATTCTAAAAGCCAAACTGGATGCGATTTTTATTACCGGTGATATCGGCAACGCTGATTCTGTGGATTTCTATCTGCAACAGTTGTGCAAAGAAATCGGGATCCCTGTGTATTTTGTTCTGGGTAATCATGATTTTTACCGGGGAAGTATCCGGGAGACCAGGAAAAGAATCAGTAACCTGTGCCAGAAAACGCCCGGATTGATCTGGGTGACGATAAAGGGGGTTATGGAATTGACACCCAATACAGTTCTTCTGGGGCATGATTCATGGGCGGACGGCAGGCTTGGCAATTACCGGGATTCCGGGGTCATGCTGAATGATTATTTACACATCAAGGAATTATCTAATTTAACGAAGAATGAACGCTTAAAGAGACTCCATAAACTGGGAGACGAAGCGGCGGATTATTTATCCTATTTTCTCAGCAGGGCACTGGAAAATTATGATCACATTATTTTTATGACACACGTCCCTCCTTTTAAAGAGGCCTGTCTGTATGACGGCAGGGTAGCCAATGATGACTGGCTGCCGCATTTTTCCTGCAAGGCCGTTGGCGATGTTCTCTATCAGGGAATGATCAATAATCAGTATGTAGATGCCTTGATTTTGTGCGGACACACGCATACACGGGCAGAGGTGGATATTCTGCCAAATTTAAGGGTGAAAACCGGCGCTGCGGAATATGGAAGGCCCGTTCTGCAGGAGGTGATCTGTCTGTGATTCGGGACTGCGGCGCATGGCGCTGCTGCCTGTTGATCAGCATTCTGTTGAGTTTATTATTCTGGTTGCCCGGCAAATGAACAGAAGATCAACAGGCTGGATTGATTGTTTCCCTGAATCGGGATTCCCGATGAAGGCGATCCGGTTTTTTTTGAGGTACACTATTGCGCGGTCAGTCCTGTCGTGCCGGGAAAACAACCAACAACAGATGCATGATGGCGGGTCCTGATTTTTGTAATGTTCACAATCTGTCCATTAACCAGGAGAAAGAAACATGAAGATTGATTTTGGCGGCACGGTGGAAGAGGTCGTCACACGCAAGGAATTTCCGGTGGCGAAGGCCCGCAAGATTCTGAAAAATGAAACGGTGGCCATCATCGGCTATGGCGTACAGGGGCCCGCGCAGGCACTGAACATGAAGGACAATGGCATTAAGGTCATCATCGGCCAGTCCCCGGCCTTTAAAAAAGACTGGGATCGTGCCCGCAAGGATGGATGGGTCCCCGGCGAGACATTGTTCGATGTCGAAGCGGCGACGCAGAAGGGCACCATCATCATGATGCTGGTCAGTGATGCCGCGCAGCGGGTAATCTGGCCCACCGTAAAAAAGAACCTGAATCCGGGCGACGCCTTGTATTTCTCGCACGGTTTCTCGATTGCCTACAAGGATCAGACGGGGGTGGTCCCGCCAAAGAATGTGGACGTCATTCTGGTGGCACCAAAGGGATCGGGGACCTCGGTGCGGCGCAATTTCCTGTCCGGCGCAGGTATCAACTCCAGCTATGCCGTTGGGCAGGACGCTACCGGACATGCCATCGAGCGCTGCCTGGCGGTCGGCATTGCGATTGGCTCCGGCTATCTGTTCCCGACCACCTTTGAAAGCGAGGTCTTCAGCGACCTGACGGGTGAACGCGGTGTGCTGATGGGTGCACTGGCCGGGATTATGGAGGCCCAGTATGAGGTGCTGCGCAAAAACGGTCACAGCCCGAGCGAGGCCTTTAATGAAACGGTCGAAGAACTGACCCAGAGCCTGATCCGGCTGGTGGACGAAAATGGTATGGACTGGATGTATTCCAACTGCTCCGCGACGGCACAACGTGGTGCCCTGGACTGGAAGCCCAGATTCAGAAAGGCGGTATTGCCTGTGTTCAAGGAGCTCTACAAACGTGTAAAGACGGGGAAGGAGACTGCGCGCGTCCTCAGTTCCTGTGGCAGGAAAAACTACCAGGAACAACTCGGCAGGGAACTGGCGGCCATTCGCAATTCCGAAATGTGGCAGGCTGGCGCTGCGGTACGCGCATTGCGACCGAAACAACAGGCCAGGGTCATCGACAAAAAGACCAGGGGTGTCGGCGGTCGGGCCTCCAACTGATTGCGGGGAAGCGGGTTTTCAGAAGATTGGTTTGACGCGAAGGGCGGCGGAGTTGCAGTGCCTGATGGTACATGAAACTGAATAAAACCCGGAACGCCTGAATTCGTTGTTGGGTAAAGAGTAACCGTTGATTTTCCGGCCATGCCAGGTTGGTAAAACGGGGTTTTTCTGATTGAAACGATTGGGTTTATCCGAATTTCCTGAAAAAAAACACACGTCCCTGTGTGAAGTACTTCAAGTTTACTTGGGAAGGGTCATGTCAGAGCAAAAATAGAGGAGGAAGAGAAATGCCCTTGCATTTTTATTATCAATTCCAGCTTTGTGTCCGGATCTTCCAGTTACCGTTTTGCTGGCGTTCCAGGACGTTGGTCATGGTGCCATCGATATGGAAGACCGTGCCATTGTCCGCCGTAATGCTGGACTGCCAATAGGCGGTCTGATAGGCGATATCCCCATCCACATGCAGATTGATGGTGTCGATCTCATATTCCCGGATACCGCCTTGCCGCACCTCATCCCAGAAGGATTGGATGGCGGAGTGGTTCGACAGGATTTCACTGCTGGGAGGGATGACGACGGCATCATCCGTATACATATCAAGCAGGCTGACCTTCTGACCAGTGCTGGAGTTAAACTCCCAGCCCAGATCACCGGCCTTGATTGCGATTGGATAATTGGCGCCGGCCAACACACTCATGCTGAATGTGAAACCAAACAGGGCGATCAATGTGACAGGCAAAGGTTTCATGATGATTCTCCTGCAATGTGTTAAATGGATTAGTAGCCAATTGTTGCGTTGCAATAAATATAGGTAGTTTCCTGAAAGGTTACAATATGAATTATATAAATATATTGTATCTTTTTATGAAACAATAAGCTGGCCAGGATCTGCGCAAAACACACCGGCTGACGTTTGGGTGTACCGGGTTACCCATGCGGATTTGGATCTTGCATTTGCTATTAACCGATTCGGCAAAGATCCCTGGGCCATTCTGTTCAGTAGGCAGCACTCTATCCCGGATAGAGATAGTCGGAGGGAGTTCAGGTGAATGTGCAGGGACACATAAAATAGATAGATGACAGAGGATGAGAAGCGGATAAAATATCCCCGCTGTTTTTTGAAACCCACACAGGAAAAACTGTCTAATGGACGTGTTACATCGAAATAATCAGTTTCTCCCCCGAATATTTCTGGCATCCCTGCTGGTGTTTGCGATTTCATCCCTCGCTGTCGAAGCCGCAGAACCCACCGATCCCGCTGGCAATACCACGGAGACACCGGCAGACAAGGCCCCTGATAAGGCAGAAAAAAAATGCCTTACCGTATGTGAACGCTGGGGTGAGGATTGCATCATTTCGGGTGGCGGTGTATCCATGTCACCTAGAGGTACTGCTGTAGCAAAGCCAATGCAAAGGAAATGCAGGCGTGTCTGCAAGGAACTCGGTCAGGAATGCTTTGACCCTGCCATGCCCAAATTATCCCCTTAAACTTGCAGGTTGTGGGTTGTGGGTGGTTAACAGCTGACAACTGACTACGGCCAACTGCCAAATAACACCTCATGTTCTCTTGGATTGACAAACGTACGTAAAAGCGTACGCTATTCCATGAGGTGAATTTCATGTCCATTTTTTCTGCAACAAAAGCGCGCGCCAACTTGTATCGACTCATCGAGGAAACCCTAGAGAGTCATCAGCCCATTGTCATTAAAGGGAAAAAAGGCAATGCGGTTATTTTGTCTGAAGATGACTGGAATTCCATCAATGAAACCCTGTATCTTTTGTCAGTCCCGGGAATGCGCGATTCCATCGTTGAGGGTCGTAACACCCCGATCGACGAATGCGCAGAGGAACTTGATTGGTGAGGTGGAAACTTGTTTTCACCAGACAGGCACAGAAAGATGCCAGGAAACTTTCCTCATCAAACCTCAAGGCAAGTGCTGAATCCCTTCTGGAAATAATCTCAAAAGACCCGTATGCAAATCCACCGCGCTATGAAAGGCTGGTTGGCGATCTGAAGGGAACCTGTTCCAGGAGGATCAATATTCACCATCGGCTGGTCTATCAGGTGATCGAGGACGAACGAACAGTAAAGATCATCAGGATGTGGACGCACTACGAATAGAAAAGGTGGTTTGTTGCAGGTTGCTGGTTGCGGGTGGTTAACAACCAACAACTGGCCACGGACAACAACGTTGGTTGCAGGTTGCTGGTGGTGGGTTGTTAACAACTTACAACTGACTACGGACAACTGACCACTGGCAACTGCCAGTTGATCACAATCGCTTGTTATGAGTGAAATTGTATTGTACATTTACTTGTACAAATACGAGGAAATTCTTCATGGTAACGATTACCTACTCTGAAGCACGAAGCAGACTTGCCGAGACCATGGAAAAGGTCTGTGACGACCATGCCCCTATCATCATTACCCGGAAAAATTCACGCTCGGTTGTCATGATCTCATTGGACGATTTCGAGGCCCTGGAGGAAACAGCCTACCTGCTTCGGAGTCCAAAAAATGCACGTCGACTTCTCGAATCTATTGCCGAGTTGGCATCGGGTGCTGGTACAGAGAGGGTGCTTGTTGAGTGAATTTGATCTTCTCGGAGCACGCCTGGGAAGATTACCTCTACTGGCAGCGAACTGATAAAAAGATTCTTAAGCGAATAAATCAACTTATCAAAGACATCCAGCACTCGCCTTTCCAGGGGATCGGAAAACCGGAACCACTTAAACATGGTCTTTCCGGCTATTGGTCCCGGCGAATCGACGATGAACATAGGATAGTCTATAAAATAGAACACAAATCTCTGTTCGTGGCCCAGCTTCGATATCATTATCAGTGAAGTTGCGGGTGGCGGGTTGTATGTTGGTGGTAGTTGGTTGTGGGTAGCAGGTTATAAGCAACTAACAACTGGCAACTGGCAACTGACTACAGACAAATAACGTGTTTGTTGGATGTGGCAACGAAAGACCTGCCCCCCTAACCCGCGTGGTGAATATGACAGGTTGGGCTGTCAATATGGCAACGAAAGACCTGCCCCCCCAACAATGGGACAGAACTACCGAACTAATGAGCCGCGTTTGCGGTTCTGTGCTTCACTTACAAGACGAAGTTCTATTCTGCAACCCACCGCACGTGCGTACTTTCTCAAAGTGGCAAGTGATGGAATTCGTTTACCTTCACCGGATTCCAAACGCGCAATGGCAGACTGTGTAGTCCCGATTCGTTCTGCAATTTCAGCCTGGGTAAGACCCGCTGCGGCACGTGCCTTCAGAAATTGATCCAGAAATGCAAACTCTTCCTCTAACCGGTCATATTCCGCCTTAACCTCAGGCCGGTTGAGGGCGCGTGCTTTCAGTGCTTTATGTGTAAGCATTTTTGATCACCTTCATTCGTTTACGCGCGACCTCTAATTCTTTCGCCGGCGTTTTGTCAGATTTCTTGATGAACTGGTGCAGGATTACGATCTTGTTCTCTACTATGGTGCAATAGAAAACTCTTGCAATCCCTTCCCGTGCCCTGAGACGGAGTTCGAATAGCCCGCCTCCCATCGCACGCGTATGG
>MGXK01000117.1:13383-13598 GCA_001802375.1 Gammaproteobacteria bacterium RBG_16_51_14
TCGCTGTAGTAAATTATTGTCCAGCGCACAGTAACAATATAGCACGAACGCTATGTTCATGAAAGCCCCCGTTTCGAAACCAGCCACACAAATACTGGCAATGGACAATAACTTGTGGGTGGTGTGTTGTAGGTCGTAAACAACTGACTACGGACAACTGACAAAAGATGTGGTGCTTCCTTTCATTCAGTTCAATTTGCGCGGGCTGACAATGT
>MGXK01000118.1:0-10342 GCA_001802375.1 Gammaproteobacteria bacterium RBG_16_51_14
CACTTGAAATAAAACCTGATTTTGCATCGGCGCACAACAACCTCGGGGTTGCACTTGCGAGCCAGAAAAGATTCAATGAGGCTATCAGTCACTTTATGAAGGCACTGCAAATCTACCCTGGCCATGAAGAGGCTCATAACAACCTAGGATCTGCCCTGGCAGACCAGGGAAAATTCAGTGAGGCCATTGTCCATTTTACCGAGGCACTGCGAATCAAACCCCACTATGCGAACGCACGCCAGAACCTGA
Organism: Gammaproteobacteria bacterium RBG_16_51_14; assembly: GCA_001802375.1. Classification (GTDB taxonomy): domain Bacteria; phylum Pseudomonadota; class Gammaproteobacteria; order Eutrophobiales; family Eutrophobiaceae; genus RBG-16-51-14. The sequence continues at coordinate 250 of MGXK01000118.1, forward strand.
ATCTCGCTTTAGATTTGCTGCAGAAATCAGATAGGGATTCAAATCCTGATATCGATAACGGCAAGCAGTAATGTCAATCGCAGACAGTATAGTCTGCCTGACCAGACATTATTCATATATACGCCTTAGTCCTGAACCGTTGGCGGACACTCATTTTTTCTGTTCAAAAATTGAATTGGTGCCCGGGGACGGACTCGAACCGTCACGGCTGCAAAGCCGAGGGATTTTAAGTCCCTTGTGTCTACCTATTCCACCACCCGGGCTGATTTAAAATGGAGGCTGGGGTCGGAATCGAACCGGCGTCCACGGCTTTGCAGGCCGCTGCATGACCACTCTGCCACCCAGCCTTTGTATGATTACGGGACCTTGATTCCTTTATCCTCTTAAAGCGCAAACCCCGGGTTTGTCCGTGTCCGGGGTCATTGTATCCATGTATCCCACGAAATTATATGGGTCTGTTGTTACCTGGATGGTGAGGTAGACTCCTGATATATTCAACGTAACTGAATGCCTGTTCTCCATATTCTTCATTGAGGATGCCGGCAAGCCGGGTCAATGACTGTTATTTTCTTTTCAGGAGTACTTCGTCGTCATTTGTCCTCTTTATTTCGAATTCGCCGGTATCTTCAAATTGGCCCGGTTCTTCAAGCCGTAAACGCAATCGAAGGTTGTTTCTGGAGTCTGCATTTTGCAACGCCTCATCAATGTCGATCACACCCGCCTTGTAAAGATTGTATAGTGACTGATCGAATGTCTGCATACCGGAAAGCTCACCCTGCTCCATGGCATCCTTGATTTCACTGACCTTGCTCTCTTCAATCAGTTCCGAGATATAGGGTGTGTTGAGCATCACTTCAACAGCCGGAACCCTGTTTCCATCCCTGCCTTTCAAGAGACGTTGTGAAATAATTGCCTTCAGATGTTGCGCGATATCAAGCAACAGACCGTGATGCGCCGTATCCGGGAAAAAATTGATGATTCTCTCCAGTGCCTGGTTGGCATTATTGGCGTGCAAGGTTGAGAGGCAGACATGACCTGATTCTGCAAAATGAAGTGCATGACTCATGGTTTCACGATCGCGGATCTCACCTACAACGATCACATCAGGGGCCTCACGCAGGGCGTTTTTTAACGCCTCCTGATAGGACAGCGTATCCAGCCCGACTTCCCGTTGGTCAACAACCGATTTTTTATGTTCATGTATGAATTCAATCGGGTCTTCAATCGTGAGGATATGTCCGGTCTGGTTCTTGTTGCGATAATTAATCATCGCAGCAAGCGTCGTTGATTTCCCTGATCCCGTTGCACCTACAACTAGGATCAAGCCCTGTTTTTCCATGATCAGACTTTCCAGTATCGCAGGCAGTCCCAGTGAACTTATGGATGGAATCTTGCTCTTGATATAGCGAATAACCATTGCTGTTTCGCCACGCTGCCGGTAGACGTTTACGCGGAAACGGCCCAGATTTTTTACCGAGATTGCCATATTGAGCTCAAGAGTCCCTTCATAAGTGGCAATCTGATCGTCATTCATAATTGAATACGCAAGTTTTTTGACATCCATCGATGTCAAGGGATCTTTATCTGCCGGTCTGGTAATACCCTGAATTTTGATATTGACCGGCGCCCCGGCACTGAAAAACAGGTCTGACGCATCATTGTCAACCATGCTTTTAAGATAAGTTGTGATATCCATTGTGCTAGATTCCAACCAGAATGACTCTTAAGATTCCCGGTAATTCCGTACAGGCATACATCTGGCAAACATAAAATATCCTGTCCGTCCCCTGATATATCACTTGTGCTTATGGGTATGTGAGCACATTGATAAAATAGTAACTTGCGCAACCTATTCTTTCAGGTCTAATTGCGTTTCTATATCTTCCAGTTCCTTTGTTAACTTATTCAGTACCTTATGAATAATATCAGTATATCTCCGTATATCCTGAATATCTTTACTAATTCTGACAAGGTTGTATTCCGGCTCATCTGTATCTGATTTTTTCTTGCCTTTTTCATGTTTTCCCTCATCTGTATATTCCTCTGTTGGTGCCCGAATCTCCCTGGGCAACGTCTTGCCGATTTTTTCCTTTAGGATTTCCTCCAGTTCCTCGATGGAAGGTGCCAATTCGTAATCGATATAGTCTTCTATACTCTTCAATGTTTCCTTGTCTTTCCTGTGAAATTGCATTCCAAATGCAATCAGATCCACGGCGATAAACAGCAAATAGACAGGCATTACCCTTATGCATACCGCTTTTTTTCTTCGTCGATAGGGCAATACAAATATGACTTCCAGATGCCGCTTCACATTTTCTTTTGTAATCTTGCCTTCCGGGCAAATAATCCTGGCGGTTTCCCTGTTGCACCTGACCTGGATCCCGTCAGGAGATATATCATAGAGAGTGGCCTCGCCTTTAATACCGGTGTCCATTCTTATCTTCACGGGGATGTTGAGAATCGCCCTGGGATATTTGCGTCGCCTCTCATATATCTCAAACAGGGTTAAAGACAACCTGTCAGTCTGCTCCGGTCCGGTTTTCACGATTTTTGGCATGGGTTAATTCGTATTCGTTATCGCCATTAAGGTAAGCAAGGTAGTTTTATTCAACCATATCACCTTCAGGTAGAAAAAATTTTGTTTTATGTCCCGGCAGGAAGGTAATCGACTGTAGTTATCAATTAAACTCATGCCTCAATTATATACAATCAGGCATGGCTAATATCCATAAATATTGACTTAATGTATGCTTCCGGTTGGTATGCTGTCGTTCATGTTCGTGCTGGCCAGTACCTGCCTGCCGGATTTGGCGAAATGAATCATCCTGCACACATTGTTACAGCCAGTCTTCTTATGCCCATACTAATCCAGTATTTCTAATGGAAACCGAATCGCAGACAGAAATATTGATTGAATCTCTCTGTAAATCATTCAACGGGAATGATGTGTTACAGGGTATCACTCTCAGGATCAACAGCGGAGAAGTGGTTGCCATCGTGGGAGGTTCCGGCTGTGGGAAAACGGTTCTCATGAATTTAATCCTCGGACAATTCACACCGGACAAAGGGAATATCCTGGTCTTTGATCATGGAGAAAAAAACAGGAGACTCAGGGATCTGTCCGAATTTAATGAATTTGAAATTGATAATATTCACAGACACTGGGGCGTCGTATTCCAGCGAAATGCGCTTTTTTCAGGATCCGTTTATGAGAATATTGCCTTGTGGTTGCGTGAGGTAAAAGGATTGGATGATGACGCGATTATACCAATCGCAGAAGAGACCTTGCGTGCTGTCGGGTTGCCCAATGATCGTGATTTTTTGATGAGTGATCATGGAAATTTATCGGGTGGCATGGCAAAAAGACTGGCAGTTGCACGGGCACTGTCCATGGACCCTTATGTCATATTTTATGATGAACCGACCACCGGACTTGATCCGACAAATTCTGCACAAATTCATGATTTGATCATAAACAAGCACAATCAGAATCTCCCTGAAGGCACCATCCGAACTTCCATCATTGTCACACATGACAAGGACTTGTTGAACAGGGCGCGTCCCAGAACCATCATGCTCCACGCAGGTAAGGTTTATTTTGATGGTCCATTCGAAGAGTTTGAAGCTGCCGAATCGGAAATAATTCGCCCCTATTTTGATCTCATGCCATTACTGGATCAGCGCTACCTGGTAGAGACCCCGCAATTACCCGATCTATCAAAACGAAAAGGCCTGATTATTTAGTGCACCAGTAAACCTCCCGCGCGTAAGCCCGTGAGATGTAGCGTTTCCTGGTCAAAGACCCGGATGGGCGAAGCCCGAAACAGTTAAAACCACGGTTGTCAATCCGTGGAAGTTTATAAGCATACACATGACCGTTATCATCAAAAAACCCGCCGCAGCGGGTTTTTTGATAGTCTCTACGAAAATCTGGAGCGGGAAACGAGACTCGAACTCGCGACCCCAACCTTGGCAAGGTTGTGCTCTACCAACTGAGCTATTCCCGCGTTCTGGTAAATAATTTACAAACAATCCATGGCGTCACAACTTTGGCTTTGGTGGACACCAGCCCTGCCCTCCATGTCAGGGCGTTCGCAGGGGAAATGACACATCAGGTGTCATTTCCTTGTTCCCGCTGAGGTGCGTCTATTGTAACTACGGGCTGTATTCTGTCAATAAATAGTCATCACCGGGAGTACTGCTTATTAGACATGGCTGGAACAAAAATACAGAAATTTCATCTTTGTGCAGACGGCAGATACCGTGCTTATTGCCCAGTTATTCCTTGTTTTTATTGAGTTGTGGCCATGCGGCAATCAGATAATGGCACATGGACCAGAGGGTGAGGATGGCAGCAACATAGAGCAACACCATACCAGTCTGATATACCGGCAACCCGAATACTGGTTGATGGAAAATCAGCAATATCATTGCGATCATCTGGGCAATCGTCTTGATTTTTCCATATGCCGATACCGCGACCTTGCTGCGTACACCCAATTCAGCCATCCATTCCCGCAGGGCAGATACCGTAATCTCCCTGCCGATGATCACAGCTGCCGGCAGTGCCAGCCAGACAGTAGGATGGTTCTGCACCAGTAAAACCAGCACTACTGCAACCATCAGTTTATCCGCAACAGGGTCGAGAAACGTACCCAGTCTGGATGTTTGTTCCAGTTTTCTGGCCAGATAGCCATCCAGTATGTCTGTTATCGCTGCCAGGGTAAAAATTAGAGTGGCGGCTATATAACACCATGAAACCGGCAGATAAAAGAACAGGATAAATACCGGAATCAGGCTAATACGGAGCAGCGACAGACTGTTTGGTATATTCATCCTCAAGTATGAAATTTATTATAGATTTTCCGGGCCAGATTTTTATTGATCCCCGGCACCATGGCAAGATCATCAACTCCCGCGCTGACTATACCCTGAATTCCACCGAAATGGTGGATCAAATTCCGGCGTCTTTTATTACCAATACCTTCGATTTGTTCGAGAGGTGACTGTTTTCTGTTCATTTTACGTCGTTGCCGGTGGCCACTGATGGCAAATCGATGTGCTTCATCACGGATATGTTGAATCAGATGCAGTGCCGGTGCATCTGACGGTAATTTTATTGTGCGCCTGGTATCGGCCATGATGAGTGTCTCCAGCCCCGGTTTTCTGGAGGGACCCTTTGCTATCCCGAGTAAAGGTATATCAGTCAGTTGCAATTCCTCCAGTACTTCCCTTGCCATTGCCACTTGCCCTTTACCACCATCGATCAGGATAATATCCGGGAGTCTGGTCCCTTCTTTCCTGAGCCGCGTATAGCGTCTCAGGATCACCTGGCGCATCGCCGCATAATCATCACCCTGCCCGGTATCCCGGATATTAAAATGCCGGTAATCTGAATTCACAGGCCCCTCAGCATTAAATACAACACAGGAAGCGACCGTGGCATCTCCCTGTATATGACTGACATCGAAACATTCCAGTCGCTCAACAGGATCTTCCAGTTTCAGTCTTTCGCAGAGGTCATCGAGACGAATTTGCTGTGTTTCTCGTGTAGCAAGACGCTGCCGGAGGGTAACTTCAACATTTTCCATAACCATGGTTACCCATTTTACCCTGTCACCACGCACCCGTGATTTGATTACTACGGTACGACCAGCCTGTTCTGACAATACTGCCTGCAGAAGCACACGATCATGGGGTTCATGACTGACCAGTATCTCTGAAGGGATATCCCGTTCCACATTCGTGTTGAGATAATATTGTGCCAGAAATGCATCCAGGACAGCTGCTGCTTCCAATCCACCCGGCTGCTTCGGGAAATAGGACTTGCTGCCAAAATTCAAACCTCCCCTGACGAAGAAAACCTGCACGCATGTCAATCCGTCTGTGCTGCCACACCCGATGATATCGATATTGCCGCCTGATGTATTGATGTACTGATGCTCCTGTACCTTTCTCAAACTGCTGATTTGATCGCGGTAACGGGCAGCACGTTCATATTCGAGAGAGTCAGCTGCCTGTTGCATTGGTTCGATCAGGGCCTGAATGACTTTTTCGTTCTTCCCTTCCAGAAACAGGGCAGCATATTTTATGTCTTGCAAATAACTTTCCTGTTCTATCAATCCGACGCACGGGGCACTACAGCGTTTTATCTGGTATTGCAGGCAAGGCCGTGAACGGTTTGAGAAAAAGCTGTCTTCGCATGAACGCACCAGAAATAATTTTTGAATCAGGTTCAGCGACATGCGTACGGCACCCGAACCGGGATACGGCCCGAAATAACGGCCTTTCCCCAGTCGGGCACCCCGGTGATAACTCAATCTTGGATATTTCTGATCAGACGATAGATAGATATAGGGATAGCTCTTGTCATCCCTGAACCAAATATTATAACGTGGTTTCAGGTCCTTAATCAGATTATTTTCCAGTATCAAGGCCTCGTTTTCAGTATGCGTGACTGTTACACGGATATCAGATACCTGCTTGAGCATGGCGCTGGTCTTGGGAGAATGCTGCCCTCCCCTGGTGAAGTAACTACCTACCCTTTTCTTCAGATTCCGCGCCTTACCGACATAAATGACCGTTTCTGTTGCGTCAAGCATGCGATAAACACCGGGGCGGCTGGTGAGCGATTTTAAATATGCCCTGGCATTGAATGCAGATTTGTCTGGCATGGGAATGGAATCAATCAGGCTGTGACATTCATAAGTCTGACCGCTTTTGTAAACACGGCAGTAAACATATCTTCAGTCAAACGTCGCGTCTGTGTGTTATAGCGGCTGCAATGGTAGGAATTCAACAACCAGCGATTACCGGGAAGGTCATGCAGACAATTATGCCCGAAGGGGAATGCGCCCTGTTTTAATTGCAGTGCGTTAACAACGGCATTATGAGCGATGTGCCCCAGGGTCAAAATAACGCCGCCAGGTAAAATCCGTTTCAATTCGTCCTGCAGATAGGGATTACATGTCTTTATTTCATCACCTGTCGGTTTGTTTTCCGGAGGCAGGCATCTGACGGCATTGGTAATTCTGCAATTACTTAGTCGTAAGTCATCCTTCACGTGAGTGGAAAGGGGTTGACTGGATAAACCGAAGTCAAACAACGTTTTATATAGCAGAATACCGGCATAGTCACCGGTAAAAGGCCTGCCTGTGGCATTGGCTCCATGCATGCCGGGGGCGAGTCCTACAATTAACAGTTTTGGTTTTTCTTTCCCAAATGAGGGTACTGGACGGGCATGATAGCCAGGATAATTTTTTCGTACATTTTCCAGATGCGTTGATAAACGCGGGCATAATTGACAATCTTTATCGAATAGTGACATCAGGATTGCAGTATAAAGGCTTCTTGACGGTCGTTTTCCCATACCGATGAAAACCGGTAATACAAATTAATAATTAATTATATATGACTGATATTAAAGGAGTTATATATATTTCTTTTCAAGTTCCATAACCGGTCAATACGGCTTGCCTGCGAGCTTGGTGACCAGGTATTAAGGATCATCCATCAATTACATCCGTGGCATCAAAATTTAAATCTGACTGCCAATATTACCCGGGCCTAAAAGCAGAATCCTGGAATTTTCAGTGCCAATTAAAGGCAAATCTTGCTAATCACATCATTTTAATAGAAACCAGGTTTTTGACATATATCATTAGATATGAAGATTCTTTTATCCGGTTTTATCCGGTTTGTGCGGGACATCAACTAGAGTTACAACAAGATACACTCCACATATCAAGTTTTTAAATACAAGTAGTTACCTGTTTTTTGTAAAAAATTGCTAACTAATTGACCGATTGAAACAGGTCTTTATATTAAATATATTAATACTAACTATTTAATATATGAGCTTGTTTTATGCGGCGACGCAACGTAAATTTCGATTCGCAAAGGACGTGCCGGGTACGGCAAAAAGTATAATCTGGTTAAGTAACTACGAGGGAATCCCCTTATGGCCGATAGGCAAATGATCACTGTGGACGGCAACGATGCAGTAACCTCGGTTGCGCACAGAACAAATGAAGTTATCGCGATTTATCCGATAACACCGTCGTCAGCCATGGGTGAGCGGGCAGATGAGTGGTCGGCCCAGGGACGCAAGAACATCTGGGACGTAGTACCGGAGGTTGTGGAAATGCAGTCCGAGGCGGGTGCCGCAGGGGCAGTACACGGTTCACTTCAGAGCGGGGCCCTGACGACTACATTTACGGCCTCCCAGGGTCTGCTTCTGATGATCCCAAACATGTACAAGATCGCCGGTGAATTAAGCTCGTTCTCCATGCACGTATCGGCGCGTACCGTGGCCACGCATGCACTTTCCATCTTCGGTGATCATTCGGATGTTATGGCCTGCCGACAAACCGGTTTTGCCATGTTGGCATCGGCCTCAGTCCAAGAGGCTCACGATATGGCCTGCATAGCCCAGGCCGCGACACTGCGTAGCCGTGTCCCTTTTTTGCATTTCTTTGATGGATTCAGGACCTCACACGAGGTATCCAGGATCGAAGAACTCACTGACGATGATTTACACGCAATGATTGACGATGCCCTGATTGCCGAGCACCGTCGACGGGCACTGACGCCGGATCAACCGGTGTTACGTGGTTCATCCCAGAACCCGGATACCTTTTTTCAGATGCAGGAGGCAAGAAATACCTTCTACGAAAACTGTCCCGACATGGTTGAGGCTGTGATGGACCGTTTTGCGTCACTCACCGGGCGTCAGTACAAACCCTTTGACTACGTGGGCGACCCCGAGGCTGAACGTATCATCATTATTATGGGCTCCGGCGCTGAAACCGTACACGAAACCATTAACTATCTGAATAAAAAGGGTGAAAAAGTAGGCCTGATTAAAGTCCGCCTGTACCGTCCCTTCTCACAGGCGCATTTTGTCTCATTGCTGCCACCTACTGTTCGTAGAATTGCAGCCATGGATCGGACCAAGGAACATGGTTCTCTCGGAGAACCACTTTATCTCGATGTAGTAGCAGTACTGGCCCAGGCAAAGGCGGCGGGAGAGCTTGCTGAGGGCCAGGAACCGCTGGTCATCGGTGGGCGCTACGGGCTTTCATCAAAAGAATTTAACCCCGCTATGGTAAAGGCAGTGTTTGATGAATTGGCCAGGGACAGACCCAAGCCCCATTTTACCGTGGGTATCACAGACGATGTGACACAACTGTCACTCAAGTTGGACAAAAGCTTCAAGACCGAACTGGAAGGTGTCAATAGAGCGGTGTTTTTCGGTCTGGGTTCCGACGGTACGGTCAGTGCAAACAAAAACTCGATCAAGATCATTGCTGAAGATACCGACAGCTATGCCCAGGGGTATTTCGTTTACGATTCCAAGAAAGCAGGCGCGATTACTATCTCTCATCTGCGCTTCAGCCCACACCCTATTCAATCGGCTTATCTCATTGACCAGGCCGAATTTGTCGCCTGTCACCAGTTTGTGTTCCTGGAAAAATACGATGTACTGCAATATGCGGCACCCTATGCAACATTCCTGCTGAATACCCCTTATGACAAGGATAAGGTGTGGGATAAACTGCCTAATTCAGTGCAACAGGCGATTACCGGCAAACATCTGGCCTTTTACGTTATTAATGCCCGCAAGGTGGCCTCAGAGACCGGTATGGGGGCACGTATCAACACCATCATGCAGACCTGTTTCTTTGCAATATCAGGGCTGTTGCCAAGGGATGAGGCTATTTCCCAGATCAAACGGGCAATCGAAAAAACCTATGGCCGGCAAGGTAAACAGATCGTGGAACAAAATTTTGCCGCCGTCGACCAGGCCCTTGCCCATTTGGAAAAAGTCCATGTGCCCGGCAAGGCCACATCCGGCTTCGACATACCTCCCATTGTACCGGACCATGCACCTGATTTTGTCAAGGCGGTCAGTGCCATGATGCTGGCAGGCAAGGGAGACCTGCTGCCAGTCAGTGCCTTCCCGGTGGACGGGACGTGGCCAACCGGTACCTCAAAATGGGAAAAACGGAATATTGCCCAGGATATCCCTGTATGGATCCCTGAACTCTGCACCCAATGCAACAAGTGTGCGCTGGTTTGTCCGCATGCGGCA